>DXEU01000095.1 GCA_019114845.1 Candidatus Lachnoclostridium stercoripullorum | reverse complement strand
GAGCAGGTGGTGGTGGGACAGCATATTTCCAGCATCAACTATATGTCAGAGTTCAGACGCCAGATGCGGCTGTTCGGGGAGATTCCCCGGAGGACCATGATCCGCCACCTGCTGATCTTCGGCACACCCTTTGTGAGCGCCGGACGTCTCAGCGGCCAGCTGGAGCGGTTCGGCTATCTGGGCCTGGATGAAAATCATACCCAGGCGGACGGGAGCCGCCTGGACTGGCTTCTGCTGAGATTTCTGGAGCTCTACGAGGAGAGCTGCAGGGGCATGAGTCCGGAGAGGCGGGGCAGCTGGTTTCGGGAAGCGTACTCCATCCTGGACAGCTACCTGGTGAGCCGGCAGAATACAAGTCTGCGGATTTTCTATTTTAAATCCCTGAAGGATGGGGAATGAAGAGAGAACAGAGGAGGAACATCATGAAAAAGTGTGCAGTTTGCGGGCTATGCGCGGCGGTGCTTCTGCTGGCGCTTGTGCCGGGGTGTCTGGGGAAGGAGGAGGATGAGCCGCTGAAGCGGTCCACCCAGACCAAGGAGAGCGAGAAGAGCCAGAAGGCCATGGAGGCCCTGGCGGAGCCGGAGGCGGTTGAGACCCAGGCGGATGAATATGGTCTGGTGGAGATGACGGCTTCCGTGAAGATTCCCGATTACAGCCTGTACTTCTCGGAGTGCTGGGAGGAGGCCTCCCAGGAGGCCGGGGACGAGGCGGAGTTCGAGGAGAAGCTGTTCGCCCTGGCGGAGGAGCGCACCCGCAGCGGGGATGTGGAGTGGACCACCAGGGAGGTCACGGTGAACCTCTCCATGCTGGATGGGGAGAAGGAAGAGTGGAGCGAGGAGGAGCTGGCGGAGGCTGCCAGGAGGGAAGCTTTCGAGCAGGAGATGGAGGAGTTTGCCCTGGAGCTCATGGAGGAAGTGCTGAGCCAGTCCGTGGACGTGGAAGCCTATGCGGACGGCGGAGAGGGGGAGCAGTGATATGAGAGGAAAATGTCGGAATCTGTTCCGCCGGGCGGCCGCCCTTCTGCTGGCGGCGGTCATGACGGTTCTCGCCGGAGCGCAGCCGGCGCTGGCCGCCGAGGAGGACGAGCGAAATGAGGAATATCTGCAGGGGCTCTACGAGCGGTGCGAGGCCTACCTGAGCCTGGAGGGGGACAGCAGCGATGGATACCTGCTGGACCGGGACAAGTTTCTCTACTGCATCTGGGCCGACGAGATCGACCGGATCCTGGCCCGGGAGAGCTACGAGATCGAGAACGCCGATGAGAAGAATTTCCTCGAGAAGGTGGCGGAGTACCTGGAGACGGCGGTTCACAACGCCCAGGCGGATGTGAAGATCGCCTTCACCTGGGCGGGGCACGCCCTGACGGACACGAAGCTGAATGAGGAGGCGTACATTGAGTACCTGTCCAGGATCATGGCCATGCAGGAGAAGGGGTTCCTGGAGACGGCCTGGTCCCAGACAGAGTACAGCATCCGGGTGAACGCCTGGTCGGAGATCAAGGCCATCGGCAAGCAGACCCTGAGCGTGGCCCTGAAGAAGGACAAGAACAACACAGAGCCCAGCAAGATCAAACTGAAGATTTCCCAGATCCTGGGGAAGGAGAACACGGAGAAGCTGGAGAAGATCTACAAAAAAGCGTCGAAGGGCGTCAAGATCGCCAACTTTGCCAACAAGGAAGTGAAGGATCTGGCGGAGGCGGCGGCCCTGGGCATCTATGTGAGCCTCCACGATGAGCAGCAGGCCTTCCTCCAGGCCATCCTGGATTACGCGGATGAGAAGGAGCAGAAGGAGCTCTACAAAGCCGCTCAGACCATGATGGAGGCCTCGGACATGCGGCTTGCGGGGCTGATTCTGGCCGACGACGGGGAGGTCCGGGATTTCTCCAAGATCGTGTCCTACATGACGAACGGGGACTTGGACATCAACAAAATTGTGGAAAACATCACCCAGCAGGTCTCTGCGGGCGCAAAGTCCCTGGCTGCGAAGATGGGAACGGGGATCGGGGCAAGCCTGCTGAAGGGAGTCGGCGCCCTGGCGTCCAAGGCCACCCTGATCTATGCCGGCTTCCAGATCGGCGGCCATGTGGGACGCCTCATGATGGGAAACGACTATGAGCGGATCCGCGAGGCGATCATCATGGACGACATCGGAACGGCTCTGGGGGCGGCATTTGCGGACTATGCCGGCCCGGCCGGGAGCGATAAATCGTCCTGGGGCGACCGCTATGACGCCATTTTCTGCATGGTGGCGGCGGGGGAGGCCCTGTGTTACGCGCGGCTCATGGGCGAGTACAGCGTCCTGGAAGACCAGAAGGGCAGGGGCGCTCTGCCGGACGAGGAGATCGACCGCCTGTACGAGAGCAAGGCCAACAATCTGAACCGGTGCTACCAGGCCCTGGCGTCCATTTTCCCGGAGCCGGCGCCGGTGGTGTCTGTCTACGCCCCCATGGAGCGGGAGAAGGAGCAGGCGGGCAGCAACTGGGTGAGCCTGGAGATGGCCGTGCCCACGGTCTACATCGACGGAAATGACGATGCAGCTCAGAAGATCAACGAGGATGCGAAGTTAAATGAGCTTCTGGATTCCACCGAGGCCCTGTACGAGGATACCAAGAGCAACTCGGCGGAGATGGGAAGCACCTACTGGACCAACCTGGAGAGCAGCGTGGATCTGTGGATGGAGGATGCCTTCGCCACCGACCAGGCCCTGAGCATGCGGTTTAAGCGGGTCAGCTACTATATGGGTTCCGCCCACCCCAACCATGTGATCGTCTGCACCAACTATGACACCTCCAGCGGAGCATACCTGAATTTTGAGGATATCCTGGCGGACGACAAGGAGGCGGCCAAGGAGAAGTTCCTGGAGCTCATGGGCCCGGCCCTGGCGGAGGCCTACCCGGAGTGGGCGAGCTGGACGCCCGGCCGGGTGAAGAACCCGGAGGAGATCGTGAAGATCAACTTCCTGGATGCGGCGGCAGAGACCAGGGAGCGCCATTGGTATTTCTCTGCCTCTGGGCTGAACATCGTCTTTGATCCGTATCAGATCGCCCCCTACGCCGCCGGCAGCATCACGGCGACGGTGCCCTACTATCAATTGGAGGGTGTGATCCGCGAGGAGTACCTGGCCCGGGATCTCAGGGGCATTCAGGCGACGGGGACGCCGGAGCTCGTCATGTGGGATGAGCTGGACCGGATGGATAAGACCAGGTTCAACGGCGGAAACGTCTACGGCCGGCAGGACAGGAGCTACAAGGCGGTGATCACGGATGCCGCCGCATACCACGCCAAGGTGAAGAAGGGCTACAGCGTGCTCTTCTACTCCAGCTGCATGATGCCCAGCGACGCGGCGTGGATGAACGATATGTCGGAGGTGGACTCCCCGGAGGGGGAGGTGGATGAGTACCTCATCACCAGCGAGACGAACCTGACAGAGTGACATCTGACAGAGATAGAGAAGGAGGAGAGTTGTCATGAGAAAGTGTATGTTTGAAAAGGGAAAGAGGACGGCTGCCGCTGCGGCCCTGGCCTTTGTGCTGGCGGCGGGGAGCATCGCCGGCTGCGGCGGGTCCGGCGGGCTTGAGGAGGCGGTCCAGGCTGTGGGAGAGGCTGTGGGCGGCCAGGGGGAGGACTCCCAGGAGGCCGCTCAGGGTGAGGCCGCCCAGGGAGAAGATGCCCAGGCCGAGGGCGAGGCGGCGGAGACGGCTCCCCAGCTCCCGGAGTACGCCCCGGTGGACCCGGAGTCCGTGCCGGAGAGCGCCGAGGGGGATTTTATCTATGAAGACTACGGGGACAGCCGGATCTACATCACCGGCTACCAGGGCCCCGGCGGTCAGGTGAAGATCCCGGCCCATCTGGGCGGCGCGGAGACCATGGCCATCATGAAGGACGCCTTTAAGACCAACGAGACCATCACCTACATCTACATTCCGGAGACGGTGACCAGGATTGAAGAGTACTCCTTCCGGGACTGCACGGGCCTGGAGGAGGCCTACATCGCCGCCGACGCCCTGGCCATTGAGAAATCCACCTTCCGGGGCTGCACCGCCCTTCGCCGGGTGGTGCTGGCCGGCAGCGTGAGCACCATCGAGGGGGAGATGGACAGCGGAGCTTTCCAGGGCTGCACCTCCCTGACGGAGGTGGTGTTCCCGGATACCCTGAACAACCATATCCAGACCAACGCCTTCTACGGCTGCACGGCCCTGGAGACGGTGGATCTGTCCAACACCCAGCTTCAGGGCATCGGCCAGCTGGCCTTCGGCTACTGCACAAACTTGAAGACGGTGAAACTGCCCGGCACAGCCCAGTGGGTACAGTGCAATTCCTTCATGGCCACACCGAATCTGCAGGAGTTTGACGTGGGGGAGGGCAATACCGCCCTGGAGGTGCAGGACGGAGTGGTCTACACCATCGATTTCTGCGGCTCTGAGTCCCCCAACACCGCCCTCTTCGGCCTGGAAGGGGCCATGAGCGAGGACCTGGTGATCCGCGAGGGCACAGAGCGGGTGACGGACCACGCCTTCCAGCACAACCAGAAGGTCAGGACGGTGACTCTGCCGGACAGCGTGACCTCCATCGGCTCCAACGCCTTCTCCGACTGCCAGAAGCTGGCGCAGGTGAATTTTGGAAACGGGGTGGAGCTCATCGAACAGCGCGCCTTTGAGGGCTGCAGCAGTCTGGAGGAGGTCGTTCTCCCCGCATCCCTGACGGAGATGGAGGACAGCTGCTTCTCCTACTGCGGCCTGAAGAAGGTGTCTCTGCCGGACGGCGTGAAGTATTCCTCCGGCAGCACCACCCAGGAGTACGTCTTCGCCGGGGACAAGGACGCGGTGTTCACCTTCCAGGGGAAAGAGTACACCTATGATCAGGCGGCGGAGCTGGACGCCCTTCTGGCGCAGTAAAAGCGGCGCGGCAGCGAGAATGGAGCGGCAGTAAAAGCGGCGCGGCAGCGCAAATGAGATAAAACAGATATCCGGGGATCCTGCGGAGCACAAAATTTTGCAGTGTCCCCGGATATTTCTGTTCAATCCCCGGGGTTCTGTGTTATACTAAATTTATCAGCGGATCCGCCGTTTTCGGGCGAGGACGCCGCCACAACATAAGGAGAAAACAGAGTATGACGAAATTGATTTCCTGGAATGTCAACGGCCTCAGAGCCTGTGTGACAAAAGGATTTTTGGATTATTTCCGGGAGGCGGACGCCGACGTGTTCTGCCTTCAGGAGACGAAGCTGCAGGCGGGCCAGATCGACCTGCCCCTGCCGGGTTATCACCAGTACTGGAACTACGCGGAGAAGAAGGGATATTCCGGAACCGCTATGTTTACAAAGGAGGAGCCCCTGTCCGTGTCCTGCGGCATCGGGGCGGAGGAGCACGACAAGGAGGGGCGCGTGATCACCGCCGAGTTCCCGGATTATTACGTGGTCACCTGCTACACCCCCAACTCTCAGGACGGCCTGGCCCGCCTTCCCTACCGGCGGGAGTGGAACGCCGCTTTCTTGGCCTATTTAAAGGGGCTTGAGGAGAAGAAGCCGGTGGTTTTCTGCGGGGATCTGAATGTGGCCCACCGGGAGATCGACTTAAAGAACCCCAAGACCAACCGGAAGAATGCCGGCTTCACCGACGAGGAGAGGGAGGATTTCACCGCCCTCCTGGACGCCGGCTTCATCGACACCTTCCGCTACTTTTACCCGGACGCGGAGGGAATCTACTCCTGGTGGTCCTACCGCTTTAAGGCCCGGGAGAAGAATGCCGGGTGGCGCATCGACTATTTCTGCGTGTCCGAGAGTCTGAAGGACCGCCTGGAGAGCGCCTCCATCCACACGGAGGTCTACGGCTCGGATCACTGTCCCGTGGAGGTCGTGCTGAAGCCATGAACATTGTGACCATCGAACATCTGACAAAATCTTACACCGAGAGACTTTTATTTGACGACACCGATTTCTCCATCCAGGAGGGGGAGAAGGTGGGCCTCATCGGCATCAACGGCACGGGCAAGTCCACCCTGTTGAAGATCGTGGCGGGGCTTGAGGAGCCGGACTCCGGCACCGTGGTGCGCAGGAGAAACCTGGACATCCGCTATCTGCCCCAGAATCCCCGCTTCACGGAGGGGGACACCATTCTCCAGGCCATCGTCCGGGAAAATGAGGGGCATTCCCATGTGTGGGATCTGGAGAGCCAGGCCAAGACCATGCTGACCAAACTGGGAATCTATGATTTTGACGCCAGAGTGGAGACACTCTCCGGGGGACAGAGAAAGCGGATCGCCCTGGTGAGCGTCCTCCTGTCCACGGCGGAGCTTCTGGTGCTGGACGAGCCCACCAACCACCTGGACAGCCAGATGGCTGACTGGCTGGAGGATTATCTGAAGAAATTCAGGGGCGCCCTGCTGATGATCACCCACGACCGGTACTTCCTGGACAGCGTCACCAGCCGCATTGTGGAGCTGGACAAGGGGAAATTCTACAGCTACGACGCCAACTACGAGGGCTATCTGAAGCTGAAGGCGGAGCGCATGGACATGGCCCTGGCCACGGAGCGCAAGCGCCAGTCCCTCTTGCGGACGGAGCTGGAGTGGATGATGCGGGGCGCCAGAGCCCGCTCCACCAAGCAGAAGGCCCACATCCAGAGGTATGAGGCCCTGCGGGATCAGAAGGCGCCGGAGTTTGACGCCCAGGTGGAGCTGGATTCCGTGTCCAGCCGTCTGGGGCGGACCACGGTGGAGGTGGAGAACCTGTGCAAGTCCTACGGGGACAAGGTGCTGATGAAGGATTTCACCTACATTTTCCTGAAAAATGACCGGGTGGGCATCATCGGCCCCAACGGCAGCGGCAAATCCACCCTGATGAAGATCATCGCCGGCTGGGTGCAGCCGGACTCCGGCACCGTGACCATCGGCCAGACGGTGAAGATCGGGTATTTCTCCCAGGAAAATGAGGCCATGGACGAGAGCCAGCGGGTGATCGACTACATCAAGGACGTGGCGGAGTACGTGCCCACCAGCGACGGGCGCATCACCGCCTCCCAGATGCTGGAGCGGTTTCTGTTTCCCTCCAGCGTCCAGTACAATGTGATCGCCAAGCTCTCCGGCGGGGAGAAGCGCAGGCTCTACCTCTGCCGCATCCTCATGGAGGCCCCCAATGTGCTGATGCTGGACGAGCCCACCAACGACCTGGACATCCAGACCCTGACCATCCTGGAGGACTACCTGGACCATTTCCAGGGGATCGTCATCGCCGTGTCCCACGACCGGTATTTCCTGGACCGCACGGTTCGGCGCATCTTCGCCTTCGAGGGGAACGGGGTGATCCGCCAGTACGAGGGGGGATTTACCGACTACCAGGCGGCCTATGAGCGGATCCACGGGGAGGAGCAGCCGGAGACCAGGAAGGAGGCCCGCCCTGCCGGGGAGAAGTCGAAAGAAAAGCCCAGAGAAAAGAAGCTGAAATTCACCTACATGGAGCAGAAGGAGTGGGAGACCATCGAGGAGACCATCGCCTCCCTGGAGGAGGAGACGGCCGCCCTGGAGAAAGAGATAGAGGCGGCGGCCACCGATTACGCGAAATTAAAGGAACTGATGGCCCGGAAGGAAGAGAAGGAAGCACTTCTGGAGGAGAAAATGGACCGCTGGATGTACCTGAATGATCTGGCGGAGAAGATTGCCGCGCAGCAGTCTTAGGGAGGAAATATGGGAGATTTTTATATAGCGGATAGTCAGAAATGGTACCCGTTGGGGGCCACAAGAGTGAGGGGAGGATACCATTTTGCCACCACGGCGGGGGCGTCAAGCTGCGCTCTGGTGCTCTACCGGGAGGGAAAGACCGCGCCGGTGCAGAAGATTTCCTTCCGTGAGGAGGACAAGACCGGGGATGTCTGGAATATGACTCTCACGGGGGGAGATTTTAGCGGGCTGGAGTACGCCTACGAGGCGGACGGAAAGCTGCTGCCGGACCCCTACGGCGCCTCCTTCCGGGGACGGGAGAAATGGGGAGCGCTGAACCAGGGGAAAAAGCCCCTGCGCACGCCCCTCATCCAGGAGGAATTTGACTGGGAGGGGGATCGCCCACTGGAGATTCCCTACGAGGACACGGTGATCTACCGCCTCCACGTCAGAGGCTTCACCAGGCACTCCTCCTCGGGGACGGCGGAGCACGGGACATTTTCCGCTGTGGCGGAGAAGATTCCCTACTTGAAGGAGCTGGGGGTGACAGCGGTGGAGCTGCTGCCGCCCACGGAGTTCGAGGAGGTGATCCTGCCGGAGGGGGCGGGAAAGAATCCCTACGTGAAGGAGGAACCCACGGGAAAGATCAATTACTGGGGCTACACGGGGGGCGGCATCTTCGCCCCCAAGGCCTCCTACAGTTCTGGGAAGGAGAAACACCCGGTGACGGAGTTTAAAGAGCTGGTGAAGGCGCTGCACAGGGCGGGGCTGGAGATCATCGTGGAGCTCTTCTTCACGGGGAATGAGAGCCCGGTCTACGCTCTGGACGCGGTGCGCCGCTGGGTGGAGCGCTACCATGTGGACGGGGTGCACCTGGTGGGGAACGCCCCCTTAAAGCTCATCGGGGAGGATCCCTTCCTCAGCCGCACCAAGCTTCTCGCCGTCTCCTGGGACGGGGTGGACGGCGGCAGGAGAAAGCACCTGGCGGAGTACAACGATGGCTTCATGGAGGACGGACGGCGCCTGTTGAAGGGGGATGAGGGGCAGATCAATGCCCTGGTAAACCGCATCCGCAGGAACCCCAAGTCCTGCGCCGCCATCAACTACATGGCTTCCACCAACGGCTTCACCCTGATGGACATGGTCTCCTACGACCGGAAGCACAACGAGGCCAACGGGGAGAACGGCAGGGACGGCTCCGACAGCAACTACAGCTGGAACTGCGGGGTGGAGGGTCCCACCCGCAGGAAGAAGATCATGGAGATGCGGAAAAAACAGATCCGCAACGCCCTGATGCTGGTGTTCCTGAGCCAGGGGACGCCCCTTCTGCTGGCGGGGGACGAGTTCGGCAACTCCCAGGGGGGCAACAACAACGCCTACTGCCAGGACAATGAGACCTCCTGGCTCAACTGGAACCAGTTGAAGACCAACAGCGACATCTATGAATTTGTGAAATACCTCATCGCCTTCCGCAAGGCCCACCCGGTTTTCCACCTGGCGGAGGAGCCGAAGGTGATGGATTACAAAGTGTGCGGCTACCCGGACGTGTCCTTCCACGGGGTGAAGGCCTGGTACCCGGAATTTGAAAATTTCCGCCGTCAGCTGGGCGTGCTCTACTGCGGGGAGTACGGCGAGAAGGCGGACGGGACCGCCGACGATTTCTTCTATGTGGCTTACAACAGCCACTGGGAGCCACACGAGTTCGCCCTGCCCCATCTCCGGGGAGATCGGAAATGGTACGTGGCCATCAACACGGACGAGGGGTCCAGAAACGGGATCTACCAGCCGGGGGAGGAGAAGATTTTGAAGGATCAGAAGCGCTTTATGGTCCAGCCCAGAAGCGTGGTGGTGTTCATCGGAAAATAAATTGAGAAAAAAAGTGTGCGCTCCTGCGCACACTCGCGCCGAAGCGCACACTGGCGGGGGAGCGCGCGGACCTTTACTCCGGGTAGGTCAGGCGCTCCTCGCTGATGTCACAGAGCACCTCGTCCAGGTATTTCCGGGCCAGGTACTTGGCCATGGGCAGGTTCATATCCAGATAGTTGCCGCAGTCTCTGGGGCTTGCGCCGGGGATCTCCCCCTCATAGTCGCGGATGAATTCGAACATCTCCGTCAGCAGGGGAACAATGTCCACGGATTCAAAATCCCCGCACAGCAGCAGATAGAAGCCGGTGCGGCAGCCCATGGGGCCGAAATAGATCACCTTGTCCCCGTAGACGGGATGGTTCCTGAGGAAGGTGGCGCCCAGGTGCTCGATGGCGTGCATCTCCGCCGTGTTCATCACCGGCTCGCAGTTGGGGCGGGTCATGCGCAGGTCGAAGGTGGTGATCACCGCGCCGCCTGCCGGGTCCTTCCTGGACACGTAGACGCCGGGGAGAAGCTTTAAGTGGTTGATGGTGAAGCTGGTGATTTTTTCCATAGGACAAAATTCTCCTTTTCCTGTGTGAAGCCGTACCGGAAGGCCGATGGGGGCCCGGGCGGCAGATTCATGTATAACAGACAGTATATCCCACCGGGCCGCAAAAGGCAAGAGCCGCCGGCGGGCGCGCAAAAAAACTGTAAAATCTGCAAAAAGGGCTTGCATTTCCCGGAAAAATCCCATATACTGTTTTACGAAACGAAAACCGAATACGAAAAGGGAGTAGTTTAAATGCCTCGTCAACATACGCGGCCGCAAGGCCTGGTGGGGCATATCCTGATTCTGTTGGGATTACAAGACTTTTCATGCGTGGCGTGTACAGGAAGTTTGTACAATTTACGCATGAAAAGTCTTTTTTCGTTCATACCAATAGTAAGAAGCAGAGAGGAGAGTTAGGCGATGAGAGCATGGTATCAGATGTCGGATGAGGAGGCGCTGCAGGCTCAGAGCGTAGGGAAGGAAGGCCTGACCGCCGCCCAGGTGGAGGAGAGGACCAGAGAACACGGCAAGAACGTTCTCCAGGAGACGAAGAAAAAGAGCGCGTTCCAGGTATTTCTGGAGCAGTTCAAGGATCTGCTGGTGATCATTCTGATCGTGGCGGCCCTGATCTCCATGGTGTCCGGCAACGTGGAGAGCACGGTGGTTATTTTCGCGGTCATCATCATGAACGCGATCCTGGGAACCATCCAGCACGAGAAGGCGGAGAAATCCCTGGACAGCTTAAAATCCCTTTCCTCGCCCATCGCGAAGGTGATGCGCGGCGGAAAGAAGATGGAGATCGACTCCAGGGACGTGGTCCCGGGGGACATTCTCCTTTTGGAGGCGGGGGATCTGGTGGTGGCCGATGGCCGCGTGCTGGAGAGCTATTCCCTGCAGGTGAATGAGAGCTCCCTCACCGGTGAGTCCACCAACGTGGACAAGAAGGCGGTGCAGCTGGAGGAGGACAAGGTGGCCCTGGCGGACCAGGTGAACATGGTGTTCTCCAGCTCCCTGGTCACCCTGGGCCGCGGTGTGGTGGTGGTGACCGGGACGGGGATGAACACGGAGATCGGCAAGATCGCGTCCCTGATGAACGCCACCAAGGAGAAGAAGACTCCCCTGCAGGTGAGTTTGGACCAGTTCAGCAGCAAGCTGGCGGCGGTGATCATGGTGATCTCCGGCATCGTGTTCCTGCTGAGCCTGTACCGGCAGATGCCCATCCTGGATTCCCTGATGTTCGCCGTGGCGCTGGCCGTGGCGGCCATCCCGGAGGCCCTGGGCTCCATCGTCACCATCGTGCAGGCCATGGGCACCCAGAAGATGGCGGCGGAGAACGCCATCATCAAGGATCTGAAGGCGGTGGAGAGCCTGGGCTGCGTGTCGGTGATCTGCTCGGATAAGACGGGAACCCTGACTCAGAACAAGATGACGGTGCAGGAGATCTACATGGATGAGAAGCTGGTTCCGTCGGACGCCCTGAAGATGGAGGGGACGGTGGCCAGGTATCTGATCTACAGCGCCCTGCTGGCCAACGACGCCGCCTTCACCGACGGGAAGATGATCGGCGATCCCACGGAGTTTGCCCTCATCGACATGGGCCGCAAGGCGGGAGTGGATGAGAATATCATCCGGGGTGAGCTTCCCAGAATGGGGGAGATCCCCTTCGACTCCGACCGGAAGCTGATGAGCACCCGCCACATGATTTTCGGCAAGGACACCCTCCTCACCAAGGGGGCGGTGGATGTGCTCCTGCCCAGAATCACCCGCATTCTCACCTCCGAGGGCGTGCGCCCGGTGCAGGAGTCTGACCGCCGGAAGATCCTGGAGCAGAATATGGCCTTCTCTACCCAGGGCCTGCGCGTGCTGGCCTTCGCCTACCGGGAGATGGGGGAGAAGGAGGCGCTGACGCTGGCGGACGAGCAGGACTATACCTTCATCGGCCTGACCGCCATGATGGATCCGCCCCGCCCGGAGTCCAGAAACGCGGTGTTAAATGCCAAAAAGGCGGGCATCAAACCGGTGATGATCACCGGGGACCACAAGGTGACGGCCTCCGCCATCGCCAGAAAGATCGGCATCCTGGACGAGGACGGACTGGCGGTGGAAGGGCTGGAGCTGGATCAGATGGACGACGGAGAGCTGGCTGACAAGCTGGAGCGGATCTCCGTGTACGCCAGAGTCTCCCCGGAGCACAAGATCCGCATCGTGGAGGCATGGCAGAACAAGGGCCGCATTGTGGCCATGACGGGGGACGGCGTCAACGACGCCCCGGCCTTAAAGAAGGCGGACATCGGCGTGGCCATGGGAATCACCGGCACGGAGGTGTCCAAGGACGCGGCGGCCATGATCCTGGCGGACGACAATTTTGCCACCATCATCAAGGCGGTGGCCAACGGGCGGAACGTGTACCGGAACATTAAGAACTCCATCAAGTTCCTCCTCTCCGGAAATATGGCCGGCATCCTCAGCGTGCTCTATACCTCCCTCATGGGACTGCCGGTGCCCTTCGCCCCGGTGCACCTGCTGTTCATCAACCTGCTGACGGACTCCCTTCCCGCCATCGCCATCGGCATGGAGCCGGCGGAGCCGGGACTTTTGGAGCAGCCCCCCAGAGATCCCAAGGAGGGAATTCTCACCAGAGACTTCCTGACGGACATCGGGGTGCAGGGAGCGCTGATCGCAGTGTTCACCATGCTGTCCTACTACACGGGCCTCTATCAGCCGGGATTTAACGGAACCCCCGGCAGCCAGGTGGTGGCCAGCACCATGGCCTTCGCCACCCTGACCCTGGCCAGACTGTTCCACGGCTTCAACTGCCGGAGCCAGCACTCCATCATGCGGCTGAAGCTCATGAGCAACCCCTGGAGCGTCATGGCCTTCGAGGCCGGCGTGGTGCTCCTGGCGGCGGTGCTGTTTGTGCCCGGACTCCAGACCCTGTTCTCCGTGGCAGATCTGTCCGTGCGGCAGCTGCTCACCATCCTGATCTTCGCAGTGGTGCCCACCCTGATCATCCAGGCGGTGAAGACCATCCGGGAAGCGATGAAATAATCCAGGCGGAGAGAAACTGAATACAGAAAAGACGAATACAGAGAACAGCCGGCGTCCCAGACAAAAGGGGCGTCGGCTGTTCGCTTTATACAAACCCATGGGCGCCGGCTGTTCGCCTTGTAAAAGAAATTCCTCTGTGATAAGATAAAATAATCAGACAGATTCGCGAAAAAGGGGGATTTGCATGAAACAGTATGTGATGGCCCTGGACCAGGGAACCACCAGCTCCAGGTGTATTTTGTTCGACCACGAGGGCAGAGTGTGCAGCATGGCCCAGAGGGAATTTCCCCAGATCTATCCCCATCCGGGGTGGGTGGAGCACGACCCCATGGAGATCTGGGCGGCTCAGTTCAGCGTCATGGCGGAAGCCATGGGCAAGATCGGCGCCACGGCGGAGAACATCGCCGCCATCGGCATCACCAACCAGAGGGAGACCACCATCGTCTGGGACCGGGAGACGGGGCAGCCGGTGTACAACGCCATCGTCTGGCAGTGCCGCCGCACGGCGGACGTGATCGACCGCCTGAACGAGGAGGGCATGGGGGAGACGGTTCGGAGGAAGACGGGGCTGATCCCGGACGCCTACTTCTCCGCCACCAAGATCCAGTGGATTCTGGACCATGTGCCGGGAGTCAGGGAGAGGGCGGAGTGGGGAGAACTGCTCTTCGGGACGGTGGACACCTGGCTGATCTGGAAGCTGACCAAGGGGGCGGTCCACGTGACGGACTGCACCAACGCCTCCCGCACCATGCTCTTTGACATTCACCGCATGGAGTGGGACCAGGAGCTTCTGGACTATTTTCACATCCCGGCGGCCATGCTGCCCCAGGTGAAGCCCAGCAGCTGCATTTACGGGTACACGGCTCCGGAGCTGACCGGCGGCCCCATCCCCATCGCCGGGGCGGCGGGGGATCAGCAGGCGGCCCTCTTCGGCCAGTGCTGCTTTGAGCCCGGGGAGGTGAAAAATACATACGGAACCGGCTGTTTCCTCCTGATGAACACCGGCGGAGAGGCCATCGCCTCGGAGCACGGGCTTCTCACCACCGTGGCCGCCTCCCTGGGGGAGCGGCCGGAGTACGCCCTGGAGGGGAGTGTGTTCGTGGCGGGGGCCGCAATCCAGTGGCTGCGGGATGAGCTGGGGCTGATCCGCACCTCCGCGGAGTCGGAGGTCTGCTGCCTGGCGGTGGAGGACACCGCCGGCGCCTACGTGGTGCCTGCCTTCACAGGGCTGGCCGCCCCCAACTGGGACCAGTACGCCAGGGGCTCCATCCTGGGACTCACCAGGGGGGTGGGGAGAAACCATCTGGTGCGGGCCACGGTGGAGTCCATGGCCTACCAGACCTGGGAGATCATCGAGGCCATGGAGCAGGATTCCGGCATCTCCTTAAAGTCCCTGAAGGTGGACGGGGGAGCCTGCGCCAACAATTTCCTCATGCAGTTCCAGGCGGACATCCTGGACGGGGAGGTGGTGCGCCCCGCCTGCATCGAGACCACGGCCATGGGAGCCGCCTACCTGGCGGGCATCGCCGCGGGCTACTGGGGCGGCAAGGACGATGTGAGAAAAAACTGGGCCCTGGACCGCGTCTTCACCCCCAACATGGAGGCGGAGAGAAGAGAGAAGCTGAAGAAGGGCTGGAAGAGGGCGGTAAAGCGGGCCATGGACTGGGCGAGAGAGGAGTAGGAAAAGAAAAAGGCGGGTGTGCCGCGCATTTTGCGGCACGCCCGCTGTCTCATTCAGCAGATTGACAATCTGAAATTAGTAATTCTCCACTTTTCTCTCGAAGTAAGCCTTGGGATGAGCGCAGCAGGGGCAAACCTCCGGCGCCTCCGGTCCCTCGTGGATGTATCCGCAGTTGCGGCACTTCCAGCCCAGGGGAGCGTCTCCCTTGAAGGTCTTGTCATTCTTGTAGCTCTCAAGCAGCTTTAAGTAGCGCTTCTCGTGGGCAGCCTCCACCTTGGCAACCAGCTCAAATTTCACAGCCAGCTCCTCAAAGCCCTCCTCTCTGGCCTCTCTGGCCATGCGGGCGTACATATCGGTCCACTCGAAATTCTCGCCGGCGGCGGCGTCCTCCAGATTCTCAGCCACATCGCCGATGCCGTGGAATTCCTTAAACCACATCTTTGCGTGCTCTTTCTCCTGGTCAGCGGTCTCCAGATAGAGGGCGGCCAGCTGCTCGTATCCGGCCTTCTTTGCGGCAGAAGCATAATAGGTATATTTGTTTCTCGCCTGAGATTCACCGGCAAATGCGGCCAGCAGGTTCTGTTC
>DXEU01000094.1 GCA_019114845.1 Candidatus Lachnoclostridium stercoripullorum | reverse complement strand
ACTATCTGGTGAGCACCTCTGGCTCTATGGTTAAGGATAAATCCAGCGCCAAAGACGGAGAAGATTATGAGTTTGAGGTGGAGGATTATCTGATTAAAAGCGTCACCCTGGAAGACTGATGCCAAAGACTGAATAAGACAAACGAAACTCTTAATTGCGAATAAAATAAAAATGCACTCTAATTCCTAATTGAAATGAAAGAAAAATCCCCGGTTTGAACCAGAATATATTGGCAGCCGGGGAGTTTTCTTGTTTTTCGAGAAGAGATCGAACAAATGTTCTTGAAAATCTTCCCCGTCTGTGTTAGGATAGAGGAACAGAAAAGAAAAGCGCGGGATGCAGAGGAGGAAGATGGGATGCGTTTGATTGTTTGCGTGGAGGACCGCTGGGGCATGGCTTTCAATGGCCGGAGGCTGAGCATGGACGAGGCGGTCAGGGAGAGGATTCTGGAGTTTACGGACGGCACTCCTCTGTGGATGAGTCCCTACAGTGAGAGGCAGTTCGGCGATCTGCCGGCGGGGCGGGAGATCTGCGCCGACGAGGCGTTTATGGACAGGGCTGGGCAGGGGGAGTACTGCTTTGCGGAACTCTGCGACCCGTCCGGGTACCGGGAGCAGCTGGAGGAGATCACGCTGTTTCGCTGGAACCGGAGATATCCGGCGGATCTGTATTTTGACCCGGCCCTGCTGGACGGCTTTTCCCTGGCCGCGTCGGAGGAGTTTCCTGGAACCTCCCACGAGAAGATTACCATGGAGGTGTATCGCAGATGAGGGCGGTTCTGGCGGCTGTCGGAGGGATCGTGAGAAGGTGCGGGCTGTGGGCTGCCGCATTTCTGCTGGCTGCGGTGCTGGCTGTCTCCGGCTGCGGCGGAGTGCCCGGGGATTTGCCCAGGGACTGGTCCGGCAGCGGGGCCGGGGCTGGGGGAGCTTGGTCTGGAGGCGGCGCGGCCGCCCAGACCGCGGAGCCCTACCAGGTTCTGAACGACAATGTTCCGTATTTTACCGAGGAGGAGCTGGCCGGGGGATGGGAGTCCTTTGAGACCTACAGCCCCCTGGATCTTCTGGGGCGGTGCGGGCCGGCCTTTGCCAGCGTGGGGCAGGATCTGATGCCCACGGAGGAGCGGGGCAATATCAGCCAGGTGAAGCCTTCCGGGTGGCAGACAGCCCGCTACGACACGGTGGACGGCGAGTATCTGTACAACCGCTGCCATCTCATCGGATTTCAGCTGACGGGGGAGAATGCCAACGAGAGAAACCTGATCACCGGCACCCGCTATATGAATGTGGAGGGGATGCTGCCCTTTGAGAATATGACCGCCGACTATATTAAGGAGACGGGCAACCACGTGCTGTACCGGGTGACCCCGGAGTTTGAGGGGATGGAGCTGGTGGCCAGGGGCGTGCGGATGGAGGCTCAGTCTGTGGAGGACGGCGGTGAGGGCATTCAGTTCTGTGTCTTTGTGCCCAACATTCAGCCGGGGATCGAGATCGACTACGCCACGGGGGACAGCCGCCCTGCGGGGGAGGCCGAAGGGGCGGAGGGCGAGATCGCCGACTATGTGCTGAACACTAACACGCGGAAATTCCACCGGCCGGACTGCGGCAGCGTGGAGGAGATGAAAGCGGAGAACCGGGAGGACTTCCGGGGGACCAGGGAGGAACTGCTGGCGAAGGGCTATGAGTCCTGCAGCCGGTGCAGGCCCTGACTGCTTTCTGAGGCTGGATGCGGGGCTGCGGCGGATGTCCGGGGACGGGCAGGACCCGGAAAAAAGCCCGGAAATACAAGGGTTTCCGGGAAAACGTATCAATTGAATAAAAAAAAATGTACAATTTTGAAAAAAACGTTTGCATTTTTCGGAGTTTTGTATTATACTACTGAAGGTAGTCCTAGAGAGAACAAAAAGGATGGTACATCAATGGCAACAATGTTGGAGAACTGGAGAGGACTCGCTTACGGAGACGGACTTGCGAAGAAGCAGCAGGAAGAGCTCTGGAGCAGATACTTCCAGATTGAAAAGGGTATTTACGAGCAGATTCTTTCTGATCCCGCTCAGGTGATTGAGGGAACGGTGAAGGAGCTTGCCGATAAATATAATACGGACACTCTGATCATGATCGGATTTCTGGATGGCATCAATGAGAGCCTGAAGGGTTACGAGAATCCCATCGAGACTATGGATGAGGATACTCAGGTGAAGATCGAGATCGATCCGGAGAAACTGTACTACAATATGGTGGAGGCCAAGGCCAACTGGCTGTATGAACTTCCCCAGTGGGACAGCATTCTCAGCGAGGAGCGGAGGAAAGAGCTCTACAAGGAGCAGAAGGCTTCCGGGACGGTTCGCCGTCAGACAAAGAAGATTTATCCCAATGATCCCTGTCCCTGCGGCAGCGGAAAGAAGTACAAAAAGTGCTGCGGTAAGAATCTTTGATTACAATTTGATAGTTCTGCGGCCGGAGATGGCCGCACACATGACGGGGTATGGCGTAGCTTGGTAGCGCGCTCGGCTGGGGGCCGAGAGGTCGCAGGTTCAAATCCTGTTGCCCCGATGAAGGAAAGTGCTGGGTGCCTGATAGACAGGCTCCCGGCATTTTTTGTTTGATAAGCAGGAGGAGAATCAGGATGAAGAAACGAATTGCCAGCTTTGACCTGGATCAGACGCTGCTGGACCACAGCAACTACCAGATCCCGGAGAGTGCCATGCGGGCACTGGAGCGGCTGCGGGAAAATTTTTACATTGTGCTTTCCACCGGCCGGGATATGGACAATTATTACAGCAAGCAGTACGGAGATTTGGTGCGCCCGGATGCGGTGATCCACTTGAACGGGACGAAGATCACCGTGGGGGATCAGCTGATCTACGAGCACAGGATGGATCAGGGCCTGCTGGAGCGGGTGCTGGATTACGCGGACAAATCCGGCTACGCCATCGGCGTCACCATCGGGGATGAGGATTATTACCTGCACCCGGAGAAGGTGGAGGAGATGGACCTGCACCGGTGGGGTCAGAGCGAGAGGTGTTTTAAGGATCCGAGGGAACTGCTGGATCAGGGAGTGAGGACCCTGGCCTACATAGGATTTGAGGACGGCGCCCTGGATATGGAGGAGAAATTTCCGGAACTCAAGTTTCTCATGTTTGCGGGGCGCATGGGCGCGGACGTGGTGGAGCGGGAGGCATCCAAGGCAAAGGGACTCATCAGGCTCTGCCGTCACCTGGGGACGACCCCGGCGGAGGCGGTGGCCTTCGGCGACAGCATGAACGATTATGAAATTCTCAAGGAAGCCGGGCTGGGGATCGCCATGGGCAACGCCATGGATGAGCTGAAGGCGGTGGCGGACTATGTGACGGCCCCCATCGGCGAGGATGGAATCTGGAAGGCCTGCGAGCATTTTCATTTTTTTCAGACGGAAGGAGAGGTTGACGCATGAACAAGCATCTGGAACAGCTGAGAGAAAAGATGAGGGAGAGGGGCATCGACGTGTATGTGGTGCCCACCTCGGATTACCATGAGTCCGAGTATGTGAGCGAGCATTTCGCCTGCCGCAGGTACATCACCGGTTTTACCGGCTCTGCGGGGACGGCGGTGGTGACCATGGAGAAGGCGGGTCTGTGGACTGACGGCCGCTACTTTGTCCAGGCGGCGAAGCAACTGGAGGGAAGCGGAGTGACGCTGCAGAAGATGGGCGTGGAGGGTGTTCCCACCATTCTGGAATACCTGCGCCAGGCGATGCCGGAGGGGGGAACCCTGGGCTTTGACGGCCGGGTGATCAATGAGCTTTTAGGTGAGGAGATGGAGGCGGCTGTGGCCGCCAGACACGCGAAGATCGCCTACGGCGAGGATCTGGTGGGCATGATCTGGGCGGATCGTCCGGCCCTCTCCAGGGAGCCGGTGTGGATCTTGGATGAGAAGTATTGCGGGAAATCGGCGGCGGAAAAGATCGCGGATCTGCGGGCGGCCATGAGAGAGGCGGGGGCGGATGTCCATGTGCTGACGGCCCTGGACGACATTGTCTGGCTGCTGAATATCCGCGGAAACGACGTGCCCTGCAATCCGGTGGTTCTCTCCTACCTGGCGGTGACGGAGACGGAGGTGCTGCTGTTCATCCAGGAGGAGGCCCTGGACGATTCGGCCAGATCATACCTGGAGAGCCTGGGTGTGGCGGTGAAGCCCTACGATAGCATTTACGACTACGTGAAGACCCTCGCCGGGCAGGCGGTGATGGTGGAGAAGAGCCGCGTGAATTACGCCCTCTGCCACAACCTGGACGCCAGCTGCCGGGTGATTGACCGGATGAACCCCACGGCCTTGGCCAAGGCGGTGAAGAATCCTGTGGAGATGGAAAATATCCGCCGCGCCCACATCAAGGACGGCGTCGCGGTGACGAAATATATCTACTGGCTGAAGAAGAATATCGGGAAGATCCCCATGGACGAGATGAGCGTGGCGGACCGGCTGGAGGAGTTCCGGCGGGAGCAGGAGGGCTACCTTGGCCCCAGCTTCAACACCATCTCCGCCTACGGCCCCAACGCGGCCATGTGCCACTACTCCGCCACGGAGGAGAGCAAGGCGGTTCTGGAGCCCCGGGGGCTCTACCTGGTGGACTCCGGCGGACAGTACTACGAGGGCACCACGGACATCACCAGAACCATCGCCCTGGGCGAGCTGACGGCGGAGGAGCGGGAGCATTTCACCCTGACGGCCATGAGTATGCTCCGCCTGGGAAATGTGAAATTCCTTCACGGCTGCCGGGGGCTGAACCTGGACTATGTGGCCAGGGAGGTGTTCTGGCAGAGAGGGCTGAACTTTGACCACGGCACTGGCCACGGCGTGGGCTACCTGTTGAACGTCCACGAGCGCCCCAACGGCATTCGCTGGAAGGTGGTGCCGGAGCGCCAGGACAGCGGCGTGCTGGAGGAGGGGATGCTCACCTCCGACGAGCCGGGCATCTACGTCGAGGGCAGCCACGGCATCCGCACGGAGAACCTGATCCTGTGCCGCAAGGCGGAGAAGACGGAGTACGGTCAGTTCATGCGGTTTGAGTTTGTCACCTTTGTGCCTATCGATCTGGACGCCATCGACAAATCCCTGATGCGCCCGGAGGACGTGGAGATGTTGAACGCCTACCACCGGGAGGTGTATGAGAAGATTTCTCCCTACCTGACGGAGGAGGAGGCGGACTGGCTGCGGGAGGCGACCAGGGAGATCTGAGAAAATTCAACAGAGACGACGGAAAGAATCAGGCTGCTGCACAGCGGGAGGAGAGAAAACCTCCCCTGCGCGGCGGCCTTTTTGTTTGGCGGAAAAAACCATTCTCCTATCCCTGAGATCGTTATTTTGACGATGAAATATACACACATAAGCGCTTATGTAGGAAGAAAAATTAGGTAAAATGCTGTTTTGGACGGCACGAGCCGAAAAGCAAAATGTAAGAATTGTCTTTAAGTAGGGCAGTATACAGGAGATTTCTGTACTATTTGTCGTGTTGGTGGTTCTGTACACGGTCATCGCCGTGGCGGACCAGATTTCTATTCAGTGCGGGATTTACACCCCGCTGTTTGCGGCCACGTTTGTGGGATTTCTGCTGGGAGATCTGCAGACCGGCCTGATCATCGGGGCGACGCTTCAGCTGATGACGCTGGGGGTGGCCACCTACGGAGGAGCGACCGTTCCGGACTATCTGTCCGGGGCAATCATGGGAACGACCTTCGCCATTATTTCCGGTGAGGGGGCGGAGTACGGCATCGCCCTGGCCATCCCCATCGGCCTTCTGCTGACCCAGATGGATATCCTGGGAAGAATGTGCAACTCTTTCTTCCAGCACTATGCGGACCGCTGTGCAGAGAAGGGGGATTACAGGGGAGTTGAGAGGGCGAACCTGCTGGGATTCCTCCCCTGGGCCATGTCCCGTGTGATCCCGGTCATGGTGGGTCTGATCTTCGGGGAGGCCGTGGTGAACAGCATCAACGCCTTCATCCCCGCGTGGTTTATGACGGGTCTGAAGACGGCGGGAGCCATTCTCCCGGCCATGGGTATGGCGATCCTGATGCGGTACCTGCCGCTGAAGAAGTATTGCGCCTACTTTATCATCGGCTTTGTGATGCTGGCCTACGCTGGCTCCATGTTCAGCGTGATGGCGGCGGCCCTTCTGGGGCTGGCCCTGACTGCGGACAATATCAGGGACCGCCTCTTCGGGACGAAACTGGAGGCGGCGCCGGGGAAGAGGTTCTGCTATTCCGATCCCGGTTTTATGTTCCTGGGGTTGATGGCGGAGGAGCTGGATGAAGCCAGCCTGGACGAGAGTTTTCGGGAGCACATTTTTGCGCCCTTGGGACTGGCGGACACCTCCTACCACCCCCGGGGAGAGATCGGGCGTTTCATTCCCCAGGAGCACAGCGGGGAGCGGGGGTGGATCTGCGGGGAGGTCCACGACTCCAAGGCCTACCTCATGGGGGAGAGCGGAAGTGCGGGACTCTTCTCCACCCTGGGCGACATGCTGCACTTTGTGAGTGTCTGGCTGAACCGGGACGAGCGGCTGCTGAGCCGGGAGCTATTTGAAAAGGTGGAACACACCTGCCAGTTTGGCAGGACCTACGGCTGGAGCGCGGAGTACGGGCCGGGAACCCTGTACCACACGGGATTTACGGGGACTTCCATTCTCATGGATGTGAGGGAGGGGGAAGGGTTTGTCCTTCTCACCAACCGGATCCATCGGATGCGTTCAACATCGCCAACGGGAAGGACGGCGTGTGGCTGGATACGTTCAAAGGCACCGACGATTCCATGAAGGTGATGACGGTGGACAACATCATCACCACCAAGAATATCCGGATCACAGATGTGGGAACGGTCCACAGCGATATGGCGGACCATGACATGCTCTGGGCGGACCTGGAATTTTTGGATGAGGCGGAGGGAGAGCCGGCTATGGACAACCGGGCCCTGGGCCAGGAGGTGACCGCCTCCTCCACGGCTGAGGACAGCCATCCCTATATGCTGAACGACTATGACATGGACACCTGCTGGACGGCGGCGGAAGGCGGTGACCAGAGCGTGGTGCTGGAGCTGGACCGGGTGTATGACGGAAAGACGGCTGAGATCTACTGGGGAGACGGAAAGCCGGAGAGCTGCACAGCGGCGGTTTCCACAGACGGAGCCAACTACGCGGAGGCGGCCGTGACGGAGGAGGACGACCGCACGGTGGTCGCGCTGGACGGCGAAGTGAAATTTATCCGCCTGGATGTGAGCGGGAGTGAACCGGCCCAGATCCGGGAGTTCCAGGTATTTGGAGACTTTATCGTCCCGGATAGTGTGCCGGAGGAGAATCTTCTGGCAAACGGAGATATGGAGGCTGAGGACGGCTGGGAGTTTGCAGATCTCACCGTGCCCGCAGAGGAGGATGAGAGCCAGGCCGGGGATGCCGCCCAGGCCGAGGAGGACAGCGCTCCGGCGGTCTCCTACGAGTTTGGCTACGCGGAGGATGCCCACGGCGGCAGCCGGGCGGCGGTGATCACCAAGTCCGGGAAGGATGCGGCTGGGGACGGCGTGATCCGCCAGACCATTTCCGTCGAACCCAACAAGCGCTACCAGCTCAGCTTCTGGCACAAGACGGACACCCTGGACTCTGCGTCCTTCACCTACGAGATCAACCAGAAGGACGAGGAGGGGAACACTATTTCCACCCACCTGGCCAGCTTAAACGACAACCTGAACATGAGCCAGGAGTACCGGGAGTTTGACTACAACTTTACCACCTCCCCCTACGCGGCGTCGGCGGACATCGTCCTTCACGTTGTGGCGGGCGAGGGAAGCCTGTACCTGGACGACGTGACGGTGCGCCAGGTGATCTCCACAGAGGTTGTTTTTGTGGAGGCGGAGATCACGGAGCTGGCGGTGGGCGGCACCACAAAGGCGGCGGCTCAGATCTTCCCGGAGAATGCCAACGACCTGACCTTCCACTGGGCCAGCAGTGACGAGAGCGTGCTCACGGTGGCGGAGGACGGGACGGTGACCGCGGTGGGAGCGGGAAGCGCCTACGTTCAGTACGTGAACTCCGGAGATCTAACGGCAGAATCCTCCGTGCTGATCACGGTGAAATAGGCTGCGGGCCGCAGGCAGCGGCAGAGATAGCCGGTGCGCGGAGACAGCTAAGCTGCAGATGCGCGGTGTCAGCCGCGTCGCGGGCGGCAGTGCGGAATTTGAAGAGCAGGAAAATGATGCACGGGATGTGCATTCACAGCGGAAAATAAAAAGGCACGGCCTTTCTCCTGAATGAAGGGGGAAAGGTCGTGCTTTTTGTGAGAATGCGCCCGGGAA
>DXEU01000093.1 GCA_019114845.1 Candidatus Lachnoclostridium stercoripullorum | reverse complement strand
AAAGGGTCATCATCATTTTGTGTTTAAAACTCAGCTTCCGGTAATCGATTCCGCCCCGCAAATGAAAGATAGCCGCCTTCTCCAACAGCTGGGCCGGCACTTGCTTTCTTATGGAATCCCTGATATTGCTGATATTTTTTTCGTCACATACATCTGCCAGCCCGACGGTCACGATGACCAGCTTGACACCGGGAGGCAATTTCTTGACGGTACTCTTTAAGCCCTTTACGCCGCCCGCATATAAACCGCCAAAATAGATCACCCGCTCGCAGTCGGTCAGCGTGTTTACATCCTCATAGCTGACAGCCGGCAAATCCGTCATTTCTGCAAACTTTACCGCGTATCGCTCAGTTGTGCCGTACTGACTGCCATATATAATCAACGTTTTCATGCATCCTCTCCTCTACAAATCATATCATAAGATTGGATTCCCCTTATTTTATCACAAATTCCAGACTGCGGAAACAAGCAATCTCCAGCCCTACCCCCAGCCCTCACAGCGGCGACTACGCTGGGCTCCTTCCCTTGACTCCCGCGAATTCTGGGCGGGGAGAGGGGGGGGCTGATTTTGCGTGACTCGGCCCCCGCCACTGGAACGCAAAATCGCCCCCCCTCTCCCACTCCCCCCACAATCACGACCATCAAAAAAGAAGCCCTGCGGCGTCACCGCTCAGGCCCCTTCTTCTTGAAATAATACAGGCTTGTCTCCTTATCCCTCTCAATCTGCTCCTTCAGCTTCTCCAGGCTCTCAAACTTCATCTCCGGCCGGATAAAATCCAGCAGCTGCACCTCAATCCACTTGCCGTACAAATCCTCGTCCAAATCAAACAGAAAGGTCTCCACCCCCACCGGGGAATCGCCGCCCACCGTGGGCTTTTTCCCCACGTTGGACACGCCCCCGTAGAGTTTCCCGTTCACCTTGGTGCGGGACACGTAGACCCCGAACATGGGCAGATGCTTCTCCGGCGGCGGGAGAATATTGGCCGTGGGGAATCCCAGGAGAGGCCCGCCGATGTGGTTTCCGTGGACGACGGTTCCGTGGATGGAGTAGGGGGTGCCCAAAAGCTCGTTGGCCTTGCGCACGTTTCCCTTATCCAGCTCCTCCCGGATGTAGGTGCTGCTGATATCCCGGTGGTCCTCCTGGGCCTTCTCGATGATCACCGTCTCGAACCCCAGCTCCGGACCCATTTTTCGGAGCAGAGCGGCGTCGCCGGCTCCCCTGTAGCCGAAGCTGCAGTCCGGCCCCGCCACCACAATCCTGGCGTTCATCTCCCCCACCAGCACCTTCTCCACAAAGTCTTCCGGGGACATGTGGGCCACCTGCTCCGTAAACGGGTACTCGATGAGGTAGTCCACCCCCGCCTCCTCCATGTTGCGGCGTCTCTCCTCGTTGGTGGAGATGGCGGTCTTCTTCTCGCCGGTCACCACGCTCCCGGGAATCCGGCTGAAGGTGAACACCGCCGCCTTCAGCCCTCTCTCCCGCTTCAGCCGCATCATCTCCCGGAGCAGCTTCTGATGGCCTCTGTGCCTTCCGTCGAATTTGCCGATGGTGACCACCGTGGGTTCCTCAATATGAAATTTCTTCAGTCCCTTCAGGTATTCCATCTCACTGTCCCCCTGCAAATATCTTCAGCGGCTGATACCATCTCCGCTCTCTCCGGTATTCATAGATACCGATAAAATGCCCTTCGCTGTCGTAAACCCGCACCTGCGGGGCGGGGGAGACGGCGGCAGAATCCCCGGCTCCCTCTCCCCGCAGAATTCCCGCCTCCGGGCGGAAGGGGTTGCCGTTGTGCACCAGCCGGTCCGCCTCCGGCCTCATCTCCATCCTGGGGTACTCGGAAAACAGTTCGTCCACCGGCACAATCCGGCTCTCCAGCCCGCCTTCGTCCCGCAGCGCCTCAATCTGCCCCAGGGTGAGGGCGGTCTCCAGGGTGAAAACGCCGGAGCGGATCCTGGTCAGGGCCTCCATGCAGCCCCCGGTTCCCAGGCGGCTGCCGATGTCGCTGCAGAGCGTCCGAATATAGGTGCCCTTGGAGCACTCCACCGTCATGGTCACCCGGGGCAGGGCGATCTCCTCGATGCAGATGGAGAAAATTTCCACCCGCCTGGCCTTACGCTCCACCGTCTTCCCCGCCCGAGCCAGGTCGCAGAGCTTCTGTCCGTTGACCTTCAGGGCGGAGTACATGGGGGGAATCTGGTCGTAGGGCCCCACGAAGGACATGACCGCCTGGGTCACCGCCTCCTTCGTCAGGGCGGCCAGGCGCTCCGGCGGGCAGCGGTTTAGGATCTCTCCCCCCGCGTCCTCCGTGTCCGTCTCCACCCCCAGGAGGAGCACCGCCCGGTAGGCCTTGGTCTTGTCGGTGAGCACGTCGCAGAGCTTCGTCCCCTTGCCCAGGCACACCGGCAGCACTCCCACGGCGTCCGGGTCCAGCGTCCCCGTGTGGCCGATCTTTTTCTGCCTCAGTATTCCTCTCAGCTTCGCCACCACGTCGTGGGATGTGAAGCCTTTTTCCTTGTATACATTGATGACTCCGTCGTACATAGATTGCGTCTATTCCTCCAGCTGTTTTGCGATGTGCTCTGAGAGATTGTTGATCACATCGTGAATTCGCCCGTTCATGGTGCAGCCCGCCGCCCGCACGTGGCCGCCGCCGCCAAAGTAGGCCGCCACGCGGCTCACATCCACCTTTTTCTTGGAGCGCATGCTCACCTTGAACTCCTGGAACTCCTTCTCATAGAGGAAAATGGCGCACTCCACCCCGGCGGTGGAGCGCAGCTGCTCCACAATTCCCTCCATGTCCTTGCTGGTGACGCCGTAGAATTCCATATCCTTCTTCCGCATCACGCTGAAAATACACTGGCCGTCGCAAAAGAGAATGCTCTCCAGCAGCGCCCGGCCCAGCACCTGGTTCTGAACATAGGTCTTCTGATAGAAGCTCTCGGAGATGATGGTGGAAAAATCAATCCCCTTGGCCATCAGCTTTCCCGCGATCTCCATGGTCCGGATGGAGGTGTTGGAGTACTGGAACACGCCGGTGTCGTGGACGATCCCGGTGTACAGGCATTCCGCCGTCTCCCTGGAAATCTTTTCCTCGTCCATCAGGCCAAACAGCACCTCGCAGGTGGCGCTGGCATCCGGCTCCACCACATTCACATCCCCGTAGCGGGTGTTGGTGACGTGGTGATCCACGCAGAGCACCTTTCCAGCGGCCCCCAAAAAGCCGGAGAATGCCCCCAGCCGCTCCCTGTCCCCGCTGTCCAGGCAGATGCACAGATCCGTCTGAAACTGTCCCGGAACCTCCGTGCAAATCTGGTCAAAGCCTCTCAGATAGCGAAATTTTTCCGCCGGCCGTTCCAGATACACCGTCACGTCCACCTGGGGAAAATAATCTCTCAGATAATTGTAAACCGCCAGGCAGGAACCCACACAGTCCCCGTCCGGATTGGTATGCCCCAGAATCACTGCTGTCTTCCTATTCTCCAAAACTGAATGCAACAGGCTCATTTCGGTTCCCCTTTCTTATGATTCAATATTCGCCCGATGGCCGTTCATGCAGGCATGACGGCCCCTTGCCGGGCTTATCAGCAAACGCCAGGCGGGAGCTGGCTCACCGTCTGGCGCTTGATCTCTGCGGCCGGCTCTCCCGTCCTGCTATTCTTCTGTGTTCTCCTCCCCGTCCTCCGTCTCCGGATCCTTCAGGTCCTTCGTCACCTCATCGATGAGATGGGACATGTGGACTCCGTATTCGATGGACTGATCCAGCACGAAGGAGATCTCCGGGGTGTTGCGCAGGTTGACCCTGCGGGCCAGTTCCCGGCGCACATAGCCCACGGCGCTCTTCAAACCCTGAATCGTGGCCTTGGCCGCCTCCTCATCTCCCAGAACGCTCACATAGACCTTGCAGTACTTCAGGTCAGGAGTCACCTCCGCCGACACCACTGTGGTCATGGGGTGGATCCTGGGATCCTTGATCCCTGTGCGGATGATATCCGCCAGTTCTCTCTGGACTTCCATATTGATTCTTGTATTCTTAATACTGTTTTTACGCATGAATTCTATTCTCCTACCGAGGAACCTCCACCATGGTGTATGCCTCCACCATGTCGTCCTCCTGGATGTCGTTGAACTTCTCAAACACGAGACCGCACTCGTAGCCGGCAGCGACCTCC
Source organism: Candidatus Lachnoclostridium stercoripullorum (assembly GCA_019114845.1). GTDB lineage: Bacteria > Bacillota > Clostridia > Lachnospirales > Lachnospiraceae > Lachnoclostridium_A > Lachnoclostridium_A stercoripullorum. Next base: position 2,029 of record DXEU01000093.1, on the reverse strand, counting down.
TTCACGTCGTCCTTGAAGCGCTTTAAGGACGCCAGCTTGCCGTCAAACAGCTGCTCTCCGTCCCTGGTGATGCGGCAGGAGCAGTCTCTCTGGAACTTTCCGTCCATCACGTAGCAGCCTGCGATGGTTCCCACGCCGGAGGCCTTGAAGGTCTGGCGCACCACCGCGTGGCCGATCACCTTCTCCTCGAAGATGGGATCCAGCATGCCCTTCATGGCAGCCTCCACATCCTCGATGGCCTGGTAAATGACGCGGTACAGGCGGATATCCACCTTCTCCTGCTCCGCCACCGACTTGGCCGTGGCGTCGGGGCGCACGTTGAATCCGATGATGATGGCGTTGGACGCGGCAGCCAGGGAAACATCGGACTCGTTGATGGCGCCCACGCCTCCGTGGATCACCTTCACCACCACTTCCTCGTTGGAAAGCTTCACCAGGCTCTGCTTCACCGCCTCCACGGATCCCTGTACGTCCGCCTTCACGATCAGCGGCAGCTCCTTGACATTTCCCGCCTTAATCTGGCTGAACAGGTCATCCAGGGACAGCTTGCTCTTGGTCTCCTCAATCAGCTTGTTCTTGCCCTCAGCGATAAAGGTCTCCGCAAAGCTTCTGGCCTCCTTCTCGCTGCTCATGGCCATGAAGATCTCTCCCGCTCCCGGCACATCGTTCAGTCCCAGGATCTCCACCGGGGTGGACGGGCCGGCTTCCTTCACTCTCCGTCCCTTGTCATCCATCATGGCACGGACCTTGCCGTGGCAGGGACCTACGGCCACATTGTCTCCCACGCGGAGGGTTCCCTTCTGCACCAGAACCGTGGCCACCGGGCCTTTTCCTTTATCCAGCTCTGCCTCGATCACCAGGCCTCTGGCCCTGCGGTCAGGGTTGGCCTTCAGCTCCTTCACCTCGGCGGTCAGCAGGATCATCTCCAGCAGATCCTGGATTCCCTCCTTGGTGTGGGCGGAGACGGGCACGCAGATGGTGGTGCCGCCCCAGTCCTCGGGGATCAGCTCATACTCGGACAGCTCCTGCTTCACGCGGTCGATGTTGGCGCTGGGCTTGTCGATCTTGTTGATGGCGACGATGATCTCCACCCCTGCGGCCTTGGCGTGGTTGATGGCCTCCACCGTCTGGGGCATCACGCCGTCGTCGGCGGCAACCACCAGGATGGCGATGTCCGTGGCCTGGGCGCCTCTCATACGCATGGCGGTGAACGCCTCATGACCGGGCGTATCCAGGAAGGTGATGGTCTGCCCGTTGATCTCCACCACGTAGGCGCCGATGTGCTGAGTGATGCCGCCGGCCTCCCTGGCAGTCACGTTGGTCTGCCGGATGGCGTCCAGAAGGGAGGTCTTGCCGTGGTCTACGTGACCCATGACGCACACAACCGGAGGTCTGGCCACCAGGGACTCCTCGGAATCCTCCTCCTCCTTCAGGAGCTCGGCGATCACATCCACCTTCTCCTCCTTCTCGCAGAGAACGTCATACTCCAGGGCGATCTCCTCCGCCTGGTCGTAATCGATCTCCTGGTTCACCGTCACCACCTTGCCCTGCAGGAACAGCTTCTTGATGATGGCGGAGGGCTGGAGCTTCATCTTATCCGCCAGCTCCTTGATGGTAAGCGCCTCAGGGATCACGATGGACTTCACCGTCTCCTCCACCGGCTTCTCCGCCGGCTTCTGGAAGGGATGGCGGTTCACCTTTCCGCCCTTGATGGGCATCTCCTCATCCCGGTCTCTCTTGTCATATTTATCGTTTTTATAATTATTCTTGTTCTGCTGGCGGGTGCTCTGCGGCTTGGTCTGGATGGGGGTGTCGAAGCTGCCGCCCTTGCCGCCGTCCTTCCTTCCGGAAAATCCGCCGGAACGCCCGGATCCGCCCTGACGGCTGTCACGATTCCCGTCTCTTCCGTCGCGGTTAAAGCCGCCCTGACGGCCCTCGCGGTTCCCGTCTCTTCCGTCGCGGTTGAATCCGCCCTGACGGCCCTCGCGGTTCCCGTCTCTTCCGTCACGGTTGAATCCGCCCTGACGGC
>DXEU01000092.1 GCA_019114845.1 Candidatus Lachnoclostridium stercoripullorum | reverse complement strand
TGGCGCCGGCGGCCAGGGCCTTGGCCCGCTCGCCCTCGGACATGGCGGCCAGGAATTTTCTGGCGATGGCGTAGTCCTCCTCGTCGAAATCAGGGCCTCCCTCGGCGATGAAGGCGTTGGAGAGCAGGGTGCAGGCGGTGGGGTTGGGAATGTTGTCGCTCAGACCTCCCAGCACGGTGATCTTCACCTCCGTCTCCGTCATCAGGGCAGCGCCCTGGGCGATCTTCTTGATTCTGGTGAGAATCTCGTCGCAGAGAGCCAGTCTGGGCGCTCTCACGAAGTAGAGCAGGGATGCGTGGCCCTGTACGATGTTGGGGGCGTCCCCGCCGCAGTCCAGATAGGCGTAGTGCACTCTGGCGGTGGAGATGATGTGCTCGCGCAGGTAGTTGACGCCCACGTTCATCAGCTCGCAGGCGTCCAGGGCGCTGCGGCCCAGCTCCGGAGCTCCGCCGGCGTGGGAAGTCTTGCCGGTGAAATCAAAGCGCACTTTATAGTATGCCACGCTTCTGGGGAAGCAGGCGTTGCCGTCCATGGGGTGCCAGGAGAAGCACATGTCCAGATCGTCGAAGCAGTGCTCCTTCACCATGAAGCACTTGCCGAAGCCGGTCTCCTCCGCCGGGCAGCCGAAGATCTTGACGGTACCCGGAAGTCCGCTCTCCTTTAAGAATTCTTTTACAATCAGGGCGGCGCCCACGGCACCTGCGCCCAGGGCGCTGTGTCCGCAGCCGTGTCCGTAGTGCTGTCCCTCGATGGGGCGGCGCTCCGCCACGCCCGCCTCCTGGCTCAAATTGGGAAGGGCGTCGTACTCGCCCAGGATGCCGATCACCGGCTTGCCGCTGCCGTAGGTGCCCACGAATGCGGTCTCGATGCCGGCGATGCCGCGCTCCACCTGGAATCCCTCGTCCTCCAGGACCTGGGTGAGCTTGGCTGCGCTCTTAAACTCCTTGTAGCCGTACTCTGCGAAACCCCAGACAGAATGGTTCATGTCGGCGATGATCCCCGCCTTGTCCGCTGCGATCTGGTGGATTCTTGTCTTTGTGTCCATAAAAAAGCCTCCTTGTGAAGAAATTATTGATAAGCGCCGGACAGAGCCGGCGAACGCTTACATCTGTACCAGCATGACGTCCCGGACGGACGGATTCTCCCGGATGTGATCCGGAATGTCCTCCGGAAGGCTGCCGTCGGACTCCACGATGCTGTATGCGGTCTGTCCCTTCGCCTCGCGGAAGAGCTTCATGAACGCGATGTTCACGTTCTTGTCGCTGAGGCACTTGGTGATGTGGGCCACCACCCCGGGCTTGTCGTAGTGGATGACGATGAGGGTGCTGTACTCACCGGAGAAATCCACCTCCACCCCGTTGATGCGGGTGATGCGGACCTTGCCGCCTCCCAGGGATTCCCCGCGGACGGTGAGGGTCTGCCCGTTCTTCCCGGTCATGCGGATGTCCACGGTGTTGGGATGCACCTCCGTCTCGCTGTCGTTGACGGTGAAGCGGTAGGTGAGCCCGCGGCTCTCCGCGATGGAGAAGGAGTCGGGGATCCGCTTGTCGTCGGTGGAGAAGCCCATGATGCCGCCCAGAAGAGCCCGGTCCGTTCCGTGCCCCCGGTAGGTGCGGGCGAAGGAGCCGTACAGAGTAAATTCCACATCGGTGATGGGGGGCGGAACCATCTTCTGGGCCAAGAGAGCGATGGAACAGGCCCCGGCGGTGTGGGAGCTGGACGGGCCGATCATGTTGGGCCCCAGCACGTCGAAAACGCTGATAAATGCCATAGTTTCTCACTTCCTGTCTAAGAATTTGTGATTCGGACGGCATCGCCTGTAAAATATACAATGCCGATTGACGTTTTGCATGTTTGTAGTATATCATAATCATATACATGAATCAAATTCAAGAAATCAATGACTATATTGAAAAAAATTAATAGTATAGGAGAAAGATAATAGAAATGGAATTTCGCCAGCTGCAAACCTTTGTGACAATTACACATGCGGAGAGCTTCTCCCGGGCGGCGGAGCTTCTGGGCTACTCCCAGTCGGCGGTGACGGTGCAGATCCGGCTTCTGGAGGAGGAGCTGCAGGTGCGCCTGTTCGACCGCATGGGGAAGAAGACGGTTTTGACCGCCCAGGGCCGGCAGCTGCTGGAGTATGCCAACCGCATCATCCAGGAGGTGAACCAGGCAAAATCGGCCATCGTCCAGGATACGGAGCTGTCGGAGCCGCTCCATGTGGGAACCCTGGAGTCCCTGTGCTTTTCCAAGCTGCCGCCGCTGCTGGGGTATTTCCGCAGTAATTACCCCAAGGTGCCGGTGAAGGTCACCACCGCCACCCCCAAGGAGCTGATCGCCATGATGGAGAAGAACCAGCTGGATCTCATCTATTTCCTGGACCGGCCCCGCTACAACAATAACTGGAACAAGGAGCTGGAGGTGCGGGAGCCCATCGTGTTCGTGACCTCCCCCGAATCCCCCCTCGCCTCCAGAAAGGGCTTAAGGCTGGTGGAGATTCTGGACGAACCGTTTTTCCTGACGGAGAAGAATGAGAACTACCGCCGGGAGCTGGACCAGTACCTGGAGTCCAGAGACCGGGTCATCACCCCGTTTTTGGAGGCCAGCAACACGGAGTTTATCATTCAGATGATCCGGAGAAACAGGGGAGTTTCCTTCCTGCCCTATTTTGCGGTGCAGGAGAGTGTGCGCGCGGGGCAGCTGGCGGTGCTGGATGTGACAGATTTTGGGGTTGCCATGTACCGCCAAATCTTTTATCATAAGAATAAGTGGAAGACCAGGGAGATGGGGGAGTTTATCCGCCTGGCAAAGCTGGACCTCACATAGGAAGAGTTTCGGCATAGGAAAGCCGGGTAAGGTCAACACTGTAACAGAAGGACATCAAACGGACGAAGGAGGCAGGAATTTCATGAGCGCACTGAAACTGAGAGAAGGATTTTACTGGACTGGCATTATCGACGACAAGCTGCGGGTGTTCGACATCATCATGTACACGGAATTTGGAACCACCTACAACTCCTACGCGATGAAGGCGGGGGACAAGGTGATTCTATTTGAGACGGCCAAGGCGAAATTCTGGGATGAGTACCTGGAGAACCTGAAGGAAGTCATCGATGTGACGAAGATCGACTACCTGGTGGTGAGCCACACGGAGCCGGACCACGCGGGGAGCGTGGAGATGCTCCTGGACTTGAGCCCTCAGATGAAGATTCTGGCCACCGGCTGCGCCATCGGATTTTTGAAGGAGATTGTCAACCGGGATTTTGTGGCGATCCCCGTGAAGGACAGCCAGGTGATGGAGATCGGCGGGAAGACCCTGCGGTTCATGCATGTGCCCAATCTCCACTGGCCGGATACCATGTACACGTTTATCGAGGAGGAGCAGATCCTGGTGACCTGCGATTCCTTTGGATCCCACTACTGCCTGCCGGAGGTGGTCTCCGGAAAGATCACGGCGGAGGAGGACTACCGGAAGGCACTGCGGTACTACTATGACTGCATCATCGGCCCGTTTAAGCCCTTTATGCTGAAGGCCCTGGACCGGGTGGAGCCCCTGGACGTCTCCATGATCTGCACCGGCCACGGCCCAGTGCTGGAGGGAAAATGGATCCGCGAGGTGATGCGCCTCTACAGGGAGTGGTCCACGGTGGTGAACCCCAATCCCAGAAAGACGGTGATCATCCCCTACGTGAGCGCCTACGGCTACACGGCGGAATTGGCGGAGAGGATTGCCGGCGGAATTGCGGACAGCGGGGATGTGGATGTGAGAAGTTATGACCTGGTGACCGCGGACAGGGCGAAGGTGTCGGAGGAGCTTCTGTTCGCCGACGGCATTCTCCTGGGCACCCCCACCATCGTGGGTGAGGCCCTGCGCCCCATCTGGGAGCTGACCCTGGACATGTTCCCGGGCACCCACGGGGGGAAATGGGCAGGAGCCTTCGGCAGCTACGGCTGGAGCGGGGAGGGCGTGCCCCACATTATGGAGCGATTAAAGCAGCTGCGGATGAAGATGGCGGACAGCTACCGGGTTCGCTTCAAACCCAGCGAGGCGGATCTGGTGGGAGCCTACGAGTACGGCTACCGCTTCGGCTGCCTGGTGCAGAATAAGACGCCGGAGGCGCCGCCGAAGAAGGGCGGAAAGCGGCTGGTGAAATGCCTGGTCTGCGGGGAGATTTTTGACGCCTCCCTGGAGATCTGCCCGGTGTGCGGCGTGGGCAAGGAGAATTTTGTGCCGGTGGAGGACACGGAGACGGGATTTGTGAACAACACGGAGAATTTCTACCTGATTCTCGGAAATGGGGCTGCCGGTTTCAACGCGGCCAAGGCCATCCGGGAGAGGGACAAGACAGGGAGCATCGTGATGGTGTCCAACGAGCCATACTCCTCCTACAACCGCCCCATGCTCACCAAATCCATTGTGGCGGGCCTGAGCCCGGAGCAGATCGCTGTGACCGACGGGAAATGGTATGAGGACAACCGGATTTACCAGGTGCTGGGAAAGACGGTGGTCTCCGTGGACACGGAGGGGAGAGAGGCGGTTCTGTCCGACGGGACCAAGCTGCACTACACCAAGCTGATCTACGCCCTGGGCAGCGAGTGCTTCATCCCGCCCATCGAGGGAAGCAAACTGCCGGAGGTGGTGGCGATTCGCCGCCTGGAGGACACGGACAGGGTGCAGGAGCTGATGAAGGGCGGAAAGAACGCCGTGGTCATCGGCGGCGGCGTGCTGGGACTGGAAGCCGCCTGGGAGTTGAAGAAGGGCGGTCTGAATGTGACGGTGCTGGAGATGGCCCCTGTGCTCATGGGAAGACAGCTGGACGGGGATTTCGGCGAGCTGCTGAAGGAGATCTCCGCCTCCGCAGGCGTGAACATCCACACCGGCGTCTCGGTGGCTGCCATCCGGGGGGAGGAGCACGTGACGGCGGTTGCCCTGGCGGACGGCACGGAGTTCCCGGCGGATCTGGTGATCATCTCCGCCGGCGTGCGGGCCAACACGGCGATTGCCCAGGAGATGGGGCTGGAGATCGGCCGCGGCGTGGTCGTCAACGAGCGGATGGAGACCAGCCTGGCGGACGTCTACGCCTGCGGGGACTGCGCGGAGTACAAGGGTGTGAATTACGCCATCTGGCCGGAGGCGGCGGAGCAGGGCAGGATTGCGGGCGCCAACGCGGCCGGGGAGGCGGCGGAGTACGCCCAGGTTCCGGCGGCACTCACCTTCCACGGCATGAACACGGAGCTGTTTGCGGCGGGTGACTGCGGGAAGAATCCCAACCTGCTGTACAAGACGGCGGAGTTCCGGGATATGAGCAGAAGGCAGTACCGGAAATATTATTTCCTCAACGACCGGCTCTGCGGCGTGATTCTGCTGGGAGATACGTCCCTTCTGGGAAAGATGACGGCGGCCCTGGAGAAGCACGCCTCCTACAAGGAAGTGATGGCCGAGTGAGGAGGCAGGCCCCGCTTGAGGGCGGCTCAATAGAATAGGAACTGTGTATAACAAAAACGGATAGGGAAAGGTTCGCTTTCCCTATCCGTTTTTGCTATGGGTGTGGTGGGGTTCCGCCTGCATGTTCGGCAGTTTCGCTCAGCGCTTCAGCTGCAGCTTCTCCTGCTCGATGATCTGCTGGGCCCTGGCGCGGTCGGAGGCCAGGATCCGGGTCATGGACTCCTCGCTGACGGCGGGGGAGTAGTAGAAGCCCTGCTGGAAGGTGCAGCCGGCGGCGTTGAGGATCTTCAGCTGGCCGCTGGTCTCCACGCCCTCGGCCATGATGTTCAGCCCCAGCTCACGCACCATGCGCACCAGCCCGGCGATGACGGTGGCGGCTTTGGGGTTGGTCTCCAGCTGCCAGAGGAGCATCCGGTCCAGCTTCAGGGTGTTGACGGAGAGATCCAGGACGCCGGTGACGCTGGAGATGCCGGAGCCGAAATGGTTCAGGATCAGCTCCACGCCCATGGCGGACAGGGTCTGCAGGGTGGTGTTGGCGCTCAGATTGCCCATGGTAAAGATATCCTCCTCCAATTCCAGGGCCAGCTTCCCGGAGGGGATCCCGTAATCCCGGATGAGGGCGGCAACCCGATCGATGAAATCCTCCTGGAGAAACAGGACGGAGGATATGGGCAGGGCGATGGAGTCGAAATCCACCCCGATGTCACAGAGCCGGCGGATGCAGGCGCTCACCCGGTCCAGGGCGAAATACTCCACGGACCGGATCTGGCCGGAATCCTCGGCGATGGGCAGAAATTCGGTGGAGCTGACCATGCCGATCCCGGGAATAAACACCCGCATGTCGAATTCTCCCCGGGAGAAGCGGCGGGTCTCTATGTTGTAGACCGGGCGGTAGCGCACTTCGATTTCCTCCCGGTCGATGGCGTTCTGAAGGTGCTTGGCGATGGTCTGCCGGCGCACAAAATCCGCCTGCATCTGGCTGTCGTAGACGGTGTACTGGTTGGGGCCCATGGCGGAAGCCCGGGTCAGAGCCATGTCGAGGAGTTTCATCATATCGTCGGCGCTGTCGGCGTAGCCCGGGTAGGGGCAGAGGCCGATCTGCACGGAGCAGAGGCAGTCGGTGCCGTCCACCTTCCACACCCGGTCAAACTGGGCCAGAATGTCCTCCGCCAGCTGGGAAGCCTGGGAGACGGAGGCATTTCTAAGGATGATCAGGAACTCCACGCCTATGTAGCGGTACACCGGACTGCCGGAGACTCCCTCCAGATAGGAGATAATCTGGGAAAGGAGATTCTGGCAGTAGGCGTAGCCGAGAATCTCGTTCAGCTGTTTAAAATTTTCCAGGTGCAGCTTCATGACCACGCCCCTGGACTGTATGTTCTGTGAGTGAAGCAGGGCGTCCAGACGCCGTCTGCAGAGGTCGCCGCCGTCCTCCCCGTTGACAGCCCGCTCTCTCCTGCGCTCCCCTCTCTCGGGCGCGGCCTCTGCGGGTGTGTGGGTTCTGGCGTGGGGTCTCTTCTTGTCTTTCTGCATCCATCCCATCATGATCGTATTTCCTCCCTTGATCTGCGTTTTCCTGCTTGGCAGGTATCGTAGTCTGAATACTTTTATTTTAGTAAAAAAAGGGCGAGATTGCAAACGGTTCTTGCTGGTAAATACAGGGAATCAGAGCGGGGATCCGCTGCGGGGAGCGGCCGCGGTCAGCGCCTCCATTCGGACCAGCTCCCCGTCCAGCAGCGCCACATCCTCCTCCTGGTGGGTGGACACGATCAGAAGACGGCCGCGCTGCCGGCTTTTGATGTAGGCGATCACTTGCCGTCTGGTCTCGTCGTCCAGGCCGGTGAAGGGCTCGTCCAGGATGACGGCGTCGGAGGGGGCGATCATGGCCCGGCAGACGGCGGTGCGGCGCTTCATGCCTCCGCTCAAGGTAGAGACTGGGCGGGAGAGAGATTCCTCCGGCAGCAGCAGGGAGAGCTCCCGGCGGATGTCCTCCCGGGAGACGCTTTTTCCCAGGACCAGCCGCAGATTTTCCACGGGGGAAAAGGTCTCGCAGAGCCGATCTTCCTGGAAGACGGCGGAAAAGCGGGGGGAGGGGAGGTCCGAGCGGACGGCGCCCCCGTCCGCCTGCTCCAGGCCCATGAGAATCCGGAACAGAGTGGTCTTTCCCGAGCCGGAGGGAGCCATGAGGCAGTAAATCCTGCCGTCTGCAAAGGAGAAGGAGCAACGGTTTAAAACTGTGAGAGGGCCGTAGGATTTTTGAAGATTTTCCAGGGTGAGAGTCATTTCACTTCCTCCTTATATGGGGTGCCGCAGGGGATGCGGTCTAGCAGAAACAGGACGGCCCGCTCGAAGACGGCGCTGACGGCGATGATCACCAGAGTCCAGGCGAAGAGGCTGCTGGTGTCCAGCCAGGTTTTGGACAGGTAGAGCTGCTTTCCGATGGACCAGGCGGGGGTGCCGATCACCTCGGCGGCCACCCCCGACTTGATGCTCATGCCCAGGGCCACCCGGCAGCTGCTCACCAGATAGGGGAGCAGGGCGGGGAGGTAGAGAAAGCGGATCCGGCGGAGAAAGGGCACGGCGAAGACGTCGGCCATCTCCAGCAGCTTCGGATCGGTGCTGGCAAGCCCCGCCAGGGTGTTGACATAGATCATGGGCAGGACCACCAGGAAGGAGATGAAGATGCACAGATTTTCCGATCCAATCCAGATGAGGGCCAGAATGACAAACGAAGCCACCGGTATGGACTTCATCAGGGCGATCACGGGGGAGAGCAGTTCGTTTAAAAAGGGCAGGCGAAAGGCCGCCGTCCCCAGAAGAAGGCCGGCGGCGAAGGCCAGGAGAAATCCCAGGATGATCTTCCCGGAGGAGCAGGCGATGGTCTTCCAGAAATCGGCGGTGACCGCCAGAGAGACAAGGGTTTTCAGCACATCCACAGGCCCGGTCAGCAGTATGGAGTTGCCCACCAGCATGCTGGCGGCCTGCCAGAGAGCTGCCCAGAACAGGAGAATCGCGATCTTTCGTGTGAGACGGAAACGTTCCATGAGATATCCTTCCTCGCAAAAGCAATTAAAAAACGGTATGAAACCGCCTGAACAGGCCGAAGTTTCATACCGTTTTTCGCAGTGTCGCGCCGGATGGGGAGAGAAAATTTCTCCCCGTCCGATCGGTTGCAAGCGTCCGTTTTACTGCGGAATGTAGTAGAAATCATCCCCCGGCAGGGCGCCGCCCACAGAAGTGGGATCCTGATCATAGAGAACCTGAAGATATCCGCTGAGGGCTGTCTTCATCTCCTCCCCGCGGATGCAGGTGATGTTGCAGTAGGGGATCGCCTTCTTGGCCACCTCCGCCTTGGGGATAATGCCGAGATCCGCCACTTTCTGGGCCGCGTCGTCCAGGTTGTCGTTTACAGCCAGGGAGGACTCCTCGTGCTCGTCCAGGAATGCGTCCACAGCCTCCTGATTTTCCTCCAGGAAATCGGTGCGGACCACGGTGACGCCGGTCACCATGGAGCTGCCGCCCGCCTGCTCCTGTACCTTGTCCCACTCCTCCGTGAGATTCAGGACGATCTTCAGCTGATCATTCTGCGCCATGGCGGAGGTGACAAAGGGCTGGGGAAGAAGGCCGACTGCGTCGGGGGTCTCCTTCAGAATGGCGGCCACCTCGTTGGCCTCCGTCTTGTACTCCAACTGCACATCCTCGGTGGTGAGGCCGTTGGCCTTCAGCAGGTACTGGATGACGTAGTCCGGGGTGGTGCCCATGCCGGTGAGGTAGACCGTCTTTCCCTTTAAATCTGCCACAGACTGGATGGAGTCATCGGCGGAGACCACATAGAGGACTCCCAGGGTGTTGATGTCCACCACGGTGATATTGCCCTCCGTCTTGTTGTAGAGGACGCTGGCGACATTGGCGGGGATCAGGGCGATGTCCAGATCTCCCTTGACCAGCAGGCCGGTGATCTCGTCGGCCGCGGTGGCCATGTTGAACTCATAGTAGTTGGCGGCCTCGCCGTTGTCTGCAGCTTCCATCACGTAGACCAGTCCCATGGAGGTGGGGCCGTTCAAGGATCCGACGCGCACTGTGGGCTTTTCCCCGATGGCGTCCTCCGCCTCCGGTGTGGTCTCCTCCTCGGCGTCAGCGCTTTCGGAGGCGGCTTCCGCTGTGGTCTCTGCGGCGGCCTCCGTGGTCTCCGTCTGGCTATCCTGGCCGGAACAGCCGGCAAGGGTCAGGGCCATCAGGCCGGCTAACAGCAGTGATACAGTTTTTTTCATAGTATTTTCCTCTTTTCTGGTTATTCTCACCAAATTATAGCACTTTGGCAAATTGTTGTCAAAACAAAATAAAGTGGTGGCAGCTGCAATATGTCCAATAGAATATATAAATTTAATATATAGTAACATAAAAATCATAAATTTGATTTTATAACTATTTGATAGTACTGTAAA
>DXEU01000091.1 GCA_019114845.1 Candidatus Lachnoclostridium stercoripullorum | reverse complement strand
GCCGCCATGGCGCCCTTGTCGAAGGCCGGGTTGAAGGCGTAGAAATCCCGGGAGTCCAGGCGCTCCTGGACGAGGCGGAGGGCTTCGCCGAAACGCTGGAAGTGGACGATCTCCCGCTCCCGCAGGTAGCGGATGGGGTCGCACACGTCCGGGTCCTTCACCACCCGCAGGATGTTGTCGTAGGTGCTCCTGGCTTTCTGCTCGGCACCCAGGTCCTCCGTTAGGTCGGTGATCACATCCCCCTTGGACTGAAATTCGCAGGCGTTGAAGGGGATGCCCCCGGCGGCCTGGGGCCAGATGCCGGTGGTGTGGTCGATGTAGTAGGGGCCGAAGCCGCTCTCCTCGATCTGCTGGGGGGTGAGATTTCGGGTCAGCTGGTGGATGATGGCCGCCACGATCTCCATGTGAGCCAGCTCCTCCGTGCCGATGTCTGTCAGCACGGCCTTGCACTGGTCGTAGGGCATGGAGTAGCGCTGGGAGAGGTAGCGCATGGACGCGCCAATTTCCCCGTCGGGGCCGCCGTATTGGCTCATGATAAACTGGGCCATCTTCGGGTTTGGATTCTTGATTTTCACAGGATACTGCAGTCTCTTCTCATACACCCACATCAGTCAATCCCTCCTTCCCAGGGCCAGGGGCCCTTCACCCAGGTCCAATCGGTGGTGGACCGCTCCTGATCCTTCGTCAGCGGGCCGTACTGGTCCATGTAGGCGTTCATGGCCTGGCTGCGGAGGCTGTTCACATATTGATAGTAGGCCAGGGCTTCCGTGTCCGTGGGATGGGTGTCCAGGTACAGGAGCACTTCGTCCAGGGCGAAGCTGGCCTGGTCCAGGGCTCTGAGAATCTGGGCGGCGTCGGATGTGGGAGCGGCCGCAGCGGCTGCGGGGACGTAGCCCCTGCTGCTGTTTACATAGTTCATCACTGGCACCTCCCCATCATAAAAGGAAGATCCAGGTCGGGGAAGATGGTCCCGCGGGACAGTCCCAGTCCCAGATCGTAGGTTTGCTGCCATTTCTGCATGGGCACGTAGGCCATGCCCACGGGAAAGGCGGATGGGGGTGTCGTCTGTCCGGCCGCCGGCTGCGTGCTCCGCAGGGCGGGGGCCGGAGCCATTTGAGGCATATACCGATCCATAGAAAGCGTCTCCTTTCGGGAAATACTGGCATCCGGCCCAGAGGGGCGAACCCTGTGGCGGGATGCTACTATATTTTATGAGGCAGCGGGCGATCGGTGAGGGTGGCACAGATTTTCCCATGTCCACATAGAATATAGTACAAACATGGAAAAAAGGAGAAACGAATATGTGGTGCTGCAATAGAACCTGGCGCAGATGCTGCTGCAACAGCGGCAGCTGCAATCAGAACACGATGTCCGACTATCAGAGAGGCTACAACGCCGGCTACAGCAAGGGTTTTAACGAAGGGCAGAACAGCGGCTACAACACTGGATTCAACGACGGCTATCAGAGAGGACTGGAGGTCTGCGCCTCCACGCCCATGCCCATCGTCTCTGGAGACGGAAACAGCTGCGGCTGTGGATGCGGCTGCGGCAATTAGCGGACAGCTGCGGGGAAGATGAGGAGATAAAATAGAGGGGGACCGGCCGCCAGCAGGCGGCCGGTCCCGGCGAGGGGCGGATACATCCGCCCCTCAGGGTGTTTGCCTGGGCAAACACCCATTAAAGATCCCTGGTTTGGTCCCCGGGGAGAAGGGGAGTTTCCGGCGGCTGCTTGTTCTCGCCGTGAAGCTCCTGATTTTTTGCCCGTATCAAGTGGATGCCCAGACAGATGATGCAGACGGCAAACAGCCCTCGGAGGGAGAAAGTGCCGAAGCTGCGGAACAGGATGTATACGGTGTGGGAGATGCCGAGAAATCCCATGACCGTGTAGAGAAAATCCATCAGGTAGTTCCAGAGCATGATGACGCCCAGGGCGATGAGCACGGCCGCGGTCATCCGCCGGTTTCTCTCCAGCCAGCTCCGGTTCAGGAAAGGAAAATCCCGGCAGTGGAAGAGATAGTCGTCCTCCAGGGAGTAGAATTCCTCCTCCGGGAGGGAATTGAGGTTGTGCACGTGAAAGAAGCTGTAGAACCAGATCACTGGCTGGACAAAGAGCAGGGCCGGCAGGTTCAGCATGCCGGACAGCGCCCAGACCAGAAAAAATATGCCCATCAGGCTGATTCCCTGCTTCATGAAACCCAGGTACATCTCCCCGGCCCCCGGCAGAAGGGAGAAGCAGAAGGTGAGAAATTTATTCTTTTTCTTTGTCATTAAAAAAGACCTCCCAATCGGTAAAGTTGTAAGTAATGCGGTTCAGCCCGTGTGTGATCTGCTGGGCTTTCTGATAAAACGGTACGGATGCCCCGGGACCTCCCCCAGGCGGGAAGGTTGCGGGCAGCAGAGCCAGAAGCAGGACGCTGGCCGCCACGGCCGCCCCCACCTTCAGGCTGTAGAGGAGGAGCCTGGTGCGCCGGGACAGGCTTCTGGCGCCGGCGGCCAGCTGCACATCCGGCTGGGTACAGCGCCGGATCACGGAGGATTTGAGGTCCGGCGGAGCTGAGATGAGAAAATCTTCCTGAATGTAGTCGGCGAAATCCTCCGCCAGCCGGTCACTGCGGGAGATCTCTTCCAGCTGTTCCCGCTGAAGATTCCGGTAATCCATGATGGGCGTCCTCCTTTCTATACAATTTGCGCAGCATGGCCTTGGCGCGGTACATCTGGGTCTGGAGCGTCTTGATGTTGCGGCCGGTCCTGGCGGCCATCTCCTGCAGGGACAGCTCGCGATAAAAATAGTCCAGAGCCACCTCCCGGTAGGGGGATTTTAAGCTCATGCAGCGGCGGTACAATTCCTCCCGCACAGCCAGGTCCAGGGCAGTGTTTTCTGGAGATGCGCTGTCAGCGGGGACGGAGATGAAGAAACTGTCCTCCGTGGGCACGGAACGCCTTCCGGCCCGCTTCAGATAGTCGATGCACTTGTTGGTGGCGATGCGGCAGAGCCAGGCCCGCTCATTCTTTCCGTCGAAAGAGGAGAGGTTCTTGTAGGCGGACAGGAAGGTGTCCTGCGCCAGATCCTCTGCCTCGAAATAGTCTCCTGTGAGGCGGTAGCAGATGGAGTAGATCAGATTCTGGTACTGATCGATCATCTGCTCCAGATATTCGTTTGCATTAATGTTCCCGCCTCCTTTCCGTCCTGTCTATTATAACGTTCTTCCCCTGGGAAAATCTTCAAAAAAATAAAATTTCTGTTAAAAAATCTTGCTTTTTCCGCGAGGGCACGTTTATAATATAGTGTGTACGGAAGAAGAGACCATAATTTACAGAGGCAAAGAGGAGATACCCACATGACAAGGACAAAGATTGTTTTTTGGAATATGGATTCCATCATGCAGT
>DXEU01000090.1 GCA_019114845.1 Candidatus Lachnoclostridium stercoripullorum | reverse complement strand
GCGTAATTTCCCGTCATGAAGGAGACGGTTCCGTCCGCCGCCGCCAGGCTCACCCGCCGGCCGTACACCGGAATCCCCTCATACATCTGGGAATACTGGTAGAAGGTGTGGCCCGGCGTCTCCGTCACCTGTCTCTGGGCCAGGGATGCCCCGGCATCCCCCTGGACTCCCGCCAGCTGGACGGCCGCCGCCAGGGCCTCCTCCTCGTCCGCTGCCGGGATCTCCTCCTCCGGCCGCACTCCCGTCATGGAGTCGCTCACATACCAGTCGGGAGCCGCCTGAACCTCCCCGTCCGAGGAGATTTCCTCCCTGTCTTCTCCCCCGATGCCTAAGTCCACGCCCGTCAGCCTCTCCACCATCTGGACGACATCCGCAAGCTCCTCCTCCGGCCGCAACAGGCAGCCAGCAAGCTGCAGCGTCATGGAGAGCGCCAGCACGGCGCTGCAGATCCTCTTTCTCATTTTCATACCCTTCCCCCGCTTTCTCTCGTCAGGATTTGGGGACCGGAGTCCCCCTCTTATCCAACATTATAGCGGCTTTTTCCCGAGAAAAAAAGAGGCGTGCTGCAAAATGCCGCCGGCATTTTGCAGCACGCCCCCGCAGCTTATTTGTCCATGACAAATGTCTCGCTGTCAGTGATGTGCAGGTTTGTGCGGTAGAAGGCGGTCAGGCCGTCCACCATGTACTGGGAATCCCGGATTCCCGCCGTCTCGTAGGCGGAGTGCATGGACAGCTGGGGCAGGCCTACGTCCACGGTGTGCATAGACACCTTCTGGGAGGATAGATTGCCCAGGGTGCTGCCGCCCACGCTGTCGCTGCGGTTGGCAAAATACTGGACCGGCACCCCGGCATCCCTGCAGATGCCGGAGAATACGGCGCTGCTGATCCCGTCGGTGGTGTACTTCTGGTTGGCGGAGAATTTCACCACGATGCCCTTGTTCATCCAGGTGCAGTTCTCCCCGTCCGTCTTCTCCGGGTGGTTGGGGTGGACGGCGTGGGCGTTGTCGCAGGAGACCATAAAGCTCCCCGCCACCGCCCGGCAGTAGTCCTCCCCGTCAAAGCCCAGCCCGGCATTCAGCCGCTGGAGCACATCCCGCAGGAAGGTGGAGCAGGCGCCCTGCTTGGTGCCGGAGCCCACCTCCTCGTTGTCGAAGCAGGCGTACACGGTGACGCAGTGGTCATTCTCCCCCTGGATCATGGCCTTCAAGGACGTGTAGGCGCACTGCAGGTCGTCCAGCTTGGGGGAGGAGATGAACTCCTCCGCCGCCCCCCAGATGGAGGGGGCGGTGCGGCTGTAGAGGTACATGTCGGAGCCCAGGATGGCCTCCTCCTCCACGCCCAGCTCCTCCGCCAGGAGCCTGCGGTAGCTGTTCTCCCCGCACTCCCCGGCGGAGAACAGGGGCAGCATGTCCACCTGCTTGTTGTAGGCGGCCCCGTCGTTCACATTCCGGTTCATGTGGATGGCCACGCTGGGGATGATGAGCAGATCCCGGTCAAAGGCCAGGAGGCGGGAGGTGATGGCGCTTCCCTCCCTCACCAGCACACGTCCGGCCAGGGACAGAGGACGGTCCATCCAGGTGGAGCAGATCATCCCGCCGTAGCCCTCCGTGTTCAGCTGCAGGTAACCGCCCTTTCCCTTCACCTCCGCCATCTCCTTCACCTTGAAGGTGGGGGAGTCGCAGTGGGAGGAGGTCACCTGGAAATGGTAGTCGTCCAGCTCTCTCCCCACGCGGAAGGCGATGAGGGAGGAACCGTTGCGGGTGGTGTAGTAGGCCCCTCCCTTCTCCACCAACCATTTTTCCGTCTCCCTCAGCCGTTTAAAGCCGGCGGCCTCCAGCTGCCTGCTGATCTCCGCCACGGCGTGGAAGCAGCTGGGACTCCTCTGAATAAAGTCCAGAACCTCTCTTGCAGTTTCCTTGTACATAATTTCCATCTCCTTATTTCGCCCGCTCCCGCTTCTTGATCTCCGGCAGGATCAGTCCCAGAGCCGTGAGCACGAAGGGGGTGACAATGTTCATCAGGGTCGCCTTGAGATCTCCCTCCACGTAAGTTCCGAAGAGGCAGCAGAAGGCGGTTACGAAGAAGCACCAGCCGCCGGCCAAGAACGCCAGGCCCTGATTTCTGGTGAACTGGTACTCCGGTTTAAACTTGTTCAGGGATTTGCGCAGGGCCAGGTAGGCCACAAACACCCACAGGTAACGGAACGGCATGGTCACGGAATTTAACTTGTTCAGCTGTGCCAGCACCGCCGCCGCTCCCGGCACGAAGGACTGGAACAGGATGATGCTTCCGGAGAGAACCACCACCATGAGGATGCCGTTGGTGTAGGCGCCGTACTTGTTCTTCTTCAGCAAGCCGGAGGGGATGAACTGTCTGGAATCCTCGTTGTCCAGAAGCATCCGCAGCGGCGCGTCGATGCTCAGCACCAGGACCGCAAACTGTCCGATCACGTTGCAGGCCGCATAGATGATCATCAGCAGGTTGCCCACGTGGTAGTACTCGCCCAGGCGCTGGAAGGCCCAGTACCCGCCGTTGGATACGTAGGAGTTGAAGCTCTCCGTGCTCTCATTGATGAGAACCGGGTCAAACATCATTCCCATGGCCACCGTTCCCAGGATGGCGCAGACCATCACCATGACGGCCAGGGCGATCATGCCCCTGGGGAAGCCCTTGGACGGGTTCTCCACCTTATTTACATAGGGGGAAATCTTCTCGCAGCCGCCCACCGCAAACACCAGGATGGACAGGGAGGTGAAATACCCCAGGTTGAAATTGGGAATCAGACTCTTCAGGGAGAAGTCCATGGACACGAAGCCGCCGCCGGGATTGATGACGGGAGCCGCAAACATCATGAGGATGTAGAGGATCGACATCACAAACATGCTGGTTCCCGCGATGGTGGACAGCTTCTTTAAGGGGTTGATTCCCCGGCTGGCCACCCAGCAGAAGAACAGCAGCACCGCCAGGGTCGCCAGCTGCACCCAGAGGGTGGGGAGGCTGTCGTAGGTGGTTCCGTCCTGGAATACCATCCAGCTGAGAGCCTTCAGACCGCCGCTTCCCTTGCCGGCGATGTAGGTAATATGGCAGGCCCAGTAGGTCCAGCCCGCGTAGTAAGCCCACTTGGGGCCAATGGTCTCGTGGATCCAGGAGCTGACGCCGCCGCCGGAGTTCTTAAAGGCAGAACCCAGCTCGCCCACCATCAGCGCGTAGGGGACGAAGTAGAGGGCAAACATCAGAATCCAGCTGAAGATTACCTGGATGCCGTTGAAGTACACGAAGCCGTTGATCACGTTTCCAAATCCCCACACGGTGGAGAAGGCCATGAAGGCCAGGGTGTACCACTTGATTTTCTTTGATTGTTCCATCTTGCACCTTCCTTATAAGTAAAATAGTCAGAAATGCGCCGCAGGACACATGTTTGCGCCTATTAACATGTGCCTGCGGCGCAGCTTCTACACTATATCATAAAACATTTCAAAAAGCCAGTATCAAAATCTGGCTTTTTGTCGATTATCTCTCGATCTCGCTCCGGTCCGGGATGGACGGAGCCGCCCCCGGCCTGGACACGGCGATGGCCGCCGCCTTCGCCGCGTGGTCCAGGGCCTCCTTTGGCTCCTCCCCCAGCATCAGGCCGCCGATGAAAAATCCGGTGAAAGTGTCCCCCGCCGCCGTGGTGTCCACCACGGGCACCCGGTAGATGGGCTGCTTTAACACCAGGCCGCCGTCCCTGTACATGGAGCCGTCCCCGCCCAGGGTCAGCACGATCTTCGCCTTGGGGAACTTTTCCCCCAGCTTCTCCAGGAGTTCCTCCCCCTCCCCCTGGGCGCCGCAGATATCCCCCGCCTCGATCTCATTTAACAGGAAATAGTCCACATACTCCAGGGGATAGCCGGCGATCTTCTCATCCATGGGGGAGGGGTTGAGCACGATCTTCATCCCCTTCTCATGGGCCTTCTCCATGATGTAGGCGATCTCGTTGATCTCGTTCTGGAGCACCAGGAAATCCCCGGCCTCAAAGTGCTCCATGGCCGCATCCACCTGCTCCCTGGTGATCTGTTGATTGGCCCCGCCGAAGAGCAGGATGCAGTTCTGCCCGTCCCCGTCTCTCTGGATGATGGCGTGCCCCGTCTTGCCCGCCACATGGGAGACCAGGCTCACATTCACCCCCGCCTCCCGCATCATGTCCAGCAGAAATTCTCCGTCGCCCTCGCCCACGGCTCCGGCGTGCCAGACCTCCACGCCGCTCTTGGCCAGGGCGATGGACTGATTTAACCCCTTGCCGCCGCTGAAAATCTCCATCTTCGTGGACGACAGCGTCTCTCCTCCCCTGACAAAATGATCCACGCTGTACACGTTGTCAATATTCAGAGATCCATAATTTAATACCTTCATGCTCTATCCTCCTGTGATCACTGTTCTGCGAATGCGATCTCATTCTTCCTCAAAAATGTCTTCACCGCCTCATCCCAGCGGTATTCCAGGGAACGGTCCATGGTAAACCCCTCCAGGGACAGGCCAGTCACGCACCAGAGCTCCCCGTTCTCATAGCGGACGCCCAGGTACAGCCCCTTCACCATCTCCGGCCGCCAGTTACCTCCGGTTTCCCCCGCGAAGGCCGCCGTCTCCTCCGGCCCCAGGGCAAACTCGATGTGAAAGCTCCCCGGCAGCCGTTTCCCCTTGATCAGGGAGAAACAGAAGGGCCGCAGCATTCTCCAGGAGGCGTACTCCCGGATTCCCTCCGCCTCCCTCTCGTCCTTCGTGTAATACCCCGGGCGGATCCGCCCGTCAATGGAAAAGGAGCTGAACGTGGCCACCCTGGCCTCCCTCACGCAAAGTCCATCGAAGGTGTCCCTCACAAACAGCTTGGTGGTGAATCCCTTCAGATCCTCAATCTTCAATGCTATCATTTCCCGCACACTCCTGCCGGAAAAGGGCCGGCAATTTCAAGTCGTATCTACCCCGGAAAATACTCCCGGTACAGTTCAAAAAAGTTGGTGGTGGTGCAGTCCGCCCCGCCGTCAAAGTCCATGCCGTCCCAGAAATTCTCGCCGAAGACCACCGTGTGGCCGCTCTCGTACTCCCCGTAAATCTCCTGGAAGGCCTGCTCCTTCTTCAGAAGCTCCAGCTCGCCCTTGCGCTCCCTGGTGGCCTCCTCGTCGTAGTCGTCCACGCATTTGACGATGTAGTACACCTGGCCGGACTGGATCACGCCGCTGACCTCCCCCTCCGCCAGGGCAAAAGCGGCCTCCTCCAGGGCCTGTCCCCCCTCTCCCCTGGCCAGCTTCCGCTGGATCTCCGGGTTGACGGAGTACTCCCTGGCGATGCTCACAAAGTTGGCGCCCTCCTCCTGGGCCAGCGCCCAGACCCGCTCTGCCGTCGCCTCGTCCCACACCTCGATCTGCTGCAGTCCGATGACCTTGGCCTCGCTGTCGCTCACCTCCAGGTCCGCGCCGCCGGTGAGCTCCGTCACCGCCTTGTCCGCCAGGGCATAGTCTCCGTACAAGATCTCCACGTCCTCCTGGGTCACCCCCAGGTAGGCCAGATCTCCCTCCGTCAGCCCGCTGTAATACTCCTCGGCCAGCTGGGCCACCAGCGCCTGCTCCTCTCCGTCCAGCCCGATGCCCTGTTCCTCCGCCATCTGGCTGACCAGCTTGAGTTCCTTTAAGAATACCTCCACCTGTCTTAAGAGAAATGTCTCCGCCGTGGTCCCCTCCTCGTCCAGCACTGCATCCCAGAGCTGGTCCGTGTAGGCCTCCTGGTAGCAGTTCCGCTCCGTGGCCGCCACGATCATGGCCTGGTTCAAGGGGTAGCCCTCCACCTCCTTCACCCTGGAGAAGATGGGGAGTCCCCCCTGGCATCCCGTCAAAAGGGCAGCGGCGCCAAGGAGCGCCGCCCCCGCCAGAGCGGCCGCCCGCCGGCCTTTCCCCGCACCTGGCCTGCCTCCGGCTATGCTCGGATCTCTCCCGATCATGCCAGAATCTCCTTCAGCACCTTCAGCACGCCGTTTCTGTCGTTGCGGTCCGCCTGGAATCTGGCGGCTTTCTTCACCTCTTCCCTGGCGTTGCCCACCGCGTAGCTGTAGTAGGCCCTGCCCAACATCTCCAGATCGTTGAGCTGATCCCCGAAGGCGATGGTCTCCTCCGGGCGGATATTTAAGCTCTCCTGCAGTTCCTTCACCGCCAGGCCCTTGTTGGCCTCCAGGGGAATGATGTCCAGCCAGGTGTCCCCAGACACGGCCATCCGCACCTTGTCCCCGAATTTCTCCCGGAAATTCGCCGCGATCTGATCCACATGGCTGGGGCAGTCCAGAGCCAGCTTGATGATCCCGTCCTCCACCTTGGTCAGGTCGTCGATCAGGTGCATGCTGTACTGGTAGCCCTCCTGCAGCCATTTCCAGGTTCTTCCCTGGATCTCCATGTAGGCCTCGTTGGCGCAGCTGGCCGCCACCTCCACGCCGTCCAGCTTTCTCGCCTCCCGGATAATGTCCATGGCGATGTCCCTGGGAAGAGTGTGGACAAACAGATCCCGCTTGCTGGTTCCCAGGTAGGCGCCGTTGTCCGCGATATAGAAAATCTTGTCCCGCACCGGGCCGAAGAGCTGGTCGATGCTCTTCCAATGCCTCCCGCTGGCGGCCGCAAACTGCATCCCCCGCTCCCTCAGCTTCTCAATCACCTCAAAATACTCTGGATTCAGGGTGTGCGTCCCCTCCGGAAGAAGCGTTCCGTCAATATCTGTCACCACAAGTCTGATCATCGTTTTTTTCCTCCTGTCAATCTCTTGATCTCCTGGCAGAGCCGCCCCACCGGAAGGCCCACCACATTGTTGTAATCTCCCTCTATCTTTTCCACATAGGCCGCAAATCGTCCCTGGATCCCGTAGGCGCCCGCCTTGTCCATGGGCTCCCCGCAGGCGGCGTAGGCGCGGATCTCCTCCTCCTCCATGGGGAAGACGTACACGTTCGTCTCCTCCGCGAAGGTGCAGCTCCTCCTGTCCCCGGCCTCGTCCACGTAGATCAGGGTGACCCCCGTGTACACCTGGTGGCATTTTCCCGCCAGGGAGGCGATCATCCGGTACGCCTCCTCCTGGGACCCCGGCTTCCCCAGGATCCGCCCTTCCGAGGCCACCACCGTGTCGGCCCCGATCACCAGAAGCCCCGTCCCCGCGAGTCTCCCCGCGATGTCCTCCGCCTTCTGGGCGGAGAGCTCCCGCACCACCTCATCTGGGATGCGGCTCTCCGTCTTCTCCTCCTTATGGCTGGGCATCACCTCCGGGGTGATGCCGATCTGCTCCAGCAGTTCCTTCCGTCTGGGAGATCCAGACGCCAGTATGATTCTCATTCTTCTGTCCTCTTCTCTCCTCTGCTGCCCCTGACGCAAGCAAAGGCCATGGACATTCCCTCCACAGCCTTTTCTCTCAGACATACAGATACTCCATTCCGACCGCCAGCAGGATGCCAAGAACCGCGCCGGCCGCCACCTGGAGGGGCGAGTGCCCTACAAATTCTTTCAGTCTCTTCTGAAAAAGTTCATTGTCAAATTTGAAAAAATCCTGTTCCATAATCAGGTTCAGCAGCTTGGCCTGCTTGCCCGTCTCCCGGCGCACTCCCATGGCGTCGTACATCACCACCGCCGCCAGCACAAAGCTGATGGCGAACTCCGCAGAGCCCAGGCCGTAGCGGTATGCCGAGGCCGTAGTCAGGGCGCAGACCGTGGAGGAGTGGGAGCTGGGCATCCCCCCGGAGCCGTAGAGCCGCTCCGGGGAAAAGCTCTTGTTCAGAGCGCAGTCGATGATGGTCTTCAGTAGCTGGGCCACCACCCAGCCCACGACGGCACTCATAAATACCTGATTACCCAGTAATTCCATTAATCCAGTCATTATTCCTCTTGTCAATATCCGATCAGCCAGTCATAGAGTTCCTGATACTTCAGGGCGGAGGTGTTCCAGGAGAAATCCTTAGCCATCGCCCGGTCAATGATCTTGTTCCACTCCCGCTTTTTATTGTAATATACGTACTTGGCGTACTGAATGCTGCTCAGCATCTCGTGGGCGTTGTAGTTGGCGAAGGAGAATCCGGTGCCGGTGCTCTCGTACTCATTGTAGGGCTCCACCGTATCCTTCAGTCCGCCGGTCTCGCGGACGATGGGCACTGTGCCGTAGCGCAGGGCCATGAGCTGAGACAGGCCGCAGGGCTCAAACAGCGACGGCATCAGGAAGGCGTCGCAGCCCGCATAGATCTTGTGGGACAGCTCGTTGGAGTAGTAGATCTGGGCGGAAACCCGATCGTGGTACTTCCAGTCGTAGTGGCGGAACATGTTCTCGTACTTCTCGTCGCCGGTTCCCAGCACCACCAGCTGCATATCGTCGCTGCACATCTCGTCCATCACGGCCTGGATCAGATCCAGCCCCTTCTGGTCCGTCAGGCGGGACACGATGCCCACCATAAATTTCTTCTCGTCCACCGGCAGTCCCAGCTGCTGCTGGAGGGCTGTCTTGTTCTTCACTTTCTCCTTGCGGAAGGTTCTGGCGTTGTAATTCTGGGCGATGAACTTGTCCGTCTCCGGGTTGAACTCGTCGTAGTCGATGCCGTTCACGATGCCCCGCAGGCTGCCCGCTCTGGCTCTCATCAGCCCGTCCAGTCCCTCGCCGTAGAAGGGCATCTTGATCTCCTCCGCGTAGGTGTTGCTCACGGTGGTGATGGCGTCGGCGTAGACGATGCCGCCCTTTAACAGGTTGCCGTCCTTGTATGCCTCCAGCTTATCCGGGGTAAAATAGTAGTCCGGCAGCATGGAGAATCTCTGGATGGTCTTCACATCCCACACGCCCTGGAACTTTAAGTTGTGGATCGTCATCACGGACTTCATGTTGCGGAAGAACTCTCCCCCGTGGAAGCGGTCCTTCAGATACACGGGGATCAGTCCCGTCTGCCAGTCATGGCAGTGCACCACATCCGGCTGGAATCCGATCACCGGCAGGGCGGAGAGAGCCGCGTTGCAGAAGAAGGAGAATTTCTCCAGGTCAAAATACCAGTCCCCGTAGGGCTTAGGTCCGCAGAAATAGCCCTCGTTGTCTATAAAATAATAAGTAATTCCGTCATACACGTACTGCAGAATTCCCACATAGCGGCTCTGTCCCAGATAATCCATGTAGAAATGATCGATGTAGGTCATCTGGTTGCGCCACTCTTCCTTGATACAAAGATACTTGGGAATCATGACTCTCACGTCGTAATATTCCTTGTCAAAGCACTTTGGCAGAGATCCCACAACGTCTGCCAGACCACCTGTCTTGATAAACGGCACCGCTTCCGAAGCAACAAACAATATCTTTTTCACAAGATAACCCTCCTTTTACAAAACCCCCGTTCAGACCGCGGGCTGCATACCTATAGTATACAATACAGAAGGGAAATTAGAAAGCCTTTTTTTCAGAAAACAGCAGCTCTCTCACGGCAGCCGCTTGTAATCCAGGCGGATCTTGTCGGCGATCAGGGCGATAAACTCGGAATTGGTGGGTTTCCCCTTCCCGTTGCTCACCGTGTATCCGAAAATCTCGTTGATGGTGTCCATCTTTCCCCGGCTCCAGGCCACCTCGATGGCATGGCGGATGGCCCTCTCCACCCGGCTGGGAGTGGTGTGGTGCTTCTTGGCGATGCTGGGATAGAGGATCTTGGTCACCGAGGTCAGCATATCCTGCTCCTGGACGGAGATGGCGATGGCATCCCTGAGATACTGGTATCCCTTGATGTGGGCCGGAATCCCGATCTCGTGGAGCATCTGGGTCACGTCCTGCTCCAGATTCTGGGCCATATACTCCTCCCGATTTAAATAGGGCTTCACCTTTCTCACGCCGGCCAGAGGGATCTCCCTGACGTCCTCCCCTCTCCCCAGGCGCCTCACCTTGTCCACTACCGTGTCCCGGCTGAAGGGCTTCATAATATAGTAATTGGCTCCCTTGGCGAACGCCTCCGACGTCACGCTCTCGCTGCTCGCCGCCGTCACCATGATAAAAGAGGGCATCTTTTCCAGACCGCTCTGCTTTCTCACCCGCTCCATCACAGAAATCCCGTCCAGGCGGGGCATGATAATATCCAGAAGAACCACGTCCGGCCTGGTTTTTACGATCATGTTGTAGGCGTCCTCCCCATTTTCCGCCCTTCCCACAACATGGAATCCCTCCTCCTGTTCCAGAATTTCCCCGAGCAGGCTCAAAGTCTGGGGATTATCATCGGCAATTGCAATGTTGATATCGGTCATATCCATTTTCCTCCTCTTTTTCCTCTCATCAGGTGTATTATAGGCATCATTTTTCGGCAGTTGCAACGATATTTCATCGCAATCTTCGACACGCGCACGCGGATTAAGACGAATCGCGGTGAAATGTGTTGCATCCCGCCAAAAAATAGCAGAGTGATTTTCTCTTTCCTCCGCATACTAGAACCGGAGCGCAAAAATGTGAGGAGGTAAATCAAATGACCGGATTGCGGAGATTTAAAAAGTACATGTTGAAAACCTTTCTGGCCGGCGGCCTGGCCGCCGCAGCCTTCACCGTCTGGTATGCGGACCGGATGATCCCGGACCACTTTTCCATCGTGGAGGACCAGGTGGAAGCCTTCCGCTTTCCCGGCCTCATAGATTCCACCCTCTTTTCAGAGAGCGAGGAGGTAGCTCTGGGCAACGGCTCGGACATCCCGGCGGAGGAGATCCGCATCACCCGGGACCAGACCTTCACCATGTACGCCAGCGACAAGGGCAGCTACCAGCTGAACTTGAAGCTGTTCGGTATTTTCCCCCTGAAAAACATCCAGGTGGACGTGGTGGACACCCAGTACGCCGTCCCCTGCGGCCTCCCCGTGGGCATCTACTTGAAATCTGACGGGGTGATGGTGATCGGAACCGGGGAGGTGGCCGGCCCCGACGGCTCCTCCTCGGAGCCGTCCCTGGGGATTCTCCAGAGCGGCGACTATATCCTGGCGGCAGGCGGCGTCCCCCTGGAATCCAAGGAGGATCTGATCCGGGCGGTGGAGGCCTCCTCCGGCCGGGAGATGGTTCTCTCCGTCCGCCGCCAGGACCAGGAATTTGACGTGAAGGTCACCCCCGCCCGGGACAGCGGCGGCAGCTGCAAGCTGGGGGTCTGGGTCCGGGACGACACCCAGGGCATCGGCACCATGACCTATGTGGACACAAACGGGCGGTTCGGCGCCCTGGGGCACGGGATCAGCGACACCGACACCGGGCGGCTGGTGCAGATCCAGGACGGCTCCCTCTACGAGACCGCCATCATGGGCATTGAGAAGGGAAGCGCCGGGAAGCCGGGGGTCATGTCCGGCGTCATCTACTACGGCCCCGGCTCCTCCTTGGGCTCCATCGCCGCCAACACGGAGGAGGGGGTGTTCGGCGCCGTGGACGCCCGCTTCGCGGACCAGCTGGAGGCAGAGCCCCTGGAAATCGGCTACAAGCAGGATGTCCGGGAAGGCCCCGCCGTCATCCGCTCCAGCGTGTCCGGGACGCCAAAGGACTACGCCATCGAAATTGAGCGGGTGGATTACAGCGCCGGAAAGACCGGGAAGAGCATGGTGATCCGCGTCACCGACCCGGAACTTCTCGCCCTCACCGGCGGCATCGTCCAGGGCATGTCCGGCAGCCCTATCATCCAGGACGGCAGGCTCATCGGCGCCGTCACCCACGTGTTCATCCAGGATTCCTCCCGGGGATATGGCATATTTATTGAACATATGCTGGAAAACTGTCAATAAATTTACGTTTTCTTCATTGTACCGGCCCTGACCCTGTGCTATACTTATGATGCAAACCTTAAATAAAAACGCTCCGCAGGCGGAGAATCCTGCGGGGCAGGATTCTCTTTTAAACTTTAAGGGGGACAAAAAATGATCACAGGTCAGAACACAAAGACCATTTACGATCTGGTGAAGAACACCGGAGATGAATTCAAAGATCATGTATTTCTCCGCTATGAAGAAAATGACGTGGTCTATGACGTCACCTATAAACAATTTGCCGCCGACTGCATGGCCATCGCCGCCTGGGTGGCGGAGAAGAGCCGGCAGGCGGGACGCAGGCTCCATGTGGGCCTCATGGGCAGCAGCAGCCACCACTATCTGGCCGCCCTCTTGGGCATCATGAGCGCCGGCTGCGTGTCCGTGCCCCTGGACATCCAGGTGAACCTGGACACCTTCTGCGACTGTCTGACCCGCTCCGACGTGGACATTCTCTTCTACGACTGGGAACACCGCTCCCTGGTGGACGGGGCCAAGGAGCGCTGCCCCAGAATCACCGACTATATATCCCTGCAGCACGGCCGCCACGTGCCCTGCTCTGACAACATTCTGAAACAGTACGCCGGCCAGGAGATCACTCCCCACATCGACACCCGCGAGCTGGCCATGATTCTCTTCACCTCCGGCACCACCGGGCAGGGAAAGGGCGTCATGCTCTCCCAGGGAAACCTGATCGACAATGTATTCTGCACCACGGAGGCCGGGATCGACGGCAACCAGGTATTCTTAAACGTCCTGCCCATTCACCATGTATTCTGCATCAACAGCGACGTCTTCCTCACCATGCGCTACGGCAACATCCTGTGCCTGAACCGGGATATGTCCAAGCTGGTGGAGCACATGCGCCTGTTTGAACCCACCCGCTTCCGCACCGTCCCCATGATTCCCAAGTCCCTGTACAACCGGATCATGGTCATCTCCAGGCAGCAGCCGGATCGATCCCTGGACGACATCAAGAAGGAGATTCTGGGGGGACGCCTCACCCAGATCATCTGCGGCGGCGGATACCTGGCCCCGGAGCTGAAGGCCAGCTTTGCCAAGCTGGGCATCGAGATGGCCCAGGGCTACGGCATGTCCGAGTGCTCCCCCAAAATCACCACCGCCGTCTGGGGCCGGCCGGACAAGGCCGCTTCCGTGGGACAGCTGGTAGACGGCTGCCAGGTGCGGATCGTGGACGGTGAGATCCAGGTGAAGAGCCCGTCCGTCATGATGGGATACTACAAGGATCCGGAGCAGACGGCGGAGGTTCTCACAGAGGACGGCTGGCTCTGCACCGGCGACTGCGGCTACGTGGACGAGGAGAATTTCCTCTACCTCACCGGCCGCAAGAAGAACCTGATCATCCTGAGCAACGGCGAGAACGTGGCCCCGGAGCAGCTGGAGCACATGTTCGACGGTGACCGGCTGGTGGAGGAGATCCTGGTGTTCGAGGAGAACGACGTCATCACCGCAGAGATCTACCCCAACTACAAGTACGCCCAGGCCGCCGGCATCACCGACATCGAGGGAATCCTCTCCGACCTGGTCAACAAGCACAACCAGGAACTCCCCTCCTTCAAGCGGATCATGCGCTTCCGGGTGCGGGAAACTCCCTTTGAGAAGACCTCATCCAAGAAGATCATCCGCTCCAAATATTTCAGCAAGAAGAAGGCGGAGAAGGAGCACCTGGCCAACCTGCGCCTGCCGGAGAACGATCTCCAGACCCAGATCTACAACTCCGTCGCCTCCTGCCTGGGACACCGCCGTTTCGGCATAGACACTAACCTCTACGAGGCGGGTCTGGACTCCATGGGCAGCGTGCTTCTGCTGTCCGATCTGGCCGCGGGCCTGAACTTCTCCATCACCCTGGACGAGCTGATGAGCCATCCCACGGTGGCGCAGCTGGAGGCCTTCTACAAGGAAACCCAGGCCAGACCTCAGGTGGACTATTCCGTGCGCCCGGTCTACCCCCTGACCAACCTGCAGATTTATTTTGCCTACGTGATGCGGGGCAACACCACCGCCAACCTGCCCTTCTTCTTCAAGCTGGACAGGAGCGTCAACCTCTCCCGCCTCCAGCGGGCAGCGGAGGACCTCTTTGACCTCCACCCCGGCCTGAAGGCGGTGATCCAGATGGAAGAGGGCGCCTACAAGATGTTCCGCCACGACGACACCCATGTGGTCATCCCCATCATCCGGGTCAGCGACCGGGACTGGGAGATTCTGCGGGGACAGCTGTTAAAGCCCTTCATGTACGAGAAGGACGAGCCCCTCTACCATGTGGCCATCTACGAGACGGAGTCCGCCAACTATCTGTACTTTGACATCGCCCACATCGTGGGGGACGGAATGACCATGAACGTCCTCTTTGAGGATTTGAACGCCCTGTACCGGGGAGATAAGGTGGAGAAGGAGTCCTACACCCTGTTCGAGTACGTGCTGGACGAGAAGGACCGGGACGCCAGGGGCCTGCGGAATCAGAATATCCTGTATTTCCGGAACCTGATGAAGGATTTCCGCATCCGCAGGAGCATCTTAAACCGCAGAGATTTCCACGATCTGGACCACGGGGAGAACGCGTCCCTGCGCAGCCGTTTCTCCCGGCTGAATTTAAAGAAGATTACCGCCTTCTGCAGGGAGCACGGCGTGTCCGAGAACGTGCTCTTCCTCACCGCCTACAACTACTGCATCGGCATCTTCAGCGGCGAGAAGGACACCATCAGCACCAGCATCCACAGCGGGCGCACCGACGGGCGCTGGGCAAGGCTGGCCGGCCCCCTGTTCCTGACCTACATATTCCGCTGCACCCAGGTGCCCCACGAGACGGTGGACCACCTGTTGAAGAAGAACGGCCAGCAGATCATGGACACCATGCGCTGCTACGTCTCCACTCTCCACGCCGACGAGATGTTCTTCCAGTATCAGGGGGACATTCTCAACGTGGACGAGATCGGCGGCGCCCCTGCGGTGCGCCAGAAGATGCAGCTGGACTCCCTGCCCTTCCACCTGCAGGTGATGTCCGACGCCAAGGGGTACTACTACGAGCTCCGCTACT
The DNA here is from genome assembly GCA_019114845.1 of Candidatus Lachnoclostridium stercoripullorum. Lineage (GTDB taxonomy): Bacteria > Bacillota > Clostridia > Lachnospirales > Lachnospiraceae > Lachnoclostridium_A > Lachnoclostridium_A stercoripullorum. The sequence goes on along the minus strand of DXEU01000090.1, from coordinate 7,053 downwards.
GGGAGAACCGGTTTGACAGCCGCCAGCTGGAGATCTTCATGGACTGCATGGAGCGGATCGTGGAGGCCATGCTGGACGAGCCGTCCGTGCGCCGCTTAAAGAGCCATCTGCCGGACACCCTCTTCCCCAAGCACTACTTCATCAAGGCGGAGACCGTCAACCGCACCGTGGGCTACCGGCTGATCAGCGATGTGGACGGCGACACCCCGGTGAAGGCCTACGTCATGGACGCCGCCTGCCGCAAGCAGCCCTTCGGCGGCTGGGGAAGCCTCTACATCATGGATCATCCCACGGAGGGGTGGATCGACAAGGTGACCAACCCCTACGGCCCCGGCACCCTCTACCAGACCGGCATCACCGCCCGGATCCTTCCCGACGGAACCCTGGATCTGCTGGATCAGGGAGGCCGCACCGTGATGGTGGAGCGCTTGAACGGCAGAGACTTTGTGGATCTGGCCAAGCTGGAGCGCCTGCTGGCGAGCCGGGAGGACGTGGACCGGGCGGAAGCCTACTTCCTCTGGGGACCGGAACACCGCCTGATCCTCTGCGCGGACGTCTACGGCTCCAAGGCCCCGGACGAGAAGGCAATCGCCGCCTTCCTGGAGGAATCCTGGGACGCCGACATGCCCAAGGTGGCCGAGGTCCACTGCTATGAGGAGAACGCTGAAGAGAAATAAACAATCTTTATAACACACAGAATTGCATATAAAATGACTGGCAGCCTGCAGCCCGCCCTGGGCGTCCGGTTTGCCAGTCATTTTCCTTTTTCTTACATTTCTGTCGCCATAAGTGTTGCTTATGGTCCCTGCAAATTATGAATTATACAAAAACAGTCACTTCGAAATCTCCGTGATCACATTTCCCTCTTCGTCAAATTCCAGCTCCGCAGGCACATCCAACGCCTCCAGCCCCGGGTATTTTCCCGCCTTCACATCCTGGTAATAGGCCTCGGACAGCATGATCTCCCCGATGTGCAGGCTGTTGGGGATCCGCACCATGCGGACATGCTCCTTGTCGATCTTGTTGCAGGTCTTGATGCAGATCTGCATCGCCTCCCTGTCCGTGCTCACCACACAGGGGATGTGGGCGGAGGCCAGCACGGTGCTGGTGATGCAGTTGGGATACATCTGCTCGATGTCCATGGCGTCAAAAATCTTGCGGGTGATGGCGGATGCCAGGCCGCAGCCCAGGGCGTTGCCGTGGGACTCTTTAGACAGGTTCAGGAAGCAGGTCCGCTGCACCTTCAGGCCGCCGGAGGCGTAGGGGGTGGAGAAGGTTCCGGTGATGTTGGGGTCCACGCCGGTGCCGCTGTAGTTCTTCCCCACCTCGTCCACTACCAGCACATCTGCCTCCCCCACAATCAGCCGCGGCATGTTGGCAAAGGCGTATTTTAACAGCTCCGGCTCCCGCTCCAAGATCTTCTCCGCCGGGATGGCCTCGATCCTGCATGTCTCGTCGTAGGCGTTCTCGATGCAGGGGATGGCGAAGAGAATGTTGGCCTTCTCCAGCACCACCTTGGCCATGGTGGGGATATTCTGGGCGATGACGTCCATGCCGTCCCCGTGGACGACGGATGCCCCCACCTGCTTTCCAAGGCCCACGGTCATCATCTTGCAGGGGCCGCTCTCGTAGGGCCCCCGGAAGGCGTTGTGGGGCTTTAAGCGGCAGGAGATGATGATTCCGTCCGCCTCATAGGCATTTTTGTCCAAAACCACTCTCCGCCCCCGCTCTGAGTACCCCAGCTCCGCCACCTCCATGGAGGAGCGGATGGGGCAGCCCATGGTCTCCGGGGTGATGCCGTAGCCCGCCAGCATCTCCAGCTGCCCCTCGGCGGTGGCCCCGCCGTGGCTGCCCATGGCCGGCACGATGAAGGGGTGGGCGCCTCTGGCCTTCACCTCGTCCACCACCGCCCTGGTGATCACGTCCACATTGCGGATTCCCCGGCTCCCCGCCGTGACGGCGATGGACATGCCGGGGCGAATCCGGTCGCCGGTCCCCTCCCGCTCCATCTCTCTCCTTATGACCGCCGGAATCTCCTCCGGCGGAATCACTTCCCTGGGAAAGGTCTGCCTCGCCCGGAACATCTTGGGGATCTTTGTATCCCGCAGCAATTCTGAAACCTTTCCGCCTTTTACCACTTTCATCGTCCGTTCTACCTCCGCTTCCTGTAAATTCACTTATAAAATCCCCCTCCGAAAAATCGCTCCGGAAGGGGAATCTGCACGCTCCTCATTATGGTGCTGTACTGCCGTCACACCATCACATACCGGGAAATGGTCTTCTCCTCCTCATTTCCCTCCCGGCACATACGGTCGTAGAAATACTTGATGATCTCTTTTCTGGTGATGATGCCGATGAAGTTCTTCTGGTCGTCCACCACCGGGATGAAGTTCTGGTTCAGAGCCCGGTCCAGCATATCCTCCATCCGGGAATCCACCCGCACCGGCAGGTAGTCGGACCTGCGGGGGATGGCCGTCACCGGCACATGCTCCGCCTCCTTCAGGCTCAGGTTGAACTTGTTCTTGATGCCCCACAGCATATCTCCCTCTGTGATGGTCCCTATGTATCTCCCTGTGCGGCTGATCATGGGCACGGAAGAGTACTTGTGGTACTCCATCTTCTCCAGCGCCTGCCGCAGGCTCTCATCCTCGTAAATAAACGCCACATCGCTCTTGGGGGTAAGAAAAAACAATATATTCATCAAAAAACCTCCTGTTTCATTGATATCACACCGATCTCTCATGCTGAAATCAGTATAACATCTTTGTATGAAGGCGCTGTGAAGAAATTATTATATTTTTATAACTTTTTTAAATTTCCCCCGATAATTTTCTTAAAACTTTACAAGGATTTCCCACGGCCACCACACCGGCGGGAATGTCCTTCGTCACCACGCTGCCGGCGCCGATGACGGAGTCGTCCCCGATGGTCACCCCCGGCAAAAGGATGGCCCCGGCGCCGATCCACACGTTCTCCCCGATGGTCACCGGCCGGTTGTACTGGAGATTTCGGCGGCGAAGCTCCGGCTCCGTGGGGTGGCAGGCGGTGGCGATGGTCACGTTGGGGCCGATCATGGTATAGCTGCCGATGGTGATCCAGGTGTCATCCACCAAGGTCAGATTGTAGTTGGCGTACACCTTGTCCCCCAGGCGCAGGTACTTGCCGCCCCAGTTGGCCCGAAAGGGAGCCTCGATAAAGCACCCCTCCCCCACCTGGGCGCACATGCGCCGCAGCAGTTCGTCCCTCTTCCCCTGCTCTCCCGGCAGAGTGTGATTGTACTGCCAGAGCAGCTCCATAAAACGGCTGTGCTCCTCCTCAAACGCGCTGTCCATGGGATCGTACAGCTCCCCCGAGTGCATCTTCTCCCAAACTCCCATCTCTCTCCTCCCTCCCGCCCTGGGGCGTATCTATCCCAAAAGTATACCACAGAACCGACGGGAAATCCACCGGCTGTTGCTCTTGACTAACAATTCAGGGGTTTATTATAATTATTTTAGAATTATTCTGAAATCGCAGAAATGTTTTGTGAAAAAATATAAAAATGCCGTTTTTCGGCATACAAAAATATGCAAGGAGGATGAAAGTATGAGGTATATCTGCTCCATCTGCGGATACGTCTACGACGAGGAAAAAGAGGGCGTTCCCTTTTCCGGCCTGCCGGATACCTGGGTCTGCCCCCTGTGCCGGGCGGCAAAATCTCTGTTCGCACCGGAACGGCAGCCCGAGACAGCGTCCGCACCGGTGACCCCCGCCCTATCCAGGGAGACAAACGTTCCCGATGAAGCCCCGGAACTTCTCTCCCCCCTGGTCCTCTCCGCCCTGTGCTCCAACCTGGCCAGAGGCTGCGAGAAGCAGTACAAGGAGGAGGAAGCGGCCCTATTTCAGGAGATTGCCGACTATTTCGCGGCGGCGGCTCCCGCCTCCCAGGATGACAGCGGCGGCCTGGCAGGCTTGCTCCAGGATGATCTGGACCGGGGGTATCCGGCTGTCCACGGCGCCGCCAGAGAGCTGGGCGACCGCGGCACCCAGAGAGTCTGCGTCTGGGGGGAAAAGGTGACGATGATCCTAAATTCCCTCGCCCAGCGGTACCGCGCTGAAGGCCCGTCCTTTTTAAAGTACACCCAGATCTGGGTGTGCTCCGTCTGCGGTTTCGTCTTTGTGGGAAATGAACCGCCGGAACTCTGCCCCGTGTGCAAAGTCCCGGCCTGGAAGTTTGACAAGATAGAAGGGAGGGCCTCCAAATGAAAACTCAGATCGCTGTGCGCAACCTTCGTCTCTGCACAAAGGATTGCCTCTGCCTGTACGTTTGCCCCACAGGGGCCTCGGACACGGAGAACAGTGTCATTGACACCGAGAAATGCATCGGCTGCGGCGTCTGCGCCGGCGCCTGCCCCAGCGGCGCCATCTCCATGGTGCCCCTGGAGTATCCGCCCCAGCAGAAAAAGGACGGCCATCTCGCCGCCCTCTCCTTTGCCCTGGCTGGGAACAAAGCCAGGCAGGAAGCTGCCGCCCGGAAACTGGCGGATGAGGCCCCTGACAATGAGTCCTACCGGCTCATGACCGCCATCGCCCGATCCGTGCGGCTGGTAAACGAGGACCTGCTCCGGGAGTCCGGCTACATGCTGCCCCAGAGCGGAAACGCCCACGAGCTGCTGCGCCGCCTAGCAGAAAATCCTCCCTCCGCCGATTTCCCGGCGGATGCCGCCAGAAAGCTGCTGGAGCGGATCCCCGACAACGATCACTCCAGATAATCCAAGGGATCCACCGGCTCCCCCTGGCGGGTCAGCTGAAAGTACACATTGGAGCCCTCCACGGAATAGTATTTTGTGGGCTCCGCCACATATCCCAGCAGGCTGCCAGCCTCCACATAGTCGCCGGCGGCCACTGGGATTTCTTTTAATTGGCCGCAGACCGCCTCGTACTCATTTCCCAGGTCCAGCACCACATAGCTGCCCAGTTCCTCGTCGCTCCCCACCTGGGCCACCTTGGCCGCAGCGGGGGCGTAGACCGGCTGGCTCACCTCGCTCTGGACCACGATACCGGGGCTGCATTTGTACTGCTTCAGGGTGGAGAAATAGGTGGTGGTGTCCATGCTGTAATCGATGAGCACCGCCCCCCGCACCGGCCAGGCCAGGCGGTCCGTGTCCGCAAAATTCAGCACCCTGGCCGCAGCCGCGTCATTTCCGGCTCCCGCCTGGGCCGCCTCCGTCTCCGAATCGGCAGCGGATTGGGGAGCCGCCTGCTCCTCCAATTCGGACGCACCGGCGCCGTGGATCTCCCCGCTGTCCGCGCCATTCTCCCCGTCCGCGCCGGAAGGCTCACCCGCCGCCAGCTCCACGGACTCCTGTCCGCCCGGCGTCTCCGCCCTCATCTCCGAGTCGCCCGCCAGATCTCCTTCCACATTTCCGGCCATGGGGCCGTCCTCCTCCATGGACAGGTACGGATTCTCCTCCGCCCCGCCCCTTCTCTGAATGGTCACCACGCCCGCTGCGGCAACAATAGTCAGCAGGCCCAACACCAGCATCACAAGGACAAGTTTATCCCTGAACATCTGCTTTACTTTGTTTTTCACGTTTATCACCTCGGTACTATTCTTACCAAAGTGACTGGGGTTATACAGAATTCAGGCTGATATTTTTGTAAAAATATTGCAGGATCTCCTCCGCCGAGGAGCCATTTTCCGCCATGCGCTCCGCCTCCTGCTGGCTCAGCCCATAGCCGTGTCCCACTCCCCGGGTGATCACCCGCAGACCGCCGTCATACTCCTCCACGGCGAAGGAGGGGGAGGCCAGATTAAGGGCGTACTGCACTTCCTCCCCGGTGTAGGAGCCTGTGCCGATCTGAATCTCCTCCACGTAGCCGGCCCCGTCCGTCCTCAGGATCTGGATGCCCTGGGGCAAATCCCCCGCCGACACCTCCCCGGACTCCGGGATCTCCCGGATTCTCTCCGCAAATTCCTCCCTGGAAAACGGAACCGCCTGGAGATAGCCGTCCGCCAGCCGGTCCTCCGGGCACTCCGCCGCCTCCAGGTAGGGATATCCCTCCCCGCCGGACCGGGTGCTCCCGGCGCTGACCCGGTGAAACAGCGGCTCGATCAGCTCCCCCTCCCAGGTGATCACCGTCCCCGCCGTCTCCTCCGCCGCCTGCTCAAGCCGCCCATAATACTCCGCCGCCTGATCCCCCCACAGCTCTGCCAGCTGTCCGCTGTCCAGATAGTCCAGGTCCAGGGCCGACTCCGGGATCTCCCTCTCCTCCCCCATCCGGCTGCAGATGTAAGTCCTGGCGATCACCGCCTGGGCCTTCAGCGCCTCCATCTCCCGGTCCGCCGGGATCTGCACCGCCAGGACCCCGGGCAGGTAGTCCTCTAGCCCCATGTAGGCGGGCGTGTCTCCCCGGTCCAGGAGAATTCTCCTCTCCTCCCCCGCCTCCGGGTCATTTTTCTCCCCCTCCACACTGCCTGTCCAGGCCAGCGTCACCGCGTAGGGGAACAAGAGCGCAAACGCCGCGGCCGCAGCCAATTTTCCCATAAAAAATACCCCCTTCCACAGGCCGTTTCTTACAGCCTATGAAAGGGGGATGGAATTTATTCCTCTGCGTTCTTGTCAAGGGTCACCGTGATGGGTGTCAGGTGCCAGATGTCGTTCACGTACTCGCGGATGGTGCGGTCGGAGGAGAACTTTCCGGAGTTGGCCACGTTCAGGATGGCCGCCTTGGCCCACCAATCCTCGTTGCGGTATGCCCGGTCAATGCGCTCGTGCGCCTCCGCGTAGGAGCGGAAATCCTTGAGGATGAAGTAGGTGTCCGCCCGGTCGCTGCTCTTGGTGTTGAGCAGAGAATCGTAGATGTCGCGGAACAGCTCCGTGTCGTGGGGAGCGTAGAAGCCGTTGATCAGCTGCATCAGCACGCGGCGAATATCCTGGTCGTTGTTGAAGATATCCATGGGGTTGTAGCCGCCGTTGTTCTCGTAATTGATCACCTCGTCGGAGCTCATTCCGAAGATGAAGGCGTTGTCCTGGCCCACTTCCTCCACGATCTCCACGTTGGCGCCGTCCA
>DXEU01000089.1 GCA_019114845.1 Candidatus Lachnoclostridium stercoripullorum | reverse complement strand
AGGAAGAATGAGGAGGTGAATCCATGAAATATTCAGGAATCGGCGGCCAGGCGGTCATCGAGGGCATTATGATGAAAAACGGCGACGACTACGCTACGGCGGTCCGCAAGCCGGACGGAGAGATCGCGGTGGAGAAGGACCGATATGTGAGCATGACGGAGAAGGTGAAACTATTCTCCCTGCCCTTTGTGCGGGGAGTGTTCAGCTTTGCGGATTCCCTCATTCTGGGCATGAAGACGCTGACGTTTTCCGCCAGCTTTTTTGAGGACGACGAGGATCCGGGGGAGCCGGGAAAGCTGGAGCTGTTTCTGGAGCGGACGTTCGGGGAAAAGCTGGAGAAGGTTCTCATGGGGGCGGTGATGGCGTTTTCGGTGGTGCTGGCGGTGGTGATCTTCATGATTGTCCCCCTGCTGCTGGCCAATCTGCTGCGGCCCCATGTGGCGTCGGAGGGCCTGATGGCCTTTATCGAGGGCATAATCCGCCTGGGAATCTTTATCGGCTACGTGCTCTTGGTGTCCCGGATGGAGGAGATACACAGAACCTTCATGTACCACGGGGCGGAGCACAAATGCATCAACTGCGTGGAGCACGGCATGGAGCTGAGCGTGGAGAATGTGAGAAAGAGCTCCCGCTTTCACAAGCGGTGCGGCACCAGCTTCCTGATCTTCGTGATGCTGATCAGCATTCTGCTGTTTATGATTATCCGGGTGGATACCCTTTGGATGCGCGTTGTCAGCCGGATTGTGCTGGTGCCGGTGATCGCCGGGGTTTCCTATGAGATTCTGCGGCTGGCGGGCAGAAGCGACGGGGGCCTGATCAATCTGATCAGCAAGCCGGGACTCTGGACCCAGGGCCTGACCACCAAAGAGCCGGACGACTCCATGATCGAGGTGGCGATTGCAGCCGTGGAGGCGGTGTTTGACTGGAGAGCCTATCTGGCGGAGAATTTTCCGGAAGGGGAAGCAAAGGAGAGGATGGACGCATGACATATTTTGAATTGTGGAAATGGGGAGAAAAACGGCTGGCAGACGCGGGTGTCGCCGACGCGTCCCTGGATGCCAGATACCTGCTGCTGGAGGCCTTTGAGATGGATATGGCCCATTTCCTGCTGAAGGAGCAGGAGCAGGTGCCGGCCACGGAGGGGCGCACCAGGGAGTACAGCGGCGCGATCCAGGCCAGGGCGGCCAGAGTTCCGCTGCAGTATCTGACGGGGAAACAGGATTTCATGGGACTGACCTTCCATGTGGACGAGAGAGTGCTGATCCCCAGACAGGATACGGAGACGCTGGTGGAGCTGGTTTTGAAGGAGAATACGGACAAGAAGGCCAGGATCCTGGATCTCTGCACCGGTTCCGGCTGCATCGCCGTGAGCCTTGCGGTGCTGGGGGGATACCGAAAGGTGGACGCCGTGGATATTTCTGAGGATGCCCTGGCGGCGGCGGAGGAAAATGGAACCCGCCTGGGCGGAAAGGTTCGCTTCCTGAAGAGCGACCTCTTCTCCGCCCTGGATCCGGAGAAAAAATACGATATTATCACCTCCAACCCGCCCTACATCCCCACGGAGGTGTTAAATGGCCTGGAGCCCGAGGTGAAGGATTACGAGCCCAGGATGGCGCTGGACGGGAGTGAGGATGGTCTGGCATTTTACCGCCGGATCGCCGTGGCGGCCCCGGCGTTTCTGCGGGCCGGAGGCCGGATTTACCTGGAGATCGGATACGATCAGGGGGCAGCGGTGGAGGAACTGTTGCGGAACAATGGATTTGCCCGCACCAGGGTTGTGAAGGACGCGGCTGGCCGCGACAGGGTGGTCTGCGCGGAACTGCCGGGCATTGGCGAGTAGACAGGAGGAAAGGGAAATCATGTTTGATAGACTGGATGATATACTGATCCATTATGAAGAACTGATGCAGGAGTTAAACAATCCTTCGGTGGCGGAGGATCAGAACCGTTTCCGCAAACTGATGAAAGAGCAGTCGGATCTGGCGCCTCTGGTGGACACCTATCAGGAGTATAAGAAGGCCAAGCAGGACGTGGAGGACAGCCTGCTTCTCCTGGAGGAGGAGTCCGATGAGGAGATGCGGGAGCTGGCCAAGGAGGAGCTGGCGGATGCCAGGAAGCGGATTGAGGATCTGGAAAAGGAGCTGAAGATTCTTCTTCTCCCCAAGGACCCCAACGATGACAAGAACATTATCCTGGAGATCCGCGCCGGCGCCGGCGGCGACGAGGCGGCTCTGTTTGCGGCGGAGCTTTACCGCATGTATGTGAACTACGCGGAGCATCAGCACTGGAAGGTGGAGATGGTGAGCGTCAGCGAGAACGGCATCGGCGGCTTCAAGGAAGTGGTCTGCATGATCAACGGAAAGGGAGCCTACTCCAAGCTGAAATACGAGAGCGGCGTGCACCGGGTGCAGCGGGTGCCGGAGACGGAGTCCGGCGGGCGGATTCACACCTCCACAGCGACGGTGGCGGTGATGCCGGAGGCCGAGGATGTGGATGTGCAGATCGACATGAACGACTGCCGGATCGATGTGATGCGCGCTTCCGGAAACGGCGGCCAGTGCGTAAACACCACAGACTCCGCCGTGCGCCTGACCCACATTCCCACGGGAATCGTCATCTACAGCCAGACGGAGAAATCCCAGCTGCAGAATAAGGAGAAGGCATTCCGCCTGCTCCGCTCCAAACTCTACGATATGGAGCTGGCGAAACGGCAGAGCGCGGAGGCCGAGGAGAGGCGCAGCCAGATCGGAACCGGGGACCGCTCGGAGAAGATCCGCACCTACAATTTCCCCCAGGGGCGGGTGACGGACCACCGGATCAAGCTGACGCTCTACCGGATCGACTCCATCATGAACGGGGACATTGAGGAGCTGATCGACAGCCTGATCGCCGCAGACCAGGCGGCCAAGCTGGCGAAGATGAGCGAGGTAGCATAAGATAGAATGGAAATCCAATAGACGAAACGGGCAGAGGCCAGGCGCGCCGGAAGGCGGCCAGACCCCTGCCTTTTTATGTGCCGTGCGCCCAGCCGAGGGGACCCGCCCCATGGTCCTGAAAAATTACTAAAAATTCTTGAATGTATTGACGAATAGACAGAAAAAAGCATAGAATACAGATAGTAGCCGGCAAATTTGCTTTCCAATATATGCCGGCAGATCTCAGGAGGTGAGCGTTATGAGGACTATGATGTGGCTGACTCCGGCGGCCGGCGCTGCGGCCCTGCTGTTTGCGCTTATTCTGGCGTTCGGGGTGAAGAGACAGGATGCGGGGAACGGGCGCATGCGGGAGATCGCCGGGGCCATCAAGGAGGGGGCCCAGGCGTTCCTGAAGGCGGAGTACCGCATGCTGGTGGTGTTTGTGGCGGTGCTTTTTCTCCTGATCGGAGTGGGAATCGGCAACTGGATCACTGCGGCCTGCTTCCTGGTGGGGGCGGTATTTTCCACCCTGGCGGGATATTTCGGCATGCAGGTGGCCACGGACGCCAACGTGCGTACCGCCAACGGGGCCATGACCGGCGGAATGGGAAAGGCCTTGGGCATCGCCTATAAGGGAGGAGCCGTCATGGGGATGTGCGTGGTCGGCCTGGGGCTTCTGGGCGCCGGCGCCATCTATCTGCTCACGGAAAATGTGGACGTGCTCACGGGCTACAGCCTGGGTGCCTCCTCCATCGCCCTGTTCGCCCGGGTGGGCGGAGGAATCTACACCAAGGCGGCGGATGTGGGCGCGGACCTGGTGGGAAAGGTGGAGGCTGGGATCCCCGAGGATGACCCCAGAAACCCGGCGGTGATCGCCGACAACGTGGGGGACAATGTGGGGGATGTGGCCGGAATGGGCGCAGACCTGTTTGAGTCCTATGTGGGAGCCATCGTGTCTGCGGTGACCCTGGGAGTGGTCACCTGGCAGGCTGAGGGCGCCTTCTTCCCCCTGGCCCTGGCGGCGGCCGGGGTGGCGGCGTCCATGATCGGCACCTTCTTCGTCCGGGGAAAAGAGGGCGGTGATCCCCAGAAAGCCCTGAATTTTGGCAGTTACGTGGCCTACGTGATCGTGATTGCCTCCTCCCTGGGATTGAGCCATCTGTTTTTCGGCCGTCTCCAGGAGGCCGGGGCGGTGATCGCCGGTCTGGCGGTGGGATTTATCATCGGCCAGGTGACGGAGATCTATACCTCCGACAAATACGGCTCCGTGAAGAGGATCGCGGAGCAGTCGGAGACGGGCGCGGCCACCAACATCATTTCCGGCCTGGCGGTGGGCATGAAGTCCACGGTGGCCCCCATCCTCTTTATCTCCGTGGGAATCCTGGTTTCCTACCTGGCAGCCGGGCTTTACGGCATCGCCCTGGCGGCAGTGGGAATGCTGGCCACCACTGGAAGCACCATCGCCGTGGACGCCTACGGGCCCATCGCCGACAACGCCGGCGGGATTGCGGAGATGGCCGGGCTGGATGAGAGCGTGAGGGAGATCACGGATAAGCTGGACAGCGTGGGAAATACCACGGCGGCCATCGGAAAGGGGTTCGCCATCGGCTCCGCCGCCCTGACGGCCCTGGCCCTGTTCGTGTCCTACGCCCAGGCGGTGCAGCTGACCACCATCGACATTTTAAACCCCAAGGTGATCATCGGCCTCTTCATCGGCGGAATGCTCCCCTTCCTGTTCTCCGCCATCACCATGGAATCGGTCTCCAAAGCGGCCTACCGCATGATCGAGGAGGTGCGGCGGCAGTTTAAGGAGGATCCCGGCATCCTGAAAGGGGAGAGTCGGCCGGATTACACCTCCTGCGTGGGCATCTCCACCACGGCGGCGCTCCGGGAGATGCTGGTGCCGGGAATCATCGCCGTGGCGGCTCCCCTGGCCATGGGCATCTGCCTGGGAACGGACGCCCTGGGCGGACTGCTGGCGGGGGCGCTGCTCACGGGAGTGCTCATGGCGGTGTTCATGGCGAACGCCGGCGGCGCCTGGGACAACGCGAAGAAATATATCGAAGGCGGTTCCCACGGCGGAAAGGGCAGTGAGCCCCACAAGGCGGCGGTGGTGGGCGACACGGTGGGAGATCCCTTCAAGGATACTTCCGGCCCGTCCATCAACATTCTCATCAAGCTGATGACGGTGGTTTCCCTGGTGTTTGCGCCCCTGTTCCTCACAGTGGGACCGCTGTTCTGACCCTCAGCCAAAGGCCGGCCTGTCCGGGAGGCAATCCCCCGGGCAGGCCGGTTTTCCTTGAATTTTCATGGCTTCTATAGTATATTTTAAATGTCATGCAGGGAATTCTGCGTTTTTGTTAATAATTAAATAATAGATAATTAAAGATTAATTCTGCGGGATACGGTATGATTGTCTATATAAAGTACGGGAGGTATACACATGAAGGGAATTATTCTGGCCGGCGGCTCCGGCACCAGGCTCTATCCTCTGACCAAGGTGACGTCCAAGCAGCTGCTTCCCATCTATGACAAACCCATGATCTACTACCCCCTGTCGGTGCTCATGGACGCCGGCATCCGGGATATCCTGATCATTTCCACGCCGGAGGACACGCCCCGGTTTGAGTCCCTGCTGGGGGACGGCCACCAGTTCGGCATTCAGCTCTCCTACGCGGTGCAGCCCAGCCCTGACGGCCTGGCCCAGGCCTTCATCATCGGTGAGGAGTTCATCGGGGACGACCATGTGGCCATGATCCTGGGGGACAATATTTTCCAGGGCCAGGGCTTAAAGGAGCGCCTGCGGGCGGCGGCGGCCAAGGAGACGGGAGCCACGGTGTTCGGCTACTACGTGGACGACCCGGAGCGGTTCGGCATCGTGGAGTTTGACAAGAGCGGCAAGGCCATCTCCATCGAGGAGAAGCCGGCGAAGCCCAAATCCAACTACTGCGTCACCGGCCTGTATTTCTACGACAACAAGGTGGTGGAGTACGCCAAGAACTTAAAGCCCTCCGCCAGAGGCGAGCTGGAGATCACCGACTTGAACCGGATCTACTTGGAGAACGGGGAGCTGGATGTGATCCTCTTAGGACAGGGCTTTACCTGGCTGGATACGGGAACCCACGAGTCCCTGGTGGAGGCCACCAACTTCGTGAAGACGGTGGAGACCCACCAGCACCGGAAGATCGCCTGCCTGGAGGAGATCGGCTACTTGAACGGCTGGATCACCAGGGAGCAGGTGATGGAGGCATACGAGGTGCTGAAGAAGAACCAGTACGGCAAGTATTTGAAGGACGTGCTGGACGGAAAATACGTGGACAAGCTCACCGGAAAGTAAAATGGGTGAAAATCCCACGGCGAGCAAAACAGATAGATAAAGGAGACAGAGTGAGATGAAGATAATCGTGACAGGAGGAGCCGGCTTCATCGGTTCCAATTTTGTGATTCATATGGTGAAGAAGTACCCGGAGCATGAGATCGTAAACCTGGATCTTCTGACCTACGCGGGCAACCTGGAGAACCTGACGGAGGTGGAGAAGGCCCCCAACTACAAGTTCATCCGCGGGGACATCGCGGATCGGAAGTTCGTGTTTGACCTGTTTGAGCAGGAGAAGCCGGACATCATCGTGAACTTTGCGGCGGAGAGCCATGTGGACCGCTCCATCACGGATCCGGAGAGCTTTGTGAGAACCAACGTCATGGGAACCACCACCCTTCTGGACGCCTGCAAGGAGTACGGAATCAAGCGGTTCCACCAGGTATCCACCGACGAGGTGTACGGGGATCTGCCCCTGGACCGCCCGGATCTGTTCTTCACGGAGGAGACGCCGCTGCACACGTCCAGCCCCTACTCCTCCTCCAAGGCCAGCGCGGATCTGTTTGTGATGGCCTACCACAGAACCTTCGGCATCCCGGTGACCATTTCCCGGTGCTCCAACAACTACGGCCCCTACCAGTTCCCGGAGAAGCTGATCCCCCTGATCATCAGCCGAGCCCTGGCGGACGAGGAGCTGCCGGTGTACGGGACGGGGGAGAATGTGAGAGACTGGCTCCACGTGTCCGACCACTGCGTGGCCATCGACCTGATCCTGGAGAAGGGCCGCGTGGGCGAGGTGTACAACATCGGCGGGCACAATGAGCGGACGAACCTGGAGGTGGTGAAGACCATCTTAAAGGCCCTGGACAAGCCGGAGAGCCTGATCCGGTTCGTGAAGGACCGCCCGGGCCATGACCGGAGATACGCCATCGACCCGACGAAGATGGAGACGGAGCTGGGGTGGAAGCCGCAGTACGTGTTCGACACGGGCATGAAGCAGACGATCCAGTGGTATCTGGACAACAAGGAGTGGTGGGAGCACATCGTCAACGGCGAGTACACCAAGTATTTTGAGAAAATGTACGGGGAGCGGTTATAATGAAGATTCTTGTGACAGGCGTCAACGGCCAGCTGGGCTATGACGTGATGAATGAGCTGGCGAAGCGGGGCATCGAGGGCGTGGGAACGGACGTGGACAACATGGACGTCACGGACGCCGCCGCCTGCCAGCGGGTAATAAAAGAAGTGGGACCTGATGCGGTGATGCACTGCGCCGCATATACTGCAGTAGACACTGCGGAGGAGAATGTGGAGCTGTGCCGGAAGATCAACGGCGAGGGGACCAGAAACATCGCCGAGGTGTGCAGAGAGCTGGATATCCCCATGATGTATATCAGCACGGATTACGTGTTTGACGGCCAGGGGGAGAGACCCTGGGAGCCGGACGACGAGAGACACCCCTTAAACGTGTACGGCCAGACCAAGTACGAGGGCGAGCTGGCGGTGGAGGAGCTGCTGGACAAATATTTCATCGTCCGCATCGCCTGGGTGTTCGGCGTCAACGGCAAGAACTTTATCAAGACTATGCTTCGGCTGGGAAGAGAGAGGGGAAAGGTGAGCGTGGTGAACGACCAGATCGGTTCCCCCACTTACACCTACGACCTGGCCAGACTTCTGGTGGATATGATCCAGACGGACAAATACGGGCGCTATCACGCCACCAACGAGGGCCTGTGCAGCTGGTACGAATTCGCCTGCGAGATTTTTAAGAAGGCGGGGATGGACCATGTGGAGGTGACGCCGGTGACCAGCGGGGAATTCCCGGTGAAGGCGGTGCGCCCCAGCAACAGCCGCATGAGCAAGGAGAAGCTGACGGAGAACGGCTTTGAGCGCCTTCCGTCCTGGCAGGATGCTCTGGAGAGGTATCTGAAACTGATTGAGAAGGAGTGACAGAATCATGGGCAAATATTTCGGAACGGACGGTTTCCGCGGGGAAGCCAATGTGGATCTGACGGTGGAGCACGCCTACAAGGTGGGGCGTTTCCTGGGCTGGTATTACGGGAAGAAGAACCCGGATGAGAAGTGCCGCGTGGTCATCGGAAAGGACACCAGGCGCAGCAGCTACATGTTTGAGTACTCCCTGGTGGCGGGGCTCACGGCCTCCGGGGCGGACGCCTACCTGCTCCACGTGACCACCACCCCCAGCGTCTCCTACGTGGTGCGCACGGAAGGATTTCACTGCGGCATCATGATCTCCGCCAGCCACAACCCCTACTATGACAACGGCATCAAGGTGATCAACGAGAGAGGGGAGAAGCTGGAGGAGAGCGTGATCGAGGAGATCGAGAAGTACCTGGACGGGGAGACGGAGGAGATTCCCTTCGCCACCAAGGACGACATCGGCAAGACGGTGGATTTCGCCGCCGGAAGAAACCGCTACATCGGCTACCTGATCTCCATCGCCACCCGCTCCTTCAAGAACAAGAAGGTGGCCCTGGACTGCGCCAACGGAAGCGCCTCCGCCATCGCCAAGAGCGTGTTTGACGCCCTGGGAGCGGAGACCCATGTGATCAACAACGAGCCCAACGGCCTGAACATCAACACCAACTGCGGCTCCACCCACATCGAGGGGCTGCAGAAGTACGTGGTGGAGGAGGGCTGCGACGTGGGCTTCGCCTATGACGGGGACGCGGACCGCTGTCTGGCGGTGGACTGCCATGGAAATCTGGTGGACGGGGACCTGATCATGTACATATGCGGAAAGTACATGAGGGAGCAGGGAGC
Source organism: Candidatus Lachnoclostridium stercoripullorum (assembly GCA_019114845.1). GTDB lineage: Bacteria > Bacillota > Clostridia > Lachnospirales > Lachnospiraceae > Lachnoclostridium_A > Lachnoclostridium_A stercoripullorum. Next base: position 1,906 of record DXEU01000089.1, on the reverse strand, counting down.
CCTGGTGGGAAACAAGATCGTCACCACCATCATGTCCAACTTCGGCCTGTACAAAGCCCTGGACCGGGAAGGCATCGGCTATGAGAAGACGGCGGTGGGCGACAAGTACGTGTATGAGAACATGTCCCAGAACGGCTACTGCCTGGGCGGAGAGCAGTCGGGGCACATCATTTTCAGCAAGAACGCCACCACGGGGGACGGAATTCTCACCTCGCTGAAGGTGATGGAGGTGATGCTGGAGAAGAAGCAGCCCCTGGATAAGCTGGCCTCCGAGGTGGAGATCTATCCCCAGGTGCTGAAGAACGTGCGTGTGAAGGATAAGAAGGCCGCCCAGGAGGACGGTGACGTGCAGGCGGAGGTGTCCAAGGTGACAGCCGCCCTGGGAAATGACGGCCGGATTCTGCTGCGCCAGTCCGGTACGGAGCCGGTGGTGCGGGTGATGGTGGAAGCGCCGGACCATGACACCTGCGAGAGGTACGTGGACCAGGTGATTGAGGTCATGAAGAAAAAGGGACATATGCTGTAAATTTTCAGACGGACCGGCCTGCCAGGTCGGGCAATCGCTTCCGGGGCAGGCAATAAAAACGAGGAGAGCGGACAGATGAAGAAATATGATTACGTGCTGGTGGGAGCCGGGCTCTACAGCGGCGTATTTGCCTATCTTGCGGCAAAGCAGGGGAAGAAATGCCTGGTGGTGGAGAGGAGAAATCACCTGGGCGGAAATGTGTACTGCGAGGAGATTGAGGGGATCCACGTCCACAAGTACGGCGCCCACATTTTTCACACCAGCAACAAGAAGGTGTGGGAGTTCGTCAATGAGCTGGCGGAGTTCAACCGGTACACCAACAGCCCCATGGCCAATTTCAAGGGGCAGATGTACAATATGCCCTTCAACATGAATACCTTCAGCAAGATGTGGGGGATCGCCACCCCGGCCCAGGCCAAATCCATCATCGAGGAGCAGCGCCGGGGCATCCAGGGGGAGCCGAAGAACCTGGAGGAGCAGGCCATCAGCCTGGTGGGCGTGGATATTTACCGCAAGCTGGTGAAAGGCTACACGGAGAAGCAGTGGGGCAGAGAGTGCCGGGATCTGCCGGCCTTCATCATCAAGCGCCTTCCGGTGCGCTACACCTACGACAACAACTATTTCAACGATCGCTATCAGGGCATCCCCATGGGAGGCTACAACGTGATCATCGAGAAGCTCTTCGCGGACTGCGACGTGGAGCTGGAGAAGGATTATCTCCAGGATAAGGAATACTACGACAGTCTTGGGGAGACGGTGATCTACACCGGCACCATCGACGGATATTTCGGATACTGCTACGGGAAACTGGAATACCGGAGCCTGCGCTTTGAGACGGAAGTGAAGAACAGGGACAACTACCAGGGGGTAGCGGTGGTGAACTACACCGACCGGGAGACCCCCTACACCAGGATCATCGAACACAAGCACTTCGAGTTCGGCACTCAGGAGAAGACGGTGATCACCAGGGAGTATCCGGTGGCCTGGAAGGAGGGGATGGAACCCTACTATCCGGTGAACGACGAGAAGAACCAGGCTCTCTATCAGAAGTACGCAGAGCTGGCGGCGGGGGAGAAGAATGTTCGCTTCGGCGGCCGCCTGGGAGAGTACAAATATTACGACATGGACAAAGTGATCGAGTCCGCCATGAACGCGGCGGAGCGGGAGCTGGGAATCTAATTATATTAAGGCTCTTTGTCAAGAGTTGGGGTAAAATATTTTTTGAGGCACAGGAAATACATTCCTGTGTCTCTTAGCTATGTTAAGGATAAAAAGATTCGATTCCTAAAGTTTTCGAAGTTCCGATAACCAAAAGCATTTAATATATATTTCGACCAGTTTCCCAGCATGGTAAGACAAGCGATAAGCAGTTGCTAAATC
>DXEU01000088.1 GCA_019114845.1 Candidatus Lachnoclostridium stercoripullorum | reverse complement strand
ATTGCAGCCTGAAGAAAAAAATCGTTTTCTGGAGTTGAATAAGCGTTGAACTGCACAAGACAAGAAGGGAATTTTGGTGAGGGCTGTCCTATGCAGGACGGCTCTTTCTTTTTGTGTGCCCGGCGGGCATTGACAAATGATTTTTAGGGTGCTAGGATAGAGATGAAGTGATGTAATATATAAAATAACACCAAGCGAAACGAGGGGAAAGGAGTTTGCTATGTACGTTTATCTGCCCAGCTGCAATTTCACCGCCGCCTGCCCGGAGAGCAGCAAGAAGATCAAGGCCTATCTGGCAGAGAAGGAGGGCTTCCGCGTGGCCGCCTGCTGCCGCCCCACCCAGAAGACGCTGACGGCGGAGGACACAGTGCTCAGCGTCTGCCTGACCTGCTCCGCCATCACCCGGGAAGTGTCCCCCCAGGCCAGGGAGATGAGCTTCTGGGAGTACGTGCTCACGGACCCAGACTTCCCGTGGCCGGACTTCGGCGGGGAGCGGATGACCGTCCAGGACTGCTGGAGAGCCAGGAACAAGCCGGAGCTGCAGAGGGCGGTGCGGGCCTGCATGCGCCGCATGAACCTGGAGCCGGTGGAGCTGGAGGAGAATTACGAGAAGACTCAGTTTGACGGCGTGTGGCGGTTCAACGAGGCGTCCTATAAGCGCAACATCGGCATCGCGCCGGTGTATTTCACGGAGGTGAGGGATCACGGCGTGGATCTCCTGCCGCCGGAGGAGCAGAAGCGCAGGATGGAGGAGTGGGCGAAGCAGTACACCACCGAGCGGGTGCTCACCTACTGCAACGCCTGCCTGAAGGGGGTGCAGATGGGCGGCGCCGAGGGTGTCCACCTCATGGAGCTGCTGACAGCCAATCTCTGATGGGAAACTATCAGGGGAGCAGCTGGGGCAGGAACCAGTATACGGCGCCTCCCACAGCCCCGCTCGCCAGGATGGCCTGGATGGGGCCCAGCTTCTTCTTCTGGAGAAGGATGAGGAGGACCAGAGAGAGGACCACCGCGGTCCAGTTGGTATTTTCCAGGGCGAGATGAGAAAGTCCGTCCCACCAGGCGGTGCCCACCAGCTGGACGGCGGCGGCGATGATCATGGCCACCACGGCGGGCCGGAGGCCGGAGAGGACGCCCTGGACGCCCTCCAGACTGCGGTAGCGGTCGTAGAACCAGGAGAGGATCAGGACGATCACCAGGGCCGGCAGGATGTAGGAGAGGGTGGCGATGAGGGTGCCGGCGACGCCGGCGGTGCGGGTTCCCACGAAGGAGGCAATGTTGATGCCCAGGGGGCCGGGGGTCATCTCCGCGATGGAGATGATGTCCGCGTCGAGGATGAGGACGGCGGCCGCGGCGCCGATGAGCATGATCCAGGTGAGAATGGACGCCCCGGTGATGACGCCGGAGGTCATGGTGATGGACACGTTCATCATCACCGCCGCCACCCCGGCCTGCATGCCCTTCAGGATCACGCTCACCGCCGGGTTGGAGCGGAACTGGGTGTAGAAGAGGGAGATGAGGCTGAGGATGATCATGGGCGGCATGACGGTACCCAGGGCGGTGATCACAGCTCCCAGGGGCCCGCAGATGCGGTAGCCGATCATGATGGAGGTGTTCACGGACATGACGCCCGGGCAGGACTGGGCGATGGCGGTGAGGTCCATGACCTCATTCTGGTCGATCCATCCCAGCTCCTCCACAAACTTTTTCTGGAGAAGGGAAATGATGACCATGCCGCCCCCGAAGGTGCAGGCGCTGATGAGAAAGCAGGTTTTGAACAGGGTCCAAAGCCTGTTCTTATTTTTTATGAGGCAAAATGAATTTTCCATGGCGGATGATTCTCCTTTCGGTTGTCTTTTGGGGCAAATGCAGGGTATAATAGGAACACTTGGCTAGGAATATTTGGCGAGGCATCACAGGGACATTCGATGAATCCGGCGCTCTGCAGAGCGCCGGCGGGGAGGAGGAAACAGCTTGAAACTGACACAGCTCAGATATTTTCAGGGAATCTGCCGGTGGGGGAGTCTCTCCCGGGCGGCGAGAGAGCTCCATATCTCCCAGTCGGTCCTGTCGGGAACCATAAAGGAGCTGGAGGAGGAGTTTGGCGTCCTGCTCTTCTCCCGCAGCGGCAGGGGGCTGGTGCTGCCCCCGGAGCCGGAGGTGGCGGTGATCCCGGTGGAGGACCTCCCCGCCGCGCGGGTGTGCCTCGTCCGGAAGGAGGGGAGGAAGCTCTCCCCCTGCGCCGGGCAGTTCATCCGCATGGTGAAGGAGGCCGGCGGGGATTGGGGGCCGGGCCTTTCTACCCCTGTATTGTAAAATACGCCCGGGAAAAAATCCAATAGAAAAATCAGAAGAGAAGTTCGGAAAAATCGAAGGGTGAGGGAAAGTATGAAGATAATCATTTCTCCGGCGAAAACCATGAGGGAGGAGAGGGACCTCTTTGAGATCGGCGGGCTGCCGGTGTTTCTGGAGCGGGCAGAGCACATCCGGGATGTCCTGCAGGAGATGAGCAGGGAGGAGCTGAGGGCGCTGTACCGCGCCAACGACAAGATCACGGAGCTGAACTGGAGGAGGCTGCAGGATATGGATCTCAGGGGAGGGCTGACCCCGGCGGTGCTGTCCTACGTGGGGCTTCAGTACCAATCCATGGCGCCCCAAGTGTTCACCGAGAGCCAGTGGGAGTATGTGAGGGATCACCTCTGCATTCTCAGCGGGTTTTACGGGATTCTCGGAGCCATGGACGGGGTGACGCCCTACCGGCTGGAGATGCAGGCCAAGATCTCCCTGGACGGCCGCCGGGATCTGTATGAATACTGGGGGGATTCCATCTACTGGGAGCTGACTCGGGGGGAGGAGCACCCGGTGATCATCAACCTGGCGTCCAAGGAGTACAGCCGGGTGGTGGAGCCCTGGCTGCAGCCCGGGGATCGTTTCATCACCTGCGTGTTCGGGGAGGAGACGGCGGATAAAAATGGCCGTCCGGCGGTGAAGGTGAAGGCCACCAAGGCCAAGATGGCCAGGGGGAGCATGGTGCGCTACCTGGCGGAGATCGGGGCCAGGGGGGAGGAGGAGATCCGGGGATTCTGCGGGGACGGGTACCGCTTCCGGGAGGAGCTGTCCGGGGAGAATGAGCTGGTGTTTACACAGAATATTTGTCTGAACTAAGAAAAAAGGACAATTTCAAAAAAAAGTAAAAAAATATTATAAGTGATATAAATGTAACGGGTTTTGTACACTCGACCTTGTATACTAAAGAACGAGACAGAAAAAGTATGGTTTCTCTGTCTCGTTTTTACAATTTCACAAATGGACCGCTGAATTCATTTGGAAAGAAAGGAGAGAGTTGTATGGAAGGACGAGGAAGGTCCCGGGCGAGAAAGCAAAGATGGTTCTCGCCCAAGCGCCTCACGTCGTTCCTGCTCGCAGCGGCCATGGTCTGCACCAACATCGGTTCAGACCTGAGTACGGCCTACGCGGCAGGTGCTTCGACGGATGTCACATTCGAGATGCGTGGAGCAGATCTCACAGCAGCTGTGGAGGAAGCGATCGCATCGGAGAACGTGGTGGCGCCGGATGACCTTAATTTCACCAACGGAAACGTAGATGATTTTAATGGTTATCTGTTTGGAGAAGGCAAGCTGTACGAGGCCTATCCTGAGATGGAAGGAGGGGATGTAGAGACCAACATGCGCGTGTTCGTCCGCGTGCCTGAGGATGCAGACGACATGTACGCCATGACCGGAGACGAAGAGGTCATTTTCCTGTACATCAACAACAGCGAGGATACCGTTCAGTTCCGTTCCAGAATTACCTATACAGTGAACGGGGAGGAAAAGGTGAAGCAGACCGACCGGATCACCGTGAGAAGCTATGAGAGCGTCTACGGGGACGAGGAGGTCAATGTCATCTCTGAACCGGTAAATACAGAAGATACGGCGGAGGACGCAGCGGACACCACCGCTCCCAGCGAGCCGGCGGCGGAGACTCCCGAGACGGATGCCCCTGAGACGGAAGCTCCCGCGGAGGATCCCGTGGCCACAGAGTCAGAGATGACAGCCTCCATCAGCAAGAACGAGGCGGCACTGGTGGCCGCACCGGCGGAGAAGGCTACGCCTTCCGAGCTGCCGGAGGAGGAAGAGACCACGGAGGCGGAGACCGAGGAGTCCGCAGTTGCGGAGGAGACCGGCGAGGAGCCGGAGACGGAAGCCCCCGAGGAGGAAGTTCCCGAGACGGAGGTTCCTGAGACCGATGCCCCCGAGACGGCAGCTCCCGCAGAGGATCCCAAGGCGACGGCGTCCGAGATGGACGAGGCCACCAAATCCGAGATCGAGAGCGCCCCGAAGCCCAGCTACAGCGACTTAGTCGGCATCGGCTGGAGCGGCACGGCAAAGCTGTACTCTTCGACGTTAAATAAGCTGCACGCCCTGGACGACGTGGAAGGCTGGAAGGTGGAGTACTCCATCACCCCGGCTGGCTCCGCGAGAATCGTGGACGGCCCCCGCGGCGTGGAGGACGGTGAAGATCTCTACTTTGGCGTGAAGAACCAGATCGGCTACGCAGTGGAGACAGTACTGGCCAACGGCGAGGAGCTGACGGCTGACACCGTCACCGACAACGAGGACGGCTCCCAGACGGCGTGGTACGCAGTGTACGGCGTGACGGAGGAGCAGAGCGTTGACGTGGTGATGGCGGAGACAGGCGAGCATCCGGCGTTTGACACAGAGCTGACCATGGAGGACGGCACGGTCATCCATATTCATGCGGATGCGGGCGTACTCCCGGCAGGCGTGACGGCGGAAGCCAGCGTGGTAACAGGAATCGAGGATGTGGTAAAGGAGAACGTGGAAGCCGAGGCGGCTGAAGCGGGCGAGGAGAAAGAAGTAATCGCCTCCCTTTCCTACAATATCGATCTTCTGGACGCCGACGGCGGCAAGCTGGACGACCAGATCTGGAGCGGCGTGGTGGAGGTTACTTTCACCGGCGCACTGATCGAGGAGCACAGCAAGGAAGCCGACGCGGTGGAGATCATGCACGTGGAGACCACCAAGGACGAGGAGCCCCAGGCAGAGATTCAGGCGGAGGACGTCGTGGATGTGAAGGCTGTGGCGGCACCCATCCAGGTGTATTCCGAGGACGGCATCGCAGAGGTAAGCTTTGAGGCAGAGCATTTCTCCACGTATACGGTGACGTTTGTTAATACAGATGGTGGACAAACCAGAATCTTCATCGATATTGTCGATGAGGATGGCAAG
>DXEU01000087.1 GCA_019114845.1 Candidatus Lachnoclostridium stercoripullorum | reverse complement strand
TGCGGGCCATCAGCCAGAAAATCGGGGAGGACAGCGGCCTGACGGAGGTGGGGGAGAATGCCCCGGAGGCGGGCACCGGCGGCGGCAAAGCTCCGGCGCAGACAGAACCGGCTGCCCCTGAGACAGAGCCGTCCACCGAGGAGTCCACGGAGGAGAGCTTCGAGGCCGAGGAGAGCACGGAGGAGACCATCGAGGCCATCGACGGCGAGGAGGAGACCTCCGAGGCAGCCGACGAGGGCGAGGAGGAGACGGAGGGCCCCGGAAGCCACCTTTCCCCCTCCCGCCCGGCAGAGTCCGTGAAGGACGATGAGGACGAGGAGGAAACGGCCCCGGCAGCCAAACCGCAGGAGACGGAGAGTGGGAAGACAGACGGAGAGAACGGCCCCTCTGAGAACGGACCCACGCCGGCCCCGGAATCACCTGGACCTTCCCCAGATCATCCAGCGGACGCTCCCGCAGAGCAGCCGGAAGATTCGGCCGGCCCCGGAGTGTAAGATTTGAAGGAACAGAACTGAAATTTTAGAATTTCTCGGGAATTTTCGGTATATGTGCGGAGATTCCCGAGATTTCTGATATAGAGGCGTTTTGAGGCCTCTATGGGGCAAAGCCGTTCCAACTATTCGTTAAACTATTCTTTCGCGAATAAATATAGGCCGGTCTCCCAACCGGTTTCTGTTCCCCTCCCGCAGCTTTTCTGCTATAATCTATGGCAGAGACAATTATTACTTTTTAATGAAATTCATTCAGAAAGGCGGTTTACTACTTCTATGGACCTGCAGCGTTTGATGAGCCTGACCCGCCAGGCGATTGACAAATACCACATGATTGAATCCGGCGACCACATCGCCGTGGGAATTTCCGGCGGCAAGGACAGCCTGACCCTTCTCTATGCCTTACACGGCCTGAAACGGTTTTATCCGAACCCATTTCAGCTGTCCGCCATCACCGTTGACCTCGGCCTGGGGAATCTCAACCTGGCCCCCATCCAGGAGCTGTGCGGACAATTGTCCATCCCCTACACAGTCATCCCCACGGAGATCGGCTCCATTCTCTTTGAGGCCAGAAAGGAATCCAACCCCTGTTCCCTCTGCGCCAAAATGCGCAAGGGGGCCCTCAATGAGAAGGCGAAGGCCCTGGGCTGCAATAAAATTGCCTATGCCCATCACCGGGAGGATTTGATCGAGACCATGCTCATGTCCCTGATCTACGAGGGGCGTTTCCATGCGTTCTCCCCCGTCACCTACCTGGACCGGATGGATCTGACCGTCATCCGCCCCCTCATGCTGGTGCCGGAGGCGGACGTCATCGGTTTTCAGAAAAAATACAGTCTTCCCGTCTGCAAAAACCCGTGTCCTGTGGACGGACACACCAAACGGGAATACGTAAAAAATCTCACCAGACAGCTGGAAAAAGAAAATCCGGGAGTGAAATCAAGGCTCTTCCGGGCCATTCTGGAAGGCGGAATCCAGAGCTGGCCTCAGCTCTGATGCAGCCGCCGGGGAGGAAAATACTATGTCAAATATCCCATATCATGAACAGAAGGACATCGAAAATATTCAGAAGCTGCGGGAGCTGACCAGAGAACTGCCTCTCTTCTGCTCCGACTTTTTCCGGGGCATCGAGCCGCGCACCTCATCCCGCACAAGAATCGCCTATGCGTATGATTTGAAGGTGTTTTTTGATTTTCTGCGGAAGGAGAATCCCATTTTCTCCAAATTGTCCATGGATCAGATCACGCTGGAGTGCCTGGACCAGCTGACGGTGAGCGATCTGGAAGAATATATGGAGTACCTGAAATACCGGTTCAACGACCAGAATCGAGGAATCACCAACCGGGAACGGGGAATTATGCGGAAAATCTCCTCTCTGAAGAGCTTCTACAACTATTTCTTCTGCGACGAAAAAATCCGGACAAACCCTGCAGCCCTGGTGCGCATGCCAAAGCTGCACGAGAAAGAGATCATCCGCCTGGATGTGGACGAGGTGGCCGAGCTTCTGGACGAGGTGGAGAGCGGCGGCTCTCTCACTGACCGCCAGAGAGCCTTCCACGAAAAGACAAAAGTGCGGGATCTGGCCCTGCTCACTCTCCTCTTAGGCACAGGAATCCGCGTGTCGGAGTGTGTGGGCTTAGATATTTCGGATGTGGATCTGAAAAATGGCGGCATCCGCATTCACCGGAAGGGAGGCAAGGAGGTGACCGTCTATTTTGGCGATGAGGTGGAGGAAGCCCTTCTCCCCTATCTGGATGAGCGGGCTCAGATTCTCCCGGAAAAGGGCCACGAGGACGCCCTCTTCCTCTCCCTCCAGCGAAAACGGATGTCTGTGCGCAGCGTGGAGAATCTGGTGAAAAAATACGCCAAAATTGTGACTCCCCTGAAAAAGATCACCCCCCACAAGCTGCGGAGCACCTACGGCACTTCCCTCTACCGGGAAACAGGAGACATTTACCTGGTGGCAGATGTGCTGGGACACTCCGACGTCAACACCACCAAGAAGCACTACGCGGCCCTGGAGGATGAGCGCCGCCGGAGCGCCCGCAACAAAGTGCAGCTGAGAGAAAAACACGGCAAATAAAAGGCCCCTTCGCCGGGAGAAAGCCTGAAAAGCATCAGCGGTCATCTCAGGCAGTGCATATAGCCCTCCGCCTGATCCCAATTCACCGTGATGGCAGCCCCTTTGCTGCAGAAGACGGAGTAGGACGGATTTTCCAGATCATGGTCTGGCTCATATCCCCGGCGCGCCACCACCTCATCCTGATTGTGGCAGGGCCGGTAGCCGTCAAAGCGAAAACTGACGGATCCTCTCCCCCTGGTGAGGACAGCCAGCTCCTCCCCGTAATTCATCATCTCCGAGACCGGTCCCTGTCCCTGGATCTTCGCCGCATTTCCGGACAGGGACGGTGCTTCAAATTCCCCGTGATATTTCCCTATGTCTGTGAGCACTCTCCCCACATACTCCTCCGGGACAAAAATAGAAAAATGATAGTAGGGCTCCAGGAGAACGCTCTCCGCCTTCATGAGCCCCTGGCGAATGGCGCGGTAAAGGGCTTCCCGGAAATCTCCCCCCTCGGTGTGCTTGATGTGGGAGCGCCCATCCACCAGGACGACCTCCACGTCCGTCAGATCCGAGCCGGTGAGCACCCCCTTGTGAGCTCTCTCAAACACATGGGTGCGGATCAAATTCTGGTAATTCACCGCCAGGCGGTCCACATGGCACTCGCTCCGGAAGGATATCCCGGCCCCGGCGGCGCCAGGCTCCAGCCGCACCGCCACCTCCGCGTAATGGCGAAGCGGTTCAAAATGGCCGTATCCCATCACAGGCCCGGCGATGGTCTCCTTGTAAACCACTTCCGGAACTCCGAAGGAAACCTGTACCCCAAACCTCGAGCCTATCTCTGAGGCCAGCACTTCCAGCTGAATCTTCCCAAAGATCTGGATGGACAGCTGCCCCAGCTGCTCCTCCCACAGAGTGTGCAGTCCGGGATTCTCCGCCTCCAAGACGGAAAAGATCTGGACCATCTGCCTGGACGGTATGGAACTGTCAAACAGCACTCTCGCCCGCAGAGTCGGCAGGATGACCGCCTCAGGGGCGTCAGAGGCCTCTCCTATCCCGTCTCCGGGCTTCTTGGAAGTGATCCCGGTGAGTGCCACCAAATCCCCGGCAACGGCCTCCTGGAGCGTCACATAGCGGTTTCCACTGTACTGACGGATCTGGTGAATCTTCTCCTCGCCGACAGCATCGCGGACAGAGAGCCTGCCTCCGGTCAGTTTGACGAAGGTGAGCCTCTCCCCCTGGGAGTCGTGCCGGATCTTGTACACTCTCCCGCTCAAGGGGGATTCATCCCGCCACGTTCCCGATGTCAGTTCGTAGAAAGTCTGCAAAAATGCGTCGATTCCCATTCCGGTGGCAGCCGACCCTCCCATGCAGGGAAAGATGCGCCGCTGGCGGATCATCGTCCTCAAGGCCTTCGTCAGCCGTCCGCGGTCCAACTCCCCGTTCAGATACTCCTCGAGAACACTCTCATCCTCCTCTGCCGCCAGCATCACTGCCCGCTCCGGAACCTCCATCTGGTCAGCCGCACCGTTTCCCCAGAACGTGAAATCACAGACAGCCTCCGAAAATCTGGCCTGAAGCTCCCCCAGAACTTTTTCATAGTCTGCAGTATCCCGGTCCAGTTTATTGACAAAGAAAAAAGCTGGGATCTCATACCGGTCCAGCAGCTTCCAGATCGTCTCCGTATGCCCCTGGATCCCATCGGTTCCGCTGACCAGCACGATGGCGTAATCCATGACCTCCATGGCCCGCTCCATCTCCCAGGAGAAATCTGCGTGCCCAGGAGTATCTATCAGGCAGTAAATCCCCTCCTCCCGCGCGAACACAGCCTGTTCGGAGAAGACAGTGATCCCTCTCTCCCGTTCGATCTCATTAAAATCCAGGAAGCTGTCCCCGTCGTCCACGCGGCCCGGTGTCCGCAGAAGGCCTCCCCGAAACAGCACCTGCTCTGAAAATGTGGTCTTCCCGGCATCCACATGGGCCAACAGACCAGCACATATACGCTTGATAGGGCTATTCTGATGGGGCTGTACGCCCATAAAAATCTCTCCTCTCATGAAAATTATACTGAACACAGTATATCACAAGGGGAGGCGCTCGTCGAGGCACTGCTCTTCTTTATCTGGGCTGCCTGCACAGCGGCCGGGCAGGTGACCTCCTTCCTTTTGGATTGTGTTTCCTTGAAATTGGAAAAATGTGTGTTTTCTTGTCCTATTTTTC
>DXEU01000086.1 GCA_019114845.1 Candidatus Lachnoclostridium stercoripullorum | reverse complement strand
GGACATTATACGCAGAGAAGGGAGATTTTGCAAGCAGAAAATGAAATATCTCTTTCCCCATTGTCAAATGTCCGGGAATTTGTTAGGATGATACTGGATGGAGGCATGGGCGCCGCTCTCGCGGCGCCCGCGCCGGTCCGCTCCAATTCATATATAAGTGAGGTCAGTATGATAAAAGCAGTGATTTTTGACATGGACGGCGTGATCATTGACAGCGAGCTGGTGTACCTGGAGAAAATGTGGGAGTTTGGAAAGACGAAGAATCCGGATATGCGTCTGGAACAGCTGTACCCCATGGTGGGCGCCTCCAAGGCGGACGCCTGGTCCGTGCTGGCGGATGCCATCGGCCAGGGGCAGACCTGGGAGGAGGCCAGGGAGGAGCTGAAGGCCCATGTGGATGTGTACGCCGATGTGGACTACCGGAAGATTTTTCGCCCGGAGATGCTGGATATTCTGAGGGAGCTGAAGGCGGACGGATACAAGCTGGCGGTGGCCTCATCCACCCAGCTGCCCCTGGTGGAGCGGGTGATGCGTGAGAATGAGATCATTGACTATTTTCAGATCCTGGTGAGCGGCGGACAGTTTAAGAAGAGCAAGCCGGACCCGGAGATCTACCTGTACACGGCGGAGCGCCTGGGGGTGCAGCCGGAGGAGTGTCTGGCGGTGGAGGACTCCACCTTCGGAGTGCTGGCGGGGCACAGGGCCGGCATGACGGTGGCAGCCCTGAAGGACGACCGCTTCAATTTTGACCAGAGCCCGGCGGATTACCGGATGGACCGGCTGACGGAGGTACTGGAGATTCTGAAAGAGCTGAAAAAGTAATAAAATAGGATAAAAGCGTGTAAGGCGGTTATCCATGAGTTGTGTGAAGAAAGTGCTGAGGGGGCTTCTCATTGGCGTGGCGGGCATTGTGCCCGGCGTCAGCGGGGGCACCCTCGCGGTGTCTATGGGGGTCTACGGCCAGATCATCGGTGCGGTGAGCCATCTGTTCCAGAGACCGGGGGAGAGCGTGCGCATTCTGCTCCCCTACGGTCTGGGGATGGCTGCGGGCATCGGCGGTCTGGCCTTTGTGATCGAGACTCTGTTCGGAACCTTTCCCTTTGCGGCCAGCATGGCCTTTTTGGGGCTGATCCTGGGCGGGATTCCCTCGCTTTTGAGGAAGGCGGAATTTTCCAGGAGCGGCCTGAAGAAGTACGTGCTGGCGGTGGCGGTGTTCTGTCTGATGACGGTGATCGCCATCGGGGAGGGGGGAAAGGGCGGCGGCGGGGAGCTGGCCTTCTCCACGGCGGCGGAGCGGCTGGCCACCATGACCTGCGTGGGGATGATCGCATCAATCACCATGGTGGTGCCCGGCGTCAGCGGCACCATGCTCCTGATGATGATGGGGTACTACCAGCCGGTGCTCCACGCCTTCAACCTGGTTCAGGCGGGATTCCTCACAGGGGACTGGCAGACGGTGCTGGAGCAGCAGGAGCTTTTGCTCCCCTTCACCTTCGGCCTGGCGGCGGGCATCTTCCTCTGCGCCAGGACCATGGAGGCCATGCTGGCCCGCTGGGAGACCTTCGTCTACGCGGCGGTGACCGGCCTGGTGCTGTCCTCCCCGGCGGTGATCCTGTGGGGAATCCCCATGGGGGATGTGGGCGGCGGGCAGCTGGCGGCGGGCCTCATGCTCCTGGCGGCGGGGGCACTTCTGGTGGTGAAATTGGGGGATGAATAAAAATGCCGGAATCTGGGCAACCTTCTCCTAGAAACAGAAGGGAGATAGACAATGGAGAACAAGGTTTTAAACTATACGGCCCTCACCGTAGCCGTCATCGGCGCGGTGAACTGGGGACTGATCGGTTTCTTTAATTTCAACCTGGTGAGCTGGCTCTTCGGCAGCGGCTCCTGGATGTCCAGGATCATCTATGGGCTGGTGGGCCTGTGCGGCCTCTACCTGCTGACATTTTACAGCCTCTTAAATCCCCACAGGCATCCCCAGTAGAGACGAAGAGAGCGCGGGAGACCGGGGAGGGGATCCTCCCCGGCCCGGGCGCGCCCGGCCTCAGGACAGTTCTGCGAGGCGGGTGATTCCTACATAGATATGGGAAATTTTGTTCCAGGTGGCAAAGTCGATGACGCCGGTCGCCGGCAGCCCGAAGATGGACTGGAAGGCGGACACGGCGTCCCTGGTGGCCGCGCCGTAGACCCCGTCCTGGTCGATGCGGGGGATGGCGGAGTAGATGGTGGCGATGGTGTCCAGCTGCTCCTGGACGTGGCGGACCTTATCTCCAGTGGAGCCCACCGTCAGGTCATACCCGGGCCAGGAGATGGGGATGCCGGAGATCTGGTCGGCGCTGTTGATGTAGATGCTGTCCCCGTAGAAATACCGCAGGATTTCGATGGGGCTGTAGCCCTGCTCCCCCAGGGAGCAGGATCCCCACTGGGTCATCCACCCCGGGCAGCTCACCTGTCTCCCGTCGCAGTACTGGGTCAGGATGGGCTGCTTTACGTTGGGCCGCGACAGGTAGCTGTCGAAGATCTCGTCCACCACCACGGAGATGGACTCGTAGATGTTCCGCCCGTAGATCCACTTGTGGTCGAAGGCGGTGGAGGAGGTGATGGTGAAATCGTAGCCCTGCCCCCGGTACCACTCGGTGTAGACCCGGTTCAAGGTGAAGGACAGGATGGCCAGGACGTTGGCCACGATGGAGGCCCTGGGCCAGGTGGCGTAGATCTCGCTGGAGGCCACATTTTTAATGTAGTCCCGGTAGGGGACGTAGTAGTCCGGGGCGGAGGCGTTGGAGGGGGCCCCGTCGTGGACGATGATGATCTCCGGCACCACCACCCGGGAGAGGACGATCTCGCCGGTGTCCGTCACCGGCTTCACCTCCGTCTCCGCGATCTTCGGCGGATACTGGCCGTACAGGGTGTGTTCCGGGATGACGATGTCCCTGGGAAGGGGAGCCTGATCCCCCTCCGGCTCCATGCGCACGTTCTGGATGGAGGCCGCCCCCGCCAGGATCTCCGTCCCGGAGATGTCCACCGGCTTGTAGCCGGGGGCCTCCACCCGGAGGCGGTACTCGGAGTAGGGCCTCGGGTTCCCCGGGGACAGGCTGTACTCCATGGGCGGGGCCGCCAGGGGGATCTGCTCGGTCTGGCCGGAGGCGTTGGTGGTGAGGCGCTCCAGGGGCAGGGGGGAGTTCGGCGGGGAATCCGATTCCGGAAAGACGGTGACGCTGGCGTCCGCGATGGGAAAATTGTTTTCAGAAGAAACCACATCCACCTGGAGATAGCCGGAGGCGTCCGAGGAGGCTGCAGATAACGGAAGATTCATGGCAATTCCTCTGTTTTTTCGCTTACTATTAATTATGAAAAACCACTTGAAATTTGTTCCATGATCGGGTATAATCTTTACAATTTGGGCTTTTGTCAGGAAGGGATCCGGGGGATCAGTTCCGGGGCCCAGACATACAAATATAAGAGAAAGGAAGTACCCCCACATGAAAGCATTTTTGATACTGGAAGACGGAACCGTGTTTCAGGGAACCAGCATCGGATCCGCCCGCGAAGTCATCAGTGAGATCGTATTCAATACTTCCATGACCG
>DXEU01000085.1 GCA_019114845.1 Candidatus Lachnoclostridium stercoripullorum | reverse complement strand
GATTCAGAAAGGATGAGAAACTATGGAACTGTCTGTCAAAATCGCTATGCTAGAGTTTCGCCTGCATCGGCTGCAGGCCAGGGAGCGGAATAACGCCGGCGTCTGCCGGCGGATCGAACGGGAACTGCAGGCCCTGCGTTCCCTCGCCGCCCAGTCTGAATCCCTAACCGCATGCCAGAGGGAGGAGCATCTATGAAGCAACAGGAGCGCTTCTTCCGCCGCCGCATGCGGGAGATCGTATCTGCCATACGCGCCGTGGGCCTGGACCCCTATTCCCAGCTGGCCGGGTACCTCCGCACAGGTGACGACGCCTATATCACGCAGTACGAAAATGCACGGATCAAAATTCGATTTTTGGACCGGGATGATGTATTTCAATTTCTACAGGAGCATCTTCGCCAGGAAAAATTGGATGCGCCTTCTGTCCCAGAGGGCAATTCAAATCAGAGCTCAATGTAATTGCGGATCTGCTTCCCCGCCTATCTATCCTGCTCAGAGCGGCTTGGACCGTCACAGTGCCTCCAGCTCCTGCACGGTGCGGACGAACTCGTCCATCTCCCGGGAGCACCACTTCTCCTTATGGGAAAAGATCTGCCGGTACAGCGTGACATGAAAATCCGCTACCTGGATCAGGGAGAGCTTTCCCTGCCCCACGCTCTGCTCCACCGCATACCAGGGCAGCAGGGAGACGCCCCGGTTGTTCTCCAGAATGCGGATGAGAAAAGACGTGTCGCTGCACTCCAGGAAGGGGGTGAGGCTCCGGTTCCGGGCGGCCAGAAAGCGGTCCAGCACCCGGCGGTAGTTGGTGTCCCGCTCCGTGAGATAAAACGGCCTGTCCAGCAGGTCCTCCGCGGTCAGCTCCGGAATGCCCTCCAGCTCCGCCCCCAGAGAGGCGGAGGTCACAAAGACCACCCGCTCCTTCTGCTCCATCAGCTTGTTCCAGTTGTTGCTGTACCGGGGCTCGTCCAGAATGTAGATCAGATCCAGCTCTCCCCGCTCCATCCGCTCGATCAGAAACTTCGGTTCGCCGGTGGTGACATGGACCACCACCTTAGGGTGCCGCTGCCAATAGGCGTGCAGCGCAGCGGGCAGCTTGGAGAAGCACAGGGACTCAATGGTCCCGATGTGGAGCCGTCCGTGCAGCTCCCCGGTGTCCGAAACGGAGAGGCGGGCCTTGTTCACCTCCTGGAGCACGTCGTAGGCGTGCTCCAGAAACTGTACGCCCCGGGCGGTCAGCGAGATGTGTTTCCCGATCCGGTCAAACAGTCTGGTGTCCAGCTCCTCCTCCAGCTGCCGGATCTGCACCGTCACCGCAGACTGGGAGTACCCCAGGCTCTCCGCCGCCCGGGAAAAGCTTTTCAACTGTGCCACCTGAATAAATGTACTGAGCTGCCGCAGCTCCATGCAAAGCCCCTCCTTCTTCTGCCCCAGGAAGTAATCATTGAATTTTTTTAAAGCATCTTATTAAAACTATGAATTTTACATATTATTGCAAACAGAATATACTAAAATCAGCCAATGGGCAAGAGGAAATTTGAGCAAAATTATAGGAGGAGTTTTTGTGGAAAAGAAGAAATTCAAACTCGGTCTGTTCCCCAAACTCATTATCGCAATCATCATCGGTATTCTCTTTGGACAGTTCCTGCCCGTGTGGTTCTGCCGGATCGTGGTCACCCTGTCCAGCATCTTCAGCACGTTCCTGTCCTTCATCATCCCCCTGATGATTCTGGCCTATGTGACCATGGGCATCGCCAACCTGAAAAGCGGCGCGGGCAAGCTGCTGCTCATCACCGTCATTCTGGCCTATCTGTCCACCCTGGCGGCGGGCTCCGCCTCCTTCCTGGTGGCGGATACCCTGTTCCCCAGCTTTATGAGCGACGGCGCCCTGGAGCAGATCGCTGCCACGGCCGGCAACTCCCTGGAGAGCTACTTCAGCCTGGAGATCCCGCCCCTGTTCGACACCCTCTCGGCGGTGGTGCTGGCCTTTGTGCTGGGCCTGTGCCTGTCCACCCTGCGGGGCAAGACCATCGGCGACACCCTCTACAACGGGATGAGCGACTTCTCGGGCGTCATTGACCAGGTGCTCCACTCGGTGATCATCCCCCTGCTGCCCCTGTATATCTGCGGCACCTTCACCAACATG
This sequence comes from Candidatus Lachnoclostridium stercoripullorum, assembly GCA_019114845.1. Lineage (GTDB taxonomy): Bacteria > Bacillota > Clostridia > Lachnospirales > Lachnospiraceae > Lachnoclostridium_A > Lachnoclostridium_A stercoripullorum. The sequence continues at coordinate 698 of DXEU01000085.1, read as the reverse complement.
ACCAAGTCCGGCCAGACCTTCGCCATCCTGGGCATCCTCTGGAAGGTGTTCCTGGTGGTCATCCTCATGCATCTGATCTGCATCTTCCTGCAGTTCCTGGTGGCCGGGGCCGTCAGCCGTAAAAACCCCTTCCGCCTGATCCGCAACCAGATCCCCGGCTATATCACCGCCCTGGGCACCCAGTCCTCCGCCGCCACCATCCCGGTGAACCTGCAGTGCGCCGAGAAAGACGGCGTCTCCGCGGAGATCCGCAACTTTGTGGTCCCCCTGTGCGCCAACATCCACATGGCCGGCTCCATGATCACCATCACCGCCTGCTCCACCGCCGTGTGTCTGATGAACCAGATCCCCATCAGCCTGGCCACAGTGATCCCCTTCATTATGACCCTGGGCATCGCCATGGTGGCCTCTCCCGGCGCCCCCGGCGGCTCCATTATGACCGCCCTGCCCTTCCTGTATATGGTCTTCGGGGCGGAGGCCGGCGACCCCAGCGGCCCCATCTGCGCCATCATGGTGGCCCTGTATATCACTCAGGACTCCTTCGGCACCGCCTGCAACGTGTCCGGTGACAACGCCATCGGCGTCATCGTGGAGACCATCTATCAGAAATTCATCAACAAGGCGCCTGCCCAGGCTGCGCAGGCCCAGTGACCGAGAGAAGGAGCGCTTATGGCCTTTATCAGTGTCTTTGATGTGCT
>DXEU01000008.1 GCA_019114845.1 Candidatus Lachnoclostridium stercoripullorum | reverse complement strand
ACGGGAAGCCCTCAACAAACTGGAGCAGGAAGGGCTGGTACAGATCATTCCCAAAAAAGGGGTGATGGTCACCGGACTCACCCTCACAGAAATCAACCAGACCTTTGAGGCCCGGCTGCTCTTGGAGCCATTTATCATCTCCAATTATATGGACGCCTTGGACGACCAGATGCTTCAAAAAGTAGAGGAGGAGACGAAGCGCCTTCTGGACGCTGAACCATCTCCTCCTGATTTCTGCCGCCTGGACGATTATTTCCACCGCCAGATCTCCGCCGCCTGCCCCAACCGCTATTTTAAAGAAATGCTGGCCCACATCTATGACCAGAACCAGCGGATCCGCCTGTTCTCCGGGCGGGATCTGTGGGAGCGGCATATCCAAGCGCACCGGGAGCACCTGGAACTGATCCGCTACCTGCGGAATGGCCAGAAGGAGGAGGCCGTCGCCGCCCTCACGCTCCATCTGATCAAATCCAAGGAAGCCGCCATCAAAACTTTGATCGAAAAGGCGATCCCGGTTGTATAAAGTTTACTGACCCTCAGCCGGCTGCGCCTCCGTCTCCTCCCCCCGCTCCAGGGTAAACCAGAACTCCACGCCGCCCGGGACGTTGCGGGCGCCGTACTGCTGGTGGTGGGATTCCATGATCGCCTTCACGATGGAGAGGCCGATGCCGCTGCCCCCGTAGGCGCGGGTGCGGGCCTTGTCCACCTTGTAGAATTTGGTCCATAGCTGCGGGATCGCCTCCTCGGGGATGGGTTCCCCGGTGTTGAAGACGGTGGTCTTCACCTGGTTCTCCTCCTCCATGATCTGCAGGCGGATCTCCACCCGCCTCTCCCCGTCCGCGTGGTTGAGGGCGTTGGTGAGGTAGTTGGTGACCACCTCTTCTATTTTAAATTCGTCTGCGCGCACCATCACCGGCTCCTGCTGCTCGAAGACCACCTTCGCCTCCTTCTGCTGGATCATGATGGAGGAGGAGGTCAGGATCCCCCGGATCACAGACGCCAGGTCAAAGACCTCCATCACCGGCATATCCCTGCCGAACTCCAGGGCCGTCAGGTTCAGCAGCTGGCGCACCATGCGGTTCATTTTCACCGCCTCATCCACGATGACGCCGCAATAGTAGTTGCGGCTCTCCTCATCCTCGCACATTCCCACGGAGAGCCCCTCCGCGTAGCCCTGGATCAGGGCGATGGGGGTTTTCAGCTCGTGGGAGACGTTGGCGATAAATTCTTTCCGCATCTCGTCGATCTGGATCTTCTCATCGATGTCCTTCTGGAGCTGGAGGTTGGCCTCCCGCAGCTCCGTGATGGTCTCCTTCAGCTTGTCAGAGAGCTCATTCATGTTTCTCCCCAGGATTCCCACCTCGTCCTGCTGATGTCCCTCGAATTTGACGTCAAAGTTCAGGCGGGTCATCTCCTCCGAGAGCCGGGCCAGCTCCAGCACCGGCTGGGTGAATTTCCTGGTGGCAAAGTAAATCGCCGCGCAGCCCGCCGCCATGACGACGCTGCCCACCAGGAGCAGGAAGCGGTTGGAGATCTCCACGCTCTCCCAGACGCTGGAGAGGGGCATGGCCATGATAAACAGAGTGGAACCGTCCGCGAAGAATCCCCAGGCCTCCAGATCCGCCGTGCGGTCGATGGGATTGTAGCTTCTCTGGATCACATAGTCCTCGTGTTCCTTGATCAAGTCCACCGGCTCGTCGTACTGGTCCAGGGCGTAGCCGAAGAGCCGCCGGGCCAGGAATGCCTTGTCCCTGGCGGAGGAGACCATGGCCTTCCCCGTCACATTGTCCACCAGGACGATGGTGGTGTTGTAGCGCTCGCCCATGGTCTTGATCAGCTCGGACAGCTCGTCCGCGTTGTTGTCCTCCGAGTAGGGTTCCATCTCCGACAGGGGATTTTCCCGGAGAATCTCATCGATCTGGGTGTAGCAGCGCTCCAGAATGCCGATTTTATTTCTCACATAGTAGTCCTCCAGCAGCCAGGTGTTGGCCGCCCAGACCGCCAGCAGCATCAGCATGGTCACGCCGATGAAGATCAGCGTCATTCTCGTGCGTATGGAATGTCTCATCGCTGTTCTCCCACCTCAAACTTGTACCCCATTCCCCAGATGGTCTTGATGTACTCCCCTTTGTCCCCCAGCTTGCTCCTCAGCTTCTTCACATGGGTGTCGATGGTTCTGGCATCCCCGAAATAATCGTAGTTCCACACGTTGTTCAGGATCTTCTCCCGGGACAGGGCGATCCCCTGGTTGTCGATAAAATAGCTGAGCAGCTCAAATTCCTTGTAGCTCAAATCCACCGGCTTCCCGTCGATGGTCACCTGGTGGGCCACCTTGTCCAGCACGATTCCGCCCACCTCCGTCACATCGGAGGCGCCGGCGCTGGTTCTGCGGAGAATGGCCTCCACCCGGGCCACCAGGATCTTGGGGCTGAAGGGCTTGGAGATGTACTCGTCCACCCCCAGGCTGAAGCCCTGGAGCTCATCTCTCTCCTCCCCCCGGGCTGTCAGCATGATGATGGGCACCTGGGAGTATTTGCGGATGGTCTTCACCACCTCCCAGCCGTCCATCTTGGGCATCATCACGTCCAGGAGGATCAGGGCGATGTCCTTCTGCTCAAAAAATATGTCCACGGCCTCCTCGCCGTCCCCGGCCTCCAGCACGGTAAAGCCTTTCACGGAGAGGAAATCCTTCACCAGCTTTCTCATTCTGGCCTCGTCGTCCACCACTAATACCTTTATCTGTTCCATATTCCGGCCTCCTGTTCTATCCTATCCTACTGATAGGAATTTTAGCAGAATTTCAGCCGGATTTCCACGTTTTCACAGTAAATTCACAGGTTGGCCGCCCCAGCCGCCCCGCGCGGCTCACTCCACCCCGCAGCTGTACACATGGCGATAGATCTGTTCCTTGTGGGGAAGGAATTCTTCCTCGCCCATGGCTCTCCCGTAGGTGACGATCCACAGGGGACAGCCCGGGGCTCCCCGCCGCAGGGGCGGCTGGCTGTAGGGGAAGCGGTTGACCACAAAGCCCATGTGCTCATAGAAGGCGGCCCGCCGGGCCGTGTAGGGGTCCTCCTCCGTCACCGGCTCAATCTCCAGGATCAGGGGAACCTGCCTGTCCAGGGCCGCCTGGATAGCCTCATGCATCAGCTCCTTCCCCATGCCGCCTCCCCGGCAGGCCGGGTCCGTGGCCAGATGTTCCAGGTAGAGGCAGGACTCCAGGTTCCAGCCGGTGAGAAAGGCCGCCGTCCTCCCCTCCCGCTCCGCCGTCCACACCCGCAGGAGAGGATTCTCGAAGATGGCCCTCTGGCCCTCCTTCGTCCTCCGCTCCACCTCCGGGAACGACATTTCATAGATGCGGTATATCTCCTCAAATTTCTCTCTCGGGTTTGTGAGCAGCATCATTTTATACCTCCTTGTGCTTCCAGGATAAACCCTGGTATAATACTAAGGTCAACAGGGAAATCGTCATCTGCGGAAAGGAATCTCAGAAGATATGAAGAATGAAGACATGAAGAACGCCTACACCATCGGGGAGATCGGAAAGCTATTTCACATCGGGGCTGACTCCCTGCGCTACTATGAGCGCCTGGGAATCCTCGCCCCCGGGCGGGGGGAGAACGGCTACCGCCTGTACGGAGCCGACGACATCTGGCGGCTCAACATCATCCGGGATCTGCGGGAGCTGGGGATGTCCATGGAATCCATCGGCGAATATATGAAAAACCGCAGCCTGGCCTCCACTCGGGCGCTTTTGGAGAAGGAACTCGCGGAGACGGAGGAGAAAATTGCCCGGCTGCAGCGGCTTAAGGACAATATGGAGGAACGGCTGCGGATCCTGTCCCAGGCCCAAAAGCTCCCCGCGGGGGAGATCTCGGAAAAAACTCTGCCCCCGCGGCGCTGCCGGGTGATCGAAGAGGGATACGCAAGCGACAGCGAGATGAACCTGCTCATGCGGCGGCTTCTGCGCCGGGAGGAGAGCGGACGCCTCATCGGCAGCAACTGCATCGGCTCCTTCTTCGCGCCGGACGAGGGGGCGGGGCGGTATACCAGCGCATTTCTCATAAACGAAAATGGCCCCCGGGAAATCCCCGGAGGCCGGTATCTGTCTGTCATCTACAGGGGCGGATACCACCAGACCCCTGCGTTTGCTGCAAGAATGATGAAGTTTGCCGGAGAGAGAAATCTCCGGATCCTCCCGCCCTTCCTGGAGCTTCTGTGGGCCGACGTCCACGAGACCTCCCGGGAGGAGGAGTTCGCGACGGAGCTGCAGGTGCGGGTGGAGGAGGTGCGCTGACGCGGCTGGGAGGTGCGCTGAAATCGGCCGGAACATCTCGCCGAAAGCGGCCGGGAGGCCGGTCAGATCACGCGGAACCGTCTCCAGGCGCCGGAGCGGAAGCGCAGAAGCAGGATCACCGCCCGGCCGCACCAGTCAAAAGCCATGGCCAGGGCGATTCCCACCACGCCCATCCCCATCCCCACGGCGAAGATCCAGGAGAACACCAGCCTCACGCCGATGGTGGTGAACAGGGAGGTCACCGTGGTGAAGGTCACATCCCCCGCCGCCCGCAGTCCCTTTCCCAGGGGATCCGCAAAGGGGAAGGCCACGGTGTTGAAAATGTTGTGGATCAGCACCAGGAGAATGGTCAGCTCCTTCGTCTCCTCCGACAGGGAATAAAACTGCAGCACCACCGGCGTCAGCAGGAATATAAATACGTTCCAGGCGGCGGCAAGAATCAGGGTGATCTTCATCAGCTTTTTGATCCCCTCTTCCGCCGCCTGCACATCCCCGGCCCCCATGGCCTGGCCCACGACGGTGATGAACACCGGCCCCATGGCCGTGCACACCAGGGCCGCCATACTCCAGAAACTCTGAGCCACACCGTTGGCGGCGATCTGATAGGTGCCAAACAGGGCCACCACGCTGCTCAGCGCCACCTTCACCAGCTGGAAGATCCCGCTCTCCACCCCATTGGGGACGGCGATGCGCAGAATCCTCCTCTGGAGGTCCCTATCCAGGCGAAAGATCCATTTTTTCATGTAGCATACGGGATTGGTCCGGGAAAAGCAGAGGATGGTGATGGCCGCCGCGGAGAACACTCTGGAGATCAGGGTCGGCCACGCCACCCCCGCTACCCCTGCATGGAGAAGGAAAACTCCAATGCAGTTGCCTATCACATTGATTCCGTTGGCGGCCACCGAGATGTACATGGTGGTGCTGGTTTTCCCGAAGCTGCGGTAGAGGGCGGCCCCGGCGTTGTATATGGCCAGCGCCGGATAGGAGTAGGCGCAGATGCGCAGGTAGGTCACACAGGCATCCATCACCTCCGCCTCCACCTGGCCGAACATCAGCCGCATGATGGAGGCATTTCCCGCCAGGGTCACCAGGGAAATGCCCACGGAGAGCAGGGCGGAGGCCGCCAGCAGCTGGCTGGCCGCCCGGCCCGCATTTTCCCGCTCATTTCTCCCGATGTACTGGCTGATCACCACCGCGCCGCCGGAAGCCAGGGCCGTAAACAGGTTGATAAATATGGTGTTGAAGGAATTTACCAGGGAAACTCCCGACACGGCAGCCTCCCCCACAAATCCCACCACAAACACATCCGCCAGCCCCACCAGGGCCACCAGCAGCTGTTCCAGAAACAGCGGCAGGATCATCCGCCGCAGAGCACGTCCATCCATCATCTCCGCTCTCCTCCTTGTCATCGTTCTAAAGCGATTATAAGGAGCCGTCTCAGAAATGTCCAATACCCCTTTTACATCCGTTTCCATGCGTGCGGCGTATGGAAGCTATTTAATTGGCTTCCTCCTCGCTCTGGGGCAGAATGCCGATTCCCAGCTCTTCCAGCTGCTTTCCGTCCACCGGGGCGGGCGCCTCGGTCATCAGGCAGGAGGCATCCTTCACCTTGGGGAAAGCGATCACATCGCGGATGCTGTCCGCTCCCACCATGAGCATCACCATGCGGTCCATGCCGTAGGCCAGGCCGGCGTGGGGGGGCACTCCGTACTTGAAGGCCTCCAGCAGGAAGCCGAACTGCTCCTGGGCTCTCTCCTTGGAGAATCCCAGCACCTCAAACATCTTCTCCTGGATGTCCGCCTGATGGATACGGACGGAACCGCCGCCCATCTCCGTGCCGTTGAGCACGATGTCGTAGGCCTTGGCCCGCACAGCGCCGGGATCGGTGTCGATGAGGTCCAGATCCTCCTCCATGGGCATGGTGAAGGGATGGTGCATGGCCACAAAGCGGCCCTCCTCCTCGGAGTACTCCAAGAGCGGGAACTCCGTCACCCACAGGAACTTAAAGTCATCCTTCTTCAGCAGATCCAGCTGTCTGGCAATCTCCAGGCGGAGCGCTCCCAGCACGTCGAAGACGACCTTGTTCTTGTCCGCGGCGAAGAGCAGCAGATCTCCCGGCTTGCCGCCCATGGCGTCCACCAGGGCCTTCAGCTGATCCTCCGTCATGAATTTCGCGAAGGAGGACTTGTAGCTGCCGTCCTCCTGGACGGACAAGTAGGCCAGGCCCTTGGCGCCGTAGCCCTTGGCAAACTCCACCAGGGCGTCAATTTTCTTTCTGGGCATGTGGCCCTGTCCCTCGGCGTTGATGCCGCGGACGGAGCCGCCGGCTGCCAGGGCATTCTTGAACACTGCAAACTCTGTATCCTTCACCACGTCGGACACGTTGTGAAGCTCCATGCCGAAGCGCAGGTCCGGCTTGTCGGAGCCGAAGCGCTCCATGGCCTCCTTCCAGGTCATTCTCTGGATGGGAAGCTGCAGATCGTAATTGCAGATCTCCTTGAACAGCTTTTTCAGCAGTCTCTCGTTCACATCCAGCACGTCGTCCACATCCACGAAGGAGAGCTCCATGTCGATCTGGGTGAACTCCGGCTGGCGGTCCGCCCTCAGGTCCTCGTCCCGGTAGCATCTGGCCAGCTGGAAATAGCGGTCATAGCCGGAACACATGAGCAGCTGCTTGAACAGCTGGGGGGACTGGGGAAGGGCGTAGAAGGAGCCGGGGTGCACACGGCTGGGCACCAGGTAGTCTCTGGCTCCCTCGGGGGTGCTCTTGATCAGGGTGGGCGTCTCGATCTCCAGGAATCCCTCCTCCGCCAGGAAGGCTCTGGTCAGAGTGGCCACGCGGCTTCTCACCATGAGATTTCTCTGCAGGTCCGGGCGCCGCAGATCCAGGAAGCGGTATTTTAAGCGGACCTCCTCCCTGGTCTTGCTGTTCTCCTCGATGGGGAAGGGCGGGGTCTCGGACTCGGACAGAATCCTCAGGGATTTTGCCCGCACCTCGATGGCTCCCGTGGCCAGATTCTCATTCACCGCGCCGGAGCGGGCCTCCACGCGGCCCTCCACGGCGATGACGAACTCACTTCTCAGCTTCATCGCCTTGGCGAAATACTCGCTGCCGCAGTCCGCCTCCTCAAAAATAATCTGCAGGATGCCGGAGCGGTCTCTCAGATCCACAAAAATGATGCCGCCCTTATTTCTCTGCTTCTGCACCCAGCCCATGACGGTGACATTCTCACCGATGTTGGCGATGCCAAGCTCTGCACACCGATGGGTTCTCTTCAAACCCTTCATTGACTCTGCCATTTCTTCTCCTTCCGAGGCCCTATCGCTTCAGCGGGTCTCTGTAAAATTCTTTAAATTCTGTATAGCCTTCCTTCTGGAGCTGCTCCTTCTGGAACTTTTTGTTCTTGTTCATCTGGGCCACCAGAATTTGGCCCCCGGCCCGTCTGGCCTCCATGGCCTCCTTCATCACCTGGCTCAGGCGCTCTCGGTCCATTCCCTTCTCAAACAGGTAGGCCGTCCTGGGCGCCGCCTCCGGAACTGTAAAGCCGGCATCCATGAGGATGGTGACGATGCGCTCGAATCCGATGGAGAAGCCGCAGGCCGGCGTCTCCATGCCCGTGAACTTGCCGATCATGCGGTCGTAGCGGCCGCCTCCGGCCACGGAGCCTCCAAAGCCGTCCATGGACACCTCGAAGATCGTCCCCGTGTAGTAGCCCATGCCCCGCACCAGGGTGGGATCAAACTCCAGGCCGAACTCCACGGAGGCCACGTCCGTCACCGTGTCCATGATATCCGCCAGGTTCTGCGCCTGTCCCTCCGGCAGGAAACCGGTCAGGGTCTCCCCCAGGGAGCGCACAGCGGCGGAATCGTGCCCCACGGTTCCCAAAAGCTCCCGGTAGCGCTTTACCGCCTCCTCCGGGTAGCCAAGCTCCGCCAGCTCCCGCTCCACTCCGTCCAGGCCAATCTTGTCCATCTTGTCCAGGGTGATAAACACCTGGTCCGTGGAGTCCTCCGGGAAACCGGCCCAGGCCGCCATGGCCTTTAAGATCTCCCGGTCGTTGATGCGCACCGTAAACTGCCGGTCCGGGCAGATCCGGCGCAGGGCGGTGGTGGTGGCGGTGATCAGCTCGATCTCCGCCAGGCTGGTGGCGTCGCCCAGGATGTCAATGTCGCACTGGACGAACTGGCGGAAGCGTCCCTTCTGGGGGCGGTCCGCCCTCCACACGCTGCCGACCTGAAGGGCCTTGAAGGGGCTCGGGAGACTGGCGGCATTGTTGGCATAGTATCGGGAGAGGGGGAGGGTCAGATCATAGCGGAGTCCGCTGTCCGTCAAGTCTCCCTCGGACTGGGCTTCGTCCAGCTTCAGCTTCTCCCCTCTCTTTAAAATTTTGAATATCAGCTTTTCATTGTCGCCGCCCTGCTTGCTGGTGAGATTTTCAATGTGCTCCACACAGGGGGTCTCAATGGAAGAAAATCCGAAGCTTCTGTAGGTCTCTTTAATCTGATTCAGCACGTAATCGCGGATCTGCATTTCCGCAGGCAGAATATCCTTCATGCCGGTAACCGGCTTCTTTTTCAGCGCCATGTCTTCTCTCCATTCCGTTTTTTTCTCTTCTATTGTACATGGAATCCCTAAATTTGCAAGTATTTTAAGCGTTTCCCGCAATCTGGGACAGCAGCTCATCCTTCCGCCCGATCATCTCGTCGACTCGCTGGATGTACTGCTCCACGTCCTTCACATTCTCCGTCCGCTCCCTGCGGTTTTCCCCCGGAAATACCACCTTGGTGGTGGTGCCGGCCCCGCAGGCGGCGATGGTCTGCATTTCTTCCATAATAAGGATGTTGTAGATGCAGGCCTTGCCCGGCAGGGAGTAGCCCACATTTTCAAAATTTCCCGCCATATTTTTCTGCCGGTAGAGGTAGTAGGGCTCCATCCCCAGCTCCCTGGCAAAGCGGGCTGTCAGGTCGATCATCTCCTGGGTGTTGACCATCCCTAAGTCCACGTACTGATCCCACTCCAGCTTCAGCCTGGCCGCCCGCTTCAAAGCCAGGGAGTGGACCGTCAGGCTGTCCGGGGACAGGGCGCGGATCTCCTCCAGGGTGTGGGACAGTTCCTCCATCCCCTCCCCCGGCAGGCCGATGATGAGGTCCATGTTGATGTTGTCAAATCCCATCTCCCGGGCCAGGAGAAATTTCTCCTTCACCATCTCCACGGTGTGACGGCGGCCGATGAGGTCCAGGGTCTTCTGGTTCATGGTCTGGGGGTTGATGGAGATGCGGGTGACGCCGTGGCGCTTTAACACCTCCAGCTTCTCCCGAGTGATGCTGTCGGGCCGCCCCGCCTCCACGGTGAACTCCAGGACTCCGGACCGGTCAAAGAGGCGCTCCACCTCGCAGATCACCCGCTCCAGATGTTCCGCCGACAGGGCCGTGGGCGTTCCGCCCCCGAAATAGATGGTCTCCAGCTTCTTCCCCCTCATCTTTTCCGCCGTGTAGGACAGCTCGCGGGAGAGGGCCTCCAGATATTCGTCCATGCGCTTCTCCCACTTCCCGATGGGGTAGGAGGTGAAGGAGCAGTAGAGGCAGGTGGTGGGGCAGAAGGGGATGCCCACATACAGGCTGTAGCCGTTCTCGTAGGAGATGGTGGAGAGGATCTGCCTCTCCCGCTCCGCGATCTCCACGCTGAGGCGGATCTTGTCGTCCCCGGCATAGTAGGTTTTCTTCATGAAGTCCATGATCCCCTCCCGGTTCCACCCCTCCTCCAGCTTCGTCAGGGGAATCTTGGTGGGGCGGATACCGGTGAGGGTGCCCCAGGGGAGCTCTCTCCCCGTGCGGGAGACCAGCATCTGGTAGAGGTTTCTCTTGATCCGGTTCTTGGTCTCCAGGCGGTCGCCGTCGGGAACCTCAAATTCCCGTCTGTCCCCGTCCACATCCAGGACATACTGTCCCTGCCCCGGCTCTCCCTTCACGTAAAAATCCACGCCCTCCGTCTCCTGGTGGGCGAATTTCTCCCCGGGATAGAATGCCATGAGCAGTTCCCGGATATCCTGCTCAAATCCATTGTCCTTCAACAGTATTCCTATCATATCGATCTCCTGTACATAAGAATGGGATTTCCCTGCTTCTCCCCGCCGATGGTGGTGGGCGCCCCGTGCCCCGGATAGACCATGGTGTCCTCCGGCAGCGCAAACAATTTCTTCAGTATGGACTCCGCCAGACTTCTCCCGCTGCCGGTGGGGAAATCCGTCCGCCCGTAGGAGCCCTCAAACAGGGTGTCCCCGGAGAACAGGGCCTCCTCCCCCTCCGCCAGGTAGCAGACGGAGCCGGCGGTGTGACCCGGGGTGGCGATCACACGCAGGCGGAAGCCGGCGAGTTCCAGCACATCGCCGTCCCGCACCAGGCGGTCCGCCCGCAGGCTGGTGAGGGACATCCCCATCATGGCCGTCAGGTTGAGGGAGGGATCCCCCAGCAGTTTCTCCTCGTCCGCCGCGGCGATCAGCGGGATCCCGAACTGCTTCCTCAGCGCATCCGCCGCCTGGGTGTGGTCCCCGTGGCCGTGGGTCAGCAAAATGGCCTCCGGCTCCACCCCGTTCTCCCGGCACTCCTGGACGATGGCCGTGGCCCAGTCCGCCGGGTCGATGATAATCCCCTTTTTTGTCGTCTCATGGTAAACCAGATAGCAGTTGGTCTGAATGGGCCCCAGCATCATGGTCTTGATTCGCATATCCGTCGTCTTCATGGTAACCTCCTATCCTCTCCGGACTTATGGCGGCAAAAGAATCCTGCCGCACAAAAATGGGTGCTGCGAACTCTGATTCCGCAGCACCCTCTTCTTCGCCTTTATCCCGCCGTTCTCTCTATATCCTGGACGCCCTCGATGGTACGCAGTTTGTCCACCAGGCGGTTTAACTCCTCCACCCCGTGAATGTCGAAGGTCACGGTGATGGTGGCCGTCCCCTGCTTGCTGGTGCGGGCGCTCATGGAGGAGATGTCGATCTGCCGCTCCGTAAACACCTTTGAAATGTCCACAAACATGCCGATGCGGTTGTTGGCGTATATCTTGATCTCCGTGGTGTAGCGCTCGCCGCTGCTGTCGTTCTCCTCCTGCTGCCACTCGGCGTCGATGAGCCGGGCCTTTTCATCCTCAGGCAGGTTGATGATGTTGATGCAGTCTGTCCGGTGAATGGACACGCCCCTGCCCCTGGTGACGAAGCCCACAATCTCGTCCCCCGGCACTGGGCTGCAGCACCTGGAAAAGCGAACCGCCACATCGTGGATTCCCTTCACCACGATGCCGCTCTTGGACTTCTTGGCCACCGGCACCTTGGCGCCGTCCCCGATCTCGTTTAAGATGGTGTCGTCGGTGACGTTCTGGATCTTTTTCTTCTTTTCCTCCTCCACCATCCGATTGACCACTTGGCTCTCCTTCAAGCCGCCATGGCCCACGGAGGCCAGCACCGCGTCCCAATCCCGGTAGGCATAGCGGCGCATCACCTTCTCCATATATTCCGGCTTGCTGATCTCCGCCCAGTTGATGCCCTTGGTCTTGCAGTACTGGGCGATGAGATCCTTGCCCCGGTTGATGTTGTCCTCCTTCAGCTCCGACTTGAACCACTGATTGATCTTGTTCTTGGCCTGGGTGCTCTTGACGATGGAGAGCCAGTCCCGGCTGGGCCCCTTGGAGTTCTGGGAGGTGATGATCTCGATGCGGTCCCCGTTCTGGATCACGTAGTCGATGGGCACCAGCTTGCCGTTGACCTTGGCCCCCACCATCTTGTTGCCCACCGCGCTGTGGATGGAGTAGGCGAAATCGATGGGCGTGGAGCCGCTGGGCAGGTTCTTCACATCCCCCGACGGGGTGAAGCAGTACACGCTGTCGGCAAACAGATCCAGGTCGCTCTTGAGCAGGCTCAAAAATTCCTTGTTGTCCGACATGTCCTTCTGCCACTCCAGAATCTGGCGCAGCCAGCTGAGCTTCTCCTCCTCCCGGCCCGCTGCCGCCTGGCCGCTGCCGCTCTCCTTGTACTTCCAGTGGGCGGCGATGCCGTACTCGGCGGTGCGGTGCATCTCGTAGGTGCGGATCTGGATCTCAAAGGGCCGCCCGCTGCTGCCGATGAGGGTGGTGTGGAGGGACTGGTACATATTGGGCTTGGGCATAGCGATGTAGTCCTTGAAGCGCCCGGGGATGGGCTTGTACATCTCGTGGATCACGCCCAGAGCCGCATAACAGTCCTTCACCGTCTCCACGATGATGCGGACTGCAAACAGGTCGTAGATCTGATCCAGGGTCTTGTTCTGGTTCACCATCTTTTTGTAGATGCTGAAGAAATGCTTCACCCGGCCGTCCACCTTGGCCTCGATGCCCGCATTCTTCATGTGCTCGCTGACTTCCTCCACAATCCCCCGGACAAATGCCTCCCTGGAGTCCTTCTTCAGGGAAATCTTCTCCGCCAGGTCGTAGTAGACGTCCGGCTCCAGATACTTGAGGGCCAGATCATCCAGCTCCACCTTGATCTTGGAGATACCCAGACGGTGGGCGATGGGGGAGTAGATCTCCAGGGTCTCCTTTGCCTTCTCCTTCTGCTTCTCCGGCTTCATGTACTGAAGGGTGCGCATGTTGTGGAGACGGTCCGCCAGCTTGATTAAAATCACCCGGATATCCTTGGCCATGGCCAGGAACATCTTCCGCAGATTCTCCGCCTGGATCTCCACCTTGTCGGCAGACCAGGACAGCTGGGTCAGCTTGGTGACGCCGTCCACCAGGAGAGCCACCTCGGAGCCAAATTCCTTCGACAGCTCATCCAGGGTCATGACCGTGTCCTCCACCACGTCGTGGAGGATTGCCGCTACGATTGTCTCCTTATCCATCTCCAGATCAGCCAGAATGATGGCAACACAAAGAGGGTGAATGATGTAAGGTTCACCCGATTTTCTCTTCTGATCCTTATGGGCATCCGCTGCCACACGATACGCCTTCTCCACCAGGCTGATGTCATCTGACGGATGGTATCTGCGGATCGTCTTTATTAAATCGTCGTACAGGACGTCGGGGCTGGTAAAGTCGGCCGGGGCCTCCAGCTCTACATCCAGTTTTGCCGGTAACTGATTCTTTGACATAAAACTCCGCCTTTTCCAATCGTATTTATTTCTACATTATAATTATTTTGCCGGCAAATTGCAAGTGCCTGACAGGGCGCACCCCTGACAATATCAGGGTTTTTCGCCCAAAATCACCTGGCAGGTGCGCTGGATGTCCTCGTCGCTGTGGGCGGCAGAGACAAACATGGCCTCAAACTGGGAGGGCGCCACGTAGACGCCGTGCTCCAGCATCTGGCCAAAATAGCCGGCGTAGGCCTGCACATCGGAGGAGGTGGCGCTGTCGTAATCCCCCACGTGCCGGTCCGTGAAGAAGGCGCAGAGGAGGGAGCCGATCTGGTTGACGCTCACCGGAACGCCGGTGCGCTCCCCCCGCTCTCTCAGGGCTGCGGCGATCTTCTCCGCCTTGGCCTCGATCTCTCTGTAATACTCGGGATGGGCCTTCAAGATCTTCAGGGTCTCAATCCCCGCCGTGGTGGCGATGGGGTTGCCGGAGAGGGTTCCCGCCTGGTAGACCGGTCCCACCGGGGACACCACATCCATGATCTCCCGCCGGCCTCCGTAGGCCGCCATGGGCATGCCGCCGCCCACAATCTTCCCCAGAGTCGTCATGTCCGGGCGGATGCCGAAATATTTCTGGGCGCCGCCGTATCCCAGGCGGAACCCGGTGATCACCTCGTCGAAGATCAGCAGGGAGCCGTACTCCTCCGTGATCTGGCGCAGAAACTCCAAAAATCCGTTCTCCGGCAGCACCACCCCCATGTTGGCCGCCACCGGCTCCACGATGATGGCCGCCACCTGGTCCCCGTACTTCTCCATCAGCGCCCGCACGGACTCCTTGTCGTTGTAGAGGGCCACCAGGGTGCTGCGGGTGTAGCCCTCAGGCACTCCCGCGCTGTCCGGGACCGCCGTGGTCAGGGCCGCAGAGCCCGCCTTCACCAGCAGCCCGTCGGAGTGTCCGTGGTAATTTCCCTTGAATTTGATGATATAATCCCTGCCCGTGTAGCCTCTGGCCACCCGGATGGCGCTCATCACCGCCTCCGTGCCGGAGCTCACCAGGCGCACCTTCTCCACCGACGGCATGGCCTCGCAGATCATGTCCGCCAGGATCAGCTCATTCTCCGTGGGGGCGCCGTAAGTCAGGCCCCGCTCGCAGGCCTCCTTCACCGCGCCGATCACCTGGGGATGGGCGTGTCCCAGGATCCCCGGGCCCCAGGAGCAGACGTAGTCGATGAACGTGTTGCCGTCCACGTCGGTGATATGGCTTCCCTCCGCATGGTGGATAAACAGCGGGTTGCGGCCCACCGCCCGAAACGCCCGCACCGGGCTGTTGACGCCCCCGGGAATCTTCTCCAGGGACTTTGCAAATAGTTCTTCTGATCGTTTCGTGTTCATGTTTCTCTGTTCCCCCTCATTTTTTTCACAGACCGCATCTACTCCTCCCGGCGCACCTGGTAGAGCAGAGCGTTTACAATGGCGGCGGCGATGTTGCTGCCTCCCTTTCTCCCCCTGGCCACAATGTGGGGGATGTCCGTCCCCAGGATCATCTCCTTGGCCTCCACCACATTGACAAAGCCCACCGGGACGCCGATGACGAGTTCCGGCCGAAACCGCCCCTCATCCGCCAGCTCCTTGATGCGCATCAGGGCGGTGGGGGCGTTCCCCACCGCGGCGATCACCGGGCGGCCCAGGGCGGCCGCCCTCTCCATGCACACGGCCGAGCGGGTGATCCCCCGCCCCTTCGCCTCCTCGGCCACATCCGGGTCCGCGATGAAGCAGCGCACCTCCACCCCCAGGGCGGCGGCGGAGCGCTTGTTGATGCCTGCGGCGGCCATGGAGGTGTCGGTGACGATGGTGACGCCGTTTCTGAGAGCCTTCAGGGCGATCTCAACCGCGCCGGGGGAGAACACCAGGTTCTCCCCGTAGTCGAAGTCGGCGGAGGTGTGGATGCAGCGCTTCACCACCAGAAGCTCCTCCGGCGGCCAGGCGGCTGCCCTCTCCCCCAGCTCCTCCTCTATGATCTCCATGCTTCTCGTCTCAATCTCCTGCGGTCTCACCTGTGTTCTCCTGTTCTGTCCAATTCGGATGTCTTTAAAATTCCCAAAATTTCATAAATCTTATCCATGTCCAGGGAGGAGCGCACCAGCTGGGCCAGCCGGTCGTACTGTTCCTCCTTGTACCTCTTCCAGTCATGGACCTCGCCCACCGGGCAGGCGGGCTCCGTCTCCGCCCGCTTTCTGGACTCCACCTGGGCCGCGAACCGCTCCGCCATCCCCGGGGCGTCAAAGAAGCCGTGGAGATAAGTGCCGATCACCGTTCCGCTCTCATTTCCCAGGCCCAGGGCGGGATGTCCTTCCTCCTGGCTGTACATGATCTCCCGGCAGCCCCCCAGGTTGCGGGTGACCCCCATGTGGATCTCATAGCCCTCCGTCTCCGCACCGGAGAGGAGTTCCCAGCCGGGGAGGGTATCCGCCATCTTTCCCCTGGCGCGGGTGCGCACCTTCTCCCTGGAGAAGACCGTCTTGGCGTCCAGGAGCCCCAGGCCGTCCATGGTGCCCTTGTGCTCCACGCCGTAGGGATCGCTCAGGCGCTTTCCCAGCATCTGGAAGCCGCCGCAGATTCCCACCACGGGGATATCCAGGGCGGAGAGCTCCCGGATCCGGTCCGCCAGGCCGTTCTCCCTCATCCATTTTAGGTCGGACATGGTGTTCTTGGTGCCGGGGATGATCACCGCGTCGGGCAATCCCAGCTCCCCCGCCTCCTCCACGTACCGCAGAGACACCCCGTCCAGGCGCTCCAGCACGTCGAAATCCGTAAAGTTGGACAGGTGGGGCAGGCGGATCACCGCGATGTCCGTGCCCGCCTTCCTCTCCCTCCGGTTCAGGCGCTCCGCCAGGCTGTCCTCGTCCTCGATGTCGATGTCGGCCATGGGGACCACCCCCACCACCGGAATCTCCACCAGCTCCTCCAGCATGGCAAGTCCCGGCTCCAGCAGAGTTTTGTCCCCGCGGAATTTATTGATGACGATCCCCTTGATCAGGCTCTGCTCCTCCGGCTCCAGGAGCTTTACCGTGCCGTACAGGGAGGCGAACACTCCTCCCCGGTCGATATCCCCCACCAGCAGCACCGGGGCCTGGGCCATGCGGGCGATCCCCATGTTGGCCAGGTCATTTTCCTTCAGGTTGATCTCCGCCGGGCTGCCCGCCCCCTCGATCACCACGATGTCGTACTCCCGGTCCAGCTCGTCCAGGGCCTTCTCCACCACCGGCATCAGCTCTCTCCTCCTGGTGAAATATTCCTCCGCGGAATAGTTTCCCAGGATCTCCCCGTTGACGATCACCTGGCTCCCCGTCTGGCTGTTGGGTTTTAGGAGAATGGGGTTCATGGCCACCTTCGGCTCCACGCCGGCCGCCTCAGCCTGCACCACCTGGGCCCGGCCCATCTCCAGCCCCTCCCGCGTCACATAGCTGTTGAGGGCCATGTTCTGGGCCTTAAAGGGGGCCACCCGGTAGCCGTCCTGCTTAAACACCCGGCACAGCCCCGCAGCCAGAAAGCTCTTTCCCGCGTTGGACATAGTCCCCTGCACCATGATCTTCTTTGCCATCCTCACACGCCTCCTTCCGTTCCTCTCCGGAACCCGTGGGTAAATGTCTTGTCGTACAGCCTGGAGAGCTGATAGTCGTCCCCCAAAAAGCCGCCCACGGCGATGAGGGCGGTCTTTGTGATTCCCGCCTCCCTGGTTCTGCCGGCGATGTCCGCAAGGGTGCCCCGTACAATCCGCTCATCCTCCCAGGAAGCCTTATAGACCACCGCCGCCGGCGCGTCCCAGCCGTAGGAGGGAGCCAGATCCTCCGCCACCTCCTCCAGCTGGCCCACGCTGAGGAAAATCACCATGGTCGCCCTGTGCTCCGCCAGGCTTTTCAAATCTTCCCCCTCCGGGACGGCAGTCCGCCCCGCCTTCCGGGTGAGAATCACCGTCTGGCTCACATCCGGAAGGGTGTATTCCTTCTTCAAAGACGCTGCGGCGGCCAGAAAGGAACTGACCCCCGGCGTCACATCGTACCCGATACCCCTCTCATCCAGGGCATCCATCTGCTCCCTGTGTGCGCCGTACACGGACGGATCTCCGGTGTGGAGGCGGACCGTCGTCTTTCCCTCCGCCTCCGCCCGCTCCATCACCGCCAGCACCTCCTCCAGGGTCATGGGGGCGCTGTTGTGGATCTCGGCCCCCGGCTTTGCCAGGGAGAGGAGCTGGGGATTGACCAGGGATCCGGCGTAGATGATCACATCCGCCTCCTCCAGAAGGCGTTTTCCCTTCACCGTGATCAGCTCCGGGTCCCCCGGGCCGGCTCCTACGAAATGAACCATGTCAGCACTCTCCTTTCCGGCCGGCAGATTCCCGCTCACTCCGGTAGCCTCTGGGGGTCACCATGCGGCCCCCCTGCTCCCTGGTGGCGGAATTTCCCACGAAAACCGTGGTGAACATGTCCGTCTCCGTGTCCTTCAGCGCTCCCAGGGTCATCACCTGAAAGCTCTGCCCTTCCCGGCCGATATTGCGCACAAGGCCGCAGACCGTATCCGGGGATCTGTGCTCCAGCAGGATCCGGCAGGCCCGCTCCAGGTAATCCCTCCGCTTGCGGCTGGACGGGTTGTAGATGCAGATGGCGAAATCCCCCTCCGCCGCCAGCCGGAGGCGCTTCTCAATGAGCTCCCAGGGCGTCAGCAGGTCGCTCAGGCTGATCACCGCAAAATCGTGGATCAGGGGAGCCCCCAGCACCGCCGCCCCGGACAGGGCCGCGGTCACCCCGGGGATCACCTCCACCTCCGTGTCCGGGTATTCTCTCCCCAGCTCCAGAAGCAGGCCGGCCATGCCGTACACGCCGGCGTCGCCGCTGCAGATCATGGCCACAGCCTTCCCCCTCTCCGCCTCCTCAAAGGCCAGGCGGCAGCGCTCCTCCTCCCGGCGCATGGGGGTGGTGAGAAATTCCTTTCCCGGGAAATGCTCCCGCACCAGGTCCACGTATACGGTGTAGCCCACGATGACGTCGCAATGTTCCAGCACCCGCACCGCCTCCAGGGTCATATGGCTGTAGTCCCCGGGGCCGATGCCCACAGCGTAAAGCTTATTCTTCATCCCTGGCAGCCTCCTTCGCGATGATGAGGGAGTAGTATCCCGGCGTCTCGCCGATCTCCTCCAGGCTTCTGCAGACCCGCTCTCCCTCCATGCAGCAGTTCTCCACCATGGAGACCGTCAGATCCGCGCCCTTTAACAGTTCCTTCACCTTCTCCATCTGCCGGCCGGCCTTCATGAGCACCTTGGTGCCCGGGAAGGCCAGGCTTCTCTCCGTCTGATAGGTGGCGGGGATGATGTGGATCTCCTCCGCCCCCTCCGCCAGCCCCTCATTCAGCCGGGCGGCGGCGGCGCAGAAGGACGGTATGCCGTTGATCATCGCCGTGGCGTACCCCCTCTCCTGAATCCGGGGATAGAGGTAGAGGTAGGTGGAGTAGATGGTCACGTCCCCCAGAGTGAGAAAGGCCACATCCTCCCCCGCCCGCAGATACTCCTCCAGCATATCCGCCCCCGCCTGGAAAAATGCGTCCAGGGCGGCTCGGTTCTTGGTCATGGGCATGTCCACGGCCACCAGCTTTTTATTTTCTATCTCCGGCACCGCCTGGACGGCGATGCGGTAGGCGACACTGTCCCTGGGGGACTTTCCCGGCACGGCGATCACAGCGCACTCCCGGATCTGCCGCACCGCCTTCAGGGTCAGAAGCTCCGGATCTCCGGGGCCGATGCCGATTCCATATAAGGTTCCTGTCTTCATGTCATTCTCTCCGATTCTTTTCTGTCAGAGCGAACGGGGAAAGGAAATTTCCCCCATCCGCCGCGATATCGCGAACAGCCTCCGCCGACGGGCAGAGGCTGCTGTCTGTAAGGACATTATAACGTTAGGGGCGCCCGGTTGCAACCGGGACTTTCGCAGGCAGGCGGCCGGGGAGGCCGAGGAAGCCGGAAGCGTCAGCCGGAAGGGCCGAAAGCGTCAGCCTGGCGAACCGCCCGCCTTGGCGGCCCGCCGCAGGTCGTCGAAGTCTCCCAGATCCTCCAGATGGATGTGGGAGGCGTCCAGCCTGGCTTCCGGCTGCTCCTGCTGGCCGCGGATGGTGGCCGGGATCTCCCCGGAAAGCTGGCCCCGGACGCTCTCCCCCCGCAGGCGGCACACCTCCAGCAGCGTCTCCACCGCCAGGCGGTGATCCTCATAGGAGCAGAAGGCTGTGGGGTCTCTCTTCACATAGGGGGCAATCTGCCCCGCCTTCTCCAGGACCCGCTCCTCCAGACGCCCGCTCTCCACATACCCGGCGAGGAAGGCGTCGAAATACTCATGGTATTTTGCAAAATACCGGTCGTCCTTCATCAGGTGGTGGTACAGGGGGCGCTTTCGCATCACCTCGCCGGACGCTGGGGTGTTGATGGGGAAGTTGATGAGCACTGTGGGATCCCGAATGGGGTCCGTCATGCCCAGGGCGTAGGTTCCGAAGGCCAGGTTGTAGTCCCAGGGCAGGATGGACAGGATTCCATCCTCCTCGTAGAGGAAATAATTGTGCCCCGTGTGCCCCAGGTAACTGTCCCAGTTCATGACAAACACCTGCACGGCAAAATACCGCAGCACCTCCTCCACGTTCACCGCCGTCTCCAGATTCTCCCCGGAATCCAGAATTTTGAGCGCCCGGATCAGCCGCCGCTCATCCCCGGCCGTCACCGGAAATTTCCCATTTTCAAAAATGTTGGGGTAGCTGTCCGCATCGTCCCCCACATACCGCAGGGCCACGTCCGCATTTTCCGCGCGCAGGGAGCGGTAGTCCGGCTTGTAGAGCTGGCCGTGGCCGGGGCCGAAGTTTCTCCTGGCAAAGCCCTCCTCCGGCTCCTCCACCGCCAGAAACAGCCCCCAGTCCTTTCCGTTCACCGTCACCCAGGCATGGCTGCACAGGGGGGACGGGACCTCCATAAAGTCCATCATGTCGTAGACCAGCCAGGATTTTAAGTAACTGTTGTCCTGGAAGGAGGCGTCCAGGGAAAATTTGTCCAGGCCGTGGTAGCTGCCCCCGGGGACATAGTGATCAAATTCCAGCTTCAGACTGTAGCGGGAAAGGCCGTACTCCCCGGTCAGGCGCCGGGAGTTATTTCCCTTGACCCGCAGGCCGATCTGGCGAAACTCCTCCCCGTCCACCGTCACCTGGGCGGGAACATACTCCTCCTCCTGGGCATTCTGGAGGAATGCGTCCCAATCCTCCACCGCAAGCTCCACCCGGTGCACCCGGCTGTCGTCGAACAGTTTTCTCTCATACTCCGGCGCGCCGCCTCGGCCCGCCCCCTCCGCCCCCATCAGCCACAGGGTCAGAGCCACCGCAATGGCCATGACCACCGCACATATTTTGTCAAAATGCCTGTGCGCCGCCATAGGCTCACCCCATGTAGTCGCCGTTGTAGGAGACCAGCACCACATGGCCCACGCCCTCCATGGCGGCCAGCTGGCTCACAAAACTGCTGTCGTCCCCCCTAAGGCGCACCTCGTAGTTCAGTTCCATCTCCCCCTTCTCCACGCTCTTGCTCTTTACATTCACTCTCCGGGCGTGGACGCCCACGAAATTCTCCACCGCCTCCTCCAGGCCGGAGTTCTCCAGGCGGACCACAAGGATGTAGGGGGAGTCCGCCGTCTTTTTCCGGGCGAAGCACCAGAGCACCGCCCCGATGAGCAGGCTGCCGAACACCGCCAAGGGAATCAGTCCGGCCGCCAGCACGATCCCCACGGCGATGCTCCAGAACAGGAAGGCGATGTCCATGGGCTCCTTGATGGCCGTCCGGAAGCGGACGATGGACAGGGCTCCCACCATGCCCAGGGACAGCACCACGTTGCTGACCACCGTGAGGATCAGCATGGCGGTGATCATGGACAGGGCGATGAGGGTCACGCCGAAACTGGGGGAGTACATGACTCCGCTGTAGCATTTTCTGTAGGTGAAATAGAGAAACAACCCTAGCGCAAACGCCAGAGCCAGGGTTACAATCATGTCCGGCACGGTGACGCCGGACATATTCTCCAGAAAGTCTGATTTAAAAATATCCCGAAATGTCATCGGTCTCCTCCTTTCGCCCCGTCAGTCATACCGGCGGCAGACCGCGTACTTGGAGCAAGACGCCGCCCTTCGGTCCGGCACCTGCACGGCCATGGCCACAATCTCCGGAAGAAATTCGTCGTATTTCACCTCCAGGATCGTCCCCTCCTCCATGGCCCGGCAGCAAAACACCTGGGGGTTTAAAAAGTCCCTGCTGCCCAGCCCGGTCCGCACATTCCGATCCAGGGTGATTCTCACGTTTCCCGGGCGGTGGAGGAAGGCCTCCCGGTCATAGCGGACGATGGTTCTGGGGCGAAGCCCTTTTCCCATGATTTTGCTGTAGAACTCCGCCATCAGGGCGTCGCCGGAGGTCAGCAGGAAGGCGTAATCGCCGGCGAGGATCCGCCCCGCCTGGTCCGCAGTAAGCTTGACGCTCCGCTTCCCGCACAGGCCGTTGATCTTGCACTTTTTCTCCAGGCGGATGAAGGAGGT
>DXEU01000084.1 GCA_019114845.1 Candidatus Lachnoclostridium stercoripullorum | reverse complement strand
CCGCAGCCCGTCCTCCATCCAGCCCGCCGGGCAGACGGCCGCCTGCCCGGAAATGACCTGCCCGGACATGGCCTGCCAGCGGATGACCTGCCCCAGGAACTCCGCCTAACTCTAAAACGAGCGCTGCATTCCAGTTTTGCAGCGCTCGTTTCTCATCTCAATCTCATCTCAATTGTTCCCGCTCTCCCGGCTTCTCGCCTTCTCCCGCGCACGCCCGCGGGTCTGCTCCGCCAGAGCCTTCATCTCCCTGGCGTTCTGCAGGACGGCTCCGGTGATCTCGGCGCCTCCCAGAAGCCTGGCCAGCTCCACGATCTCCTGCTCCCCGTCCAGGCGGCGGATGGTGGTCACCGTCTTGGCGTCCTTGGGCTCCTTGGCCATCTCAAAATGGAAGTCCGCCATGGCGGCGATCTGAGGCAGGTGGGTGATGCAGATCACCTGGCGGCTGCCGGAGATCACAGCCAGTTTCTCCGACACCTTCTGGGCCGTCCTCCCGCTGATGCCCGTGTCGATCTCGTCAAAGATCAGCGTGGGAATCTGGTCCGTGTCCGCCAGCACCGTCTTGATGGCCAGCATGATCCTGGACAGCTCGCCGCCGGAGGCCACCATGCCCAGGGGCTTTGCGCTCTCCCCCGGATTGGTGGAAATCATGAACTCCACCTCGTCGTAGCCGTGGGCTGTGTATTTCTCCAGCCTTCGGAACGCGATCTCAAACTCCACATCCAGGAAGTTTAAGTCCAGCAGGCTCTCCCGGATCCGCTCCGCAAGTCCCCCTGCCGCCCTGCGGCGGAGGTCTGAGAGCTCCCCGCACAGGCGCTCCAGCCGTTCTCTGCTCTCCTCCAGCTCCCGCTCTGCCCTCTGCTTCAGCAGGTCATAATTCTCCAGCTCCAGCAGGCGCTTCTTCCTCTCCTCCAGGGCTCTGGCCACCGCCTCCTCGTCCGGGCCGTATTTGGCCTCCAGGCCGTGGATCACGTCCAGCCGCTCCTCCACCCGGTGGAATTCTTCCTCGTCAAACACCATGTTGTCCAGATAGGAGCTGATCTCGTGGGCCACATCGCTGAGGATCGCCTCGGCGTCAAAGAGCTGGTCCTTGAGCTTCTCCAGCTCCTCCTCGTACTCCGCGGCACGCTCCACCCCTTTCCGGGCCTCGCCCACGTCCACAGCCGTCACCGCCTGGTAGGCGGCGGACAGGGCCTCCACGATCTTCCTGCTGCCCATAAAGCGGCGGTAGGAGCGGTTCAACTCCTCCTCCTCCCCCGGCTTTAAGGCGGCCGCCTCGATCTCGTCCACCTCGAAGCGGAGAAAATCCGTCTCCCGCCTCCTGGTCTCCTCGTCGGCGCAAAAACTCTCCGCCGCCTCCGCCAGACCGCAGTAGCGCCGGTACTCCTCCCCCAGCCTCCTCTCAAGCCTCTCGGCCCCGGCAAAGCTGTCCAGGATCTCCAGGTGCTTGGACTTGTAGAGCAGGGACTGGTGCTCGTGCTGGCCGTGGATGTCCAGCAGAAGCCCTGTGATCTCCCGCAGGCGCCCCAGGGTCACCGTCTCGTCGTTGATGCGGCTGACGCTGCGGGACGGCAAAATTTTCCGGGAGATGATCAGCGTCCCGTCCTCATCCGGGCTGACCCCCATCTCCCGCAGAATGGCGGCCTTGTCCCGGTCCACAGAAAATATCAGCTCTATGTAGGCGTACTCCGCCCCCTTCCTCACCATATCCCTGGGCACCTTCCCGCCCAGGGCCATGTTGACCGAGCCCATAAATATGGATTTTCCCGAGCCGGTCTCCCCGGTGAGAATGTTGAGGCCTTCCCCAAATTCCACATCCGCCCTCTCAATCAGGGCCAGATTGCGGACATGCAGCTCCAAAAGCATACTTCCACCCCTTCTATCAGCCGGCCAGGAGTTTCTTCAGCTTGTCCATGAGGATGATGGTGTCGTCCACGCTCCTCACGGCGCAGAAGATGGTATTGTCCCCGGCCACACAGCCCACAATCTCATGGAAATGGATGGCGTCCAGGGCCACTCCCGCGGCCATGGCCATCCCCTCCACCGTCTTGATCACCAGGATATTCTGGGCCATGTCCATGGACATGAAGCTGTCCCGCAGAACACGGATGTACTTGTCGTTCAGCCCGTCCTGGTTCTGGAGCACCACGTACCTCTGTTTTCCGCTCTCCGTCTGCACCTTGGAGAGCTTGAGCTCCCGGATATCCCTGGAGACGGTGGCCTGAGTCACGTTAAATCCCTCCCGGTTCAGATATTCCGCCAGTTCCTCCTGGGTTCCTATCTCATATTTTCCGATCAGTTCCACAATTTTGCTGTGTCTCTCCAGCTTCATCTCTTCCTCCTCGCCAGCCTAAATTCCAGCCATTTTATTTCTCAGATTGTCTAAAAATGATTCGTCGTTGAGTTTCACCATGGTGGTCTCCACGGAGGACCGGCTGATCTCAATCACATCCCCCCGGGACATGTCCACCGCCGTATCCCCGTCAAAGACCGCCACCTGCTCCCCCTCGCCCCCGTCCAGGATCTCAATCCGGACCGTATCGTCGGCGGAGAGCACAATGCTGCGCATGTTCAGAGTGTGGGAGCAGATGGAGGTGAGGATCATGATCCGGCAGTTGGGGGCCGCGATGGGGCCTCCCGCCGAGAGGTTGTAGGCCGTGGACCCCGTGGGGGTGGAGAGGATCACGCCGTTGGCCGTGTAGCTGCTGAAAAAGCGCCCGTTGACGCTGATGGACAGCTTCGCCACCTTCATGGAATCCTTCCTGGTCACCACAATCTCATTGAGGGCGATGGCCTCGAACGCCTTCCCGTCCACGCTCTCCATCCTGCCCTTTAACATCAGCCGCTTCTCCAGGGTGTAGTGGTCCGTCAGCAGGGTCTCCAAGATCTCCGGCACGTCCTGCCTGGTCCCCTGGGTCAGATACCCCAGGGTCCCCAGGTTGATCCCCAGGATGGGAATGTCCAGCCCCGCCAGATCCCTGGCGGCCTGGATCAGGGTTCCGTCTCCCCCCAAGGTGATGACACACTCCGTCCCCGCCGGCACGTCGGCGGGGTCCGTGTACTTAAATCCGGCCTCCGGCCTTCTCCCCTCCTCCTCCTCTCTGCTCTCGTGAACCTTGCAGGACGCCCCCTTTAAGGAGAGGTATTCCACCATCCGCTTCACGGTCCAGCTGGTATTCTGTTTGTCTTCGTTGGCTATAATGTAAAAATTCTTCATCTGTCTCCTATAAGCTCCTGTGGGCCTCCTCCACAACCTGCTCCGGGCGGATCTCCCCCGCTCCGCGGGACTCATATCCCTCCGGCCGGTTCTGGAGGTACAGCAGGTACTCGATGTTTCCTTCCGGTCCTTTTATGGGGGAAAATTCCAGGTTCAGGGCCTCAAAGCCCAGGCTCTCCGCAAAATCCATCACCATGCGGATCACCTCCAGGTGGGTGCTCTTCTCCCGCACCACGCCCTTCTTTCCCACCTTCTCCCTGCCCGCCTCAAACTGGGGTTTGATCAGGCAGACGATCTGTCCGTCCTTCTTCAGAAGAGCCTTCACCGGCCCCAGCACCTTGGTCAGGGAGATGAAGGACACGTCGATGGAGGCGAAATCCAGCTGTTCGCCGATGTCCTCCGGCTTCACATAGCGGATGTTGGTCTTCTCCATGCACACCACCCGCGGGTCATTTCTCAGCTTCCAGTCCAGCTGCCCGTGCCCCACGTCCACGGAGTAGACCTTCACCGCCCCGTTCTGCAGCATGCAGTCGGTGAAGCCCCCGGTGGAGGCCCCCACGTCCATGCACACCTTTCCCTCCAGGCGGACGCCGAAATGGGTCATGGCCTTCTCCAACTTCAATCCCCCCCGGCTCACGTAGGCCAGGGTGTGGCCCCGCACTTCGATCTGAACTGTATCCTCAAAAGAGCTGCCCGCCTTGTCCTCTTTCTGCCCGTCCACATACACGATGCCGGACATGATTATGGCCTTGGCCTTCTCCCTGGACTGGGCGAGCCCTCTGTTTACCATCAAAACGTCTAACCGTTCCTTCATAGCTTCTGTCCTTCCGTCTCCTCCAAAAAAAACTCTCTCATCCGCCGAACCACGGAATCGCTGTCGATTCCCAGGCACTCCCTGAGCCGGGACACGTTGCCGTGCTCCACGTAGGCGTCCGGAAGCGCGATGTTCAGCACCTTCACCCGGGGATAATTCCGGTGGATGTAGGCCGTCACCTCCAGGCCGTAGCCCCCCTGAAGCACATTTTCCTCCAGGGTCACCAGCTTGTCGTGGCGCCTCGCCAGCCGGTCGATGAGCTCCGTGTCCACAGGCTTCACAAAGCGGCCGTTGGCCAGGGTGCAGGGAAATCCCGCTTCCTTCCATTTCTCCCGCACATGCTCCGCCGTGCTCACCATGCTGCCCACGGCCAGCAGGGCGTACTCCTCCTCCTCATAGATCATCTCTCCCCTGCCGTAGACCACCGGGGCCGCAAACTCTTTCAGCCCCCGGTACGCCTGCCCTCTGGGGTAGCGGATGGCCAGGGGGCCGTCGTAGGTCATGGCAAAATCCAGCATATCCCGGAGCTCCCACAGATTTTTGGGGGCCATGACCGTCATGTTGGGCACCGACGTCAGGTAGGAGTAGTCGAAGATCCCCTGGTGGGTCTCCCCGTCGCTCCCCACCAGTCCCGCCCGGTCGATGCAGAAGAGCACCGGCAGGTTCTGGAGGCACACGTCGTGGACGATCTGGTCATATCCCCTCTGCAGGAAGGAGGAGTAGACCGCCACCACCGGCCGCAGCCCGGCGGCAGCCATCCCGGCGGCGGAGGTCACCGCGTGCTCCTCGGCGATGCCCACGTCGAAAAAGCGTTTGGGGAAACGCCTGGCAAACGCCTTGAGCCCCGTCCCGTCGGGCATGGCCGCCGTCACCGCCACAATGCGGGGATCTTTCTCCGCCAGCTGGCAGATCTTCTTTGCAAAAATATCCGTGTAGTCGGGGTATTTCTTCTCCGACTTCAGCTTTCCCGTGGCCACGTCGAAGGGGCTGATCCCGTGAAACCGGGAGGGATTTTTCTCCGCCGGGGCATAGCCCTTCCCCTTCTTGGTCAGCACATGGACCAGCACCGCGTGGTCCAGCTTCTTCGCCTCCCGAAACACCTTGCGCAGGGCGCGGATGTCGTGGCCGTTCACCGGCCCCAGGTAGGTGATTCCCATATTTTCAAACAGCATGCCGGGGATCAGCAGCTGCTTGATGCCGTTCTTGGTGCGGGTGATCTTGTCGATCAGCGGCTTTCCGATGACCGGCACCCGCTCCAGGCTGCTGTTGACGATCCGCTTGAGGCCGTTGTAGCCCTCCCCGGTGCGGATCCCGCTCAGATATTTGGACATGCCCCCCACATTTTCCGAGATGGACATGTTGTTGTCGTTGAGAACGATGATGAAATTGCGGTTCATTCTGGCCGCGTTGTTGAGGGCCTCATAGGCCATGCCCCCTGTGAGGGCTCCGTCCCCGATGACGGAGACCACATAGTGATTCTCCCCCAGAATATCCCGCCCCTGGGCCAATCCCAGGCCGGCGGAGATGGAGGTGGAGCTGTGGCCGGTGTCGAAGGCGTCGTAGGGGCTCTCCTTCCTCTTGGGAAAGCCGCTGATCCCCCCGTACTGCCGCAGCTCGTCGAACATCTCCCGCCTGCCGCTTAGGATCTTGTGGGTGTACGCCTGGTGGCCCACATCCCACACCACCTTGTCCTCCGGCAGATGGAAGCTGGCAAAGAGGGCGATGGTCAGCTCCACCACCCCCAGATTTGAGGCCAGGTGTCCGCCGGTGACGCTGATCTTCTCGATCAGGAACTCCCGGATCTCCTGGGCCAGGGCCTTCAGCTCCTCATCGCTGAAATTTTTTATATCATCCGGATTCTGTATCTGTTCCAGTAACATTTTCTCACACCTTTTTCGCCGGGACAGGCCTCAGTTCTTCCTGTCCGTCAGCATCGTGATCAATTCTTCCAAAAACGCGTGATCCCCTCCCAGGGAGCGGAGGAGCTCCACCGCCCGGCGGGAAATCTCCTTCCCGTCCTCCCTGGCCTTCTCCAGGCCCTTCAGGGTCACGTAGGTGGTCTTGTGGTTCTTCTCGTCGCTGAGGACCGGTTTCCCCAGCACCTCCGCGCTGCTGGTCACATCCAGGATGTCGTCCTGGATCTGGAAGGCCAGCCCCACAAGGGAGGCGATCTCCTCCACCGTCTTTACCTCCTTCTCGCCGGCTCCCGCCAGCACGGCGCCGATCATGAAGGACGCCTCCAGGAGAGCGCCCGTCTTCAGGCGGTAGATAAAATCCAGCTTGTCCTCCGGGATGGGCTGGTCCGTCAGTTCCACATCCACCGTCTGGCCGCCGATCATGCCGTAGATCCCCGTCTTCTCCGCCAGGATGCCCATGCACCGGGCCACCCGGGCCGGATCCGCCCCCAGGGCCAGGGCCTTGGCCGCCGTCTCAAAGGCATAGATCATCAGCCCATCCCCCGCCAGCACCGCCATGTCGTAGCCGTACTTCACCCAGGCTGTGGGCTTTCCGCGCCTGAGGGTGTCGTTGTCCATGCAGGGGAGATCGTCGTGGATCAGGGACGAGGTGTGGATCATCTCGATGGCCGCCATAAACGGCTCGATCTCCTCCCCCCGGCCGCCGAACATCCGGTAGCTCTCCATCATCATCACCGGGCGGAGGCGTTTCCCCCCGGCGTTCACACTGTAATCCATGGCGTCCAGGACGGTCTTCTGGAATCCCTCCGCCGGCGGCAGGTACTTTCTCACCGCCGCCTCCGCCGTCTCTGTCCGCTCCCGCAGTCTCTCCGCTCCCGTCATACCTCTTCTCCTTCCCCGCCGAGCACCTGAATCCGCTTCTCCACCCGGTCTATCTTGTCATGGCACGCTTTCACCAGCTTCATCCCCTCCTCATAATGCCGGAAGGAATCCTCCAGGGAGCAGTCGCTCTCCTCCATCTGCCGCAAAACCTCCTCCAGCCTGGCGAAGGTCTCCTCAATGGTCAGCTCCCGCTCCTTCTCACTCTCTATCTTCGGCGACATGGTCTCCTCCTCTTTCACGGCCAACGGCCTCCTTCTCATTTTCAAAGAGCTCCCGCTCCACCACAGTTCCCGTGAGCCTCCCGTCCGCCAGGCAGACCAGGAACCGGTCCCCCGGCTCCACTGCGGCCGCCGAGGTGAGCCTTCTCCCCTCCCCGTCGGTGACAAAGCCGTAGCCCCGGCTCAGCTTCTCCAGGGGGGACAGCCCCGACAGCCTCCCGGCAAGGAGGGCCAGCCGGTGGCGGCTCCTCTCCAGCCGGTTTCCCATGAGGGACGCAAATTTCTCCTCCGCGTCCGCCAGAAACTGCCTCCTCTCGTTGAGCAGGCGCTCCGGGTGGCGCAGCTTCAGCCGGTATTCCAGCTCCCTGGTCTGATATTTTTTCCGCTCCAGGATCCGGCCCATGGCCCGGGAAAGCCTCTCCCCGTCCAGGCGGACCTGCTCCTCAAACTGCCGGTAGTCAAACACCGCCAGCTCCGCCGCCGCGGAGGGGGTGGGGGCCCGCAGGTCCGCCACGTAGTCGGCGATGGTCACGTCCGTCTCGTGCCCCACCGCCGAGATCACCGGGGTCCGGCAGTTGAAGATGGCTCTCGCCACCATCTCCTCGTTGAACGCCCAGAGATCCTCGATGGATCCCCCTCCTCTGCCCACAATGATCACATCCAGCCCCAGAGCATCCAGAGTCTCAATCCCCTTTGCGATGCTGTACTTGGCCTGCTCCCCCTGAACCAGGGCGGGGCAGAGCACCAGCTGCACGTAGGGGTTGCGCCGGCTGGCAATATTCATGATGTCCCGGATGGCCGCCCCCGTGCTGGCAGTGACGATCCCCACGGTTTTCGCGTACCGGGGGATGGGCTGCTTGTACTCCGGGGCGAACATGCCCATCTCCTCCAGCTCATCCCGCAGCTTCTGAAACCGGAGGAAGAGATCTCCCTCCCCGTCCAGGGTGATTTTCTTTGCATAGAGCTGATAGCGGCCGTCCCTCTCGTACACGTCGATGGATCCGGCGGCCACCACCCGCTGCCCTTCCTTCAGCTGAAAGGACAGACCGCTCCTGTTTCCCGCGAACATGACGGCGGAAATGGCGCTGCTTCCGTCTTTTAAAGTGAAATAGATGTGTCCTGATGTGTGGTATTTGCAGTTGGAGACCTCCCCCTTCACCGAGATCCGGCTCAGGGCGAAGTCCTGCAGAAACATATTCTTGATGTAGGCGTTGACCTGGGATACAGAATACACGCTGGCCATAGGCTTACACCAGCTTGGCCAGAATCCCGTTGACGAAGGCGGGCGAATCGCTTCCCCCGAACTTCTTGGCCAGCTCCACCGCCTCGTTGATGGCCACCTTCTCCGGGACCGTCTCATCCTTCTTCATCTCGTAGAGCGCCAGCCGCAGAATGGTCAGCTCCACCTTGCCCATGCGGCGGGTCTTCCACCCCTCCGCCACCTGGTTTAAGGCGGCGTCCAGCTCCGGAATCGCCTCGATGATCTGCTCTACCCGGTTCTGGAGATACTCCCGGTCCTTTTCCTCCAGGGTGACCTGATGGAGCACCTCCGTGTGTCCCTCCGCATCCGTCTCATCCTCTTCGGGAGCGTCAAAATAATTGTCAAGCTGCCGCTCCGCCTCCTCGGCGTCGTAGAAATTGGCGCTGAACAGCATCTTAAAGCAGTGCTCACGCAGTTCTCTTCTGGTCATGATCTATCCTCCTGAGTATAAATATCCGGGGTTTTGTCCCGTTTTGTACAAGTGTCAAGGTGCATCTCAAGTGTCCACATTATACCATTCTATTTCATATTATGCAAGGCGGAAACTTCCCCTGTCCGGCACACGGCGCCGCGGTCTGTCCCCGCCGCCGTCTGCCCCCGGCAAACCTCCGCCCCCGCAGGCACAGCCTCCCGCCGGGATCTGCCGCACACTCCATGAAAGAAGTTTTCTATTAAACGAAGTTTCCTATTAAACACAAAATGGCCGCCGCACATGGAAACATGCGGCAGCCGTAGATTCACCCTTCGTCTGGTGGTGGGATCCTTATCTCACAAGGATCCGGCTGATCTGATACTCATCCTCGGGGATGGCCTTGGACATGGAGAGCGCCTCCTGGATGTCAAAGTCCACAAACGCACCGCCCTTGTAGGCCACCACGCGGTTGCTCTTGCCCTCCGCCAGCAGGTCCACTGCCTTGGAGCCCATGATGGACGCGTACATTCTGTCCTTGCAGGTGGGGGTGCCGCCCCTCTGCATGTGGCCCAGGATGGTGGCTCTGGTCTCGATGCCGGTGGCCGCCTCGATTCTCTTGGCCATGGATGAGGAATGTCCGATTCCCTCCGCGTTGATGATGATGTGGTGCTTCTTGCCCCTCTTGCGGTTGTCAATGATGCGGTTGATCAGCATCTGCTCGTCCCCGTCGTACTTCTCCGGGAGCAGAATATCCTCCGCGCCGTTGGCGATGCCGCACCAGAGAGCGATATATCCGGCGTTGCGGCCCATAACCTCCACGATGCTGCAGCGCTCGTGGGAGGTGGATGTGTCGCGGATCCGGTCGATGGCCTCCATAGCTGTGTTCACAGCCGTGTCAAAGCCGATGGTATAGTCCGTACATGCGATGTCCAGGTCGATGGTTCCCGGAAGTCCGATGGTGTTGATTCCCAGGGCGGACAGCTTGCCTGCGCCCTTGAAGGATCCGTCTCCGCCGATGACCACGATGCCGTCGATGCCGTGCCTGCGGCAGATCTCGGCTCCCTTCTCCTGTCCCTCTGCGGTGGTAAACTCCTGACATCTCGCGGTGTAGAGAATGGTTCCTCCGCGGTTGATAATATCTGCCACACTCAGGCCATCCATATCCACAATCTCTTCCTGGAGAAGTCCGGCGTATCCTCTCATGATACCCTTCACTTTTAAGCCTTTATGAATTGCGGTTCTGACTACTGCCCGGATTGCTGCATTCATGCCCGGTGCATCACCGCCGCTCGTCAATACACCAATCGTTTTCACTTCTTTCGCCATAGCCGATACCTCCATATTGTTCTTATTTATATACATCAAATGTATTCTAATTCATTTTTCCCGTCTTTTCAATAGTTTTTTCTACAACCTTGACATTTTTTTCACCATAGAATTGGGTCAATTTTCCTAAAAGTTCCCGGCTTGCATCCACGTTCCAGCCCGGAGGCAGAATCTTTCTGGCCTTCTCCTTTCTCAGGTAAATGATCACCCGGTCGCCGCCGTCGGAGAGCATCAGGGTGTCCATCAGCTGCTTCTCCGCCGCCTGGTAGGCCTCCAGGTCCGCAAACTGCAGCCACAGATCCTTGGGGATCTTGGAGAACGGGATCACCTGCTGGCAGATCAGCTTTCCCGCCGGCTCGTCCCCCAGGGACACCCGCCCTCTGATAAAGAGCTTGGCGTCCTCCGTCAGGAGATCCCGGTTGGCCTCGAAGTCCTTGGGGAACACCAGCACCTCCACCGACCCCACCAAATCCTCCAGGGTCACAAAGGCCATGTTTTTCCCCGTCTTGGTGATCTTGATGGTCCGCTCGCTGACCATTCCTCCCACCGTCACCATCTGGCCGTCTGCCACCTTGGCCTCGTCCGTATCCGGGTCCACGATGAAGTCCGTGGTCATGGCGGTGATGTTCTTGCGCCATCCCTCCTCGTACTCCTCCAGGGGATGACCGCTGACATACACCCCCAGCACCTCCTTCTCCATGGCCAGCATCTCCTCCCTGGGAAATTCCTCCACCCTGGGCATGGAGATCTGGAAATTCCGCTTGTCCTCCTCGGCGGCAAACTCGAAGAGGCTCAGCTGGCCCTCCATGGCCGTCTTCTTCTCCCGGCTCTTCTGCTCCATCATCTCCGGCATCACCAAAAGCTTCTGCCTGCGGTTGCCCGGGAGGCTGTCCATGGCGCCGGCCTTGATGAAATTCTCCACCGTCTTCTTGTTGATCTCCTTGCCGCTCATACGGCTGACGAAGTCGTCCAGGGTGACGAACGGGCCGTTCCTGTCCCTCTCCCGCACGATGGCCTCCACCACGTTCCGCCCGATGCTCCGGATGGCGGACAGGCCGTAGCGGATGTTCTCTCCGGAGACGGAGAAGCCGCTCACCCCCTCGTTGATGTCCGGGGGCAGGATGGAGATGCCCATCTGGCGGCAGGTGAGGATATACTCAGAGATCTTGGTGGTGTTGTCCAGGACCGAGGTCAGCAGAGCCGCCATGAACTCCTGGGGATAGTAGTATTTTAGGTAGGCCGTCTGGTAGGAAACCACGGCGTAGCAGGCCGCGTGGGACTTGTTGAAGGCGTACTTGGCGAAATCGATCATCTCGTCGTAAATGTGGTTGGCCGTCTTCTCATCGATGCCGTTGGCGATGCAGCCCTTCACCCCCTCCTCCGGGTTGCCGTACACAAAATTCTGCCGCTCCTTCTCCATGACGGATGCCTTCTTCTTGGACATGGCCCGGCGCACCAGGTCGCTGCGGCCCATGGTGTAGCCCGCCAGGTCCCGCACGATCTGCATCACCTGCTCCTGGTAGACGATGCACCCGTAGGTGGGCTCCAGGATGGGCTCCATCTGGGGGCAGTCGTAGGTGATGGAGGAGGGATCATTCTTCCCCTTCAGGTATTTGGGGATGAAATCCATGGGACCCGGCCGGTACAGGGAGATGCCGGCGATGATGTCCTCCAGGGTGCGGGGCTTTAACTCCTTCATGAAGCTCTTCATCCCCCCGCTCTCCAGCTGGAAGACCCCCTCGTCCTTGCCGCTGCCGATCATATCCATGACGTTGGGGTCGTTGTAGTCGATGGCGTTCAAATCCAGCTTGACCTGGTGATTTTTCTCCGCCTGGTCCACGGCGTTCTGGATCACCGTCAGGGTCCTCAGGCCCAGGAAATCCATCTTCAGCAGCCCCAGCTCCTCCAATTCAGTCATGGTGAACTGGGTGGTGATGGTGCCGTCGGCTCCCCTGGACAGGGGCACGTACTCGTCCACATTGGTGCGGCTGATCACCACCCCCGCCGCGTGCATGGAGGTGTGTCTGGGCAGTCCCTCCAGGCGCTTGGACATGTCGATGAGGTAGCGCACCTCCTCGTCGGTCTCGTAGGCATTTCTCAGGTCCGGGCTGCTCTTTAGGGCCTTGTCCAGGGTGATGCCCAGATCCTTGGGGATCATCTTGGCGATGGAGTCGCACTTGGCGTAGGGCAGATCCAGCACACGGCCCACATCCCGCACCACGCCCCTGGCGGCGAAGGTACCGAAGGTGACGATCTGCACCACCTGGTCCTTGCCGTACTTTTCCACCACGTAGTCAATGACCTCCTGGCGCCGCTCAAAGCAGAAGTCCACGTCGATATCCGGCATGGACACCCGCTCCGGATTCAGGAACCGCTCAAACAGCAGATTGTAGCGGATGGGATCGATGTCCGTGATCTCCAGACAGTAGGCCACGATGCTCCCCGCCGCCGATCCCCGCCCCGGCCCCACGCTGATGCCGTGGGACTTGGCGAAATGGATGAAATCCCACACGATGAGGAAATAATCCACATACCCCATGGTGTGGATCACGTCCAGCTCGTAGTCCAGCCGCTTTTTTAAGGCGCCGTCGTCCTGGGGATACCGCTTTTTCATGCCCTCCTCGCAGAGATGGTTCAGATAGCTCCAGGAGTCGTAGCCCTCCGGCACCTGGTACTCCGGCAGCTTGGTGACGCCGAACTCGATCTCCACGTTGCAGCGGTCGGCGATCTTCTGGGTGTTGTCGATGGCCTCCTGGGCGTAGGGGAAGAGCCTTCGCATCTCCTCCTCCGACTTGCAGTAGTACTGCCCGCCCTCGTAGCGCATCCGGTTCTCATCCGCCACCTTCTTGCCGGTCTGGATGCAGAGGAGGATATCGTGGGCGTCCACGTCTGAGTCGTAGGTGTAGTGGATGTCGTTGGTGGCCACCAGGTCGATCCCCAGCTCCCTGCTCAGGCGCAGAAGTCCCTGGTTCACCATCTTCTGGGCCGGAATCCCGTGATCCTGAAGCTCCAGGAAGAAATTACCCTTTCCAAAAATTTTCTCATACCGAAGGGCCGCCTCCCTGGCCTGGTCATAGAGGCCCCGCTCCAGGTATCTGGGCACCTCCCCCGCCAGGCAGGCGCTCAGGGCGATGACTCCCTCGTGGTACTGCTCCAAAATCTCATAGTCCACCCTGGGCCTGTAGTAGAATCCGTCCACAAAGCCCTTGGAGACAATCTTCATCAGATTGTGGTAGCCCGTGTCATTTTCCGCCAGGAGCACCAGGTGGTAGTACCTTTCCTGGCCGCCTCCCGGCTCCCTGTCAAAGCGGGATCCGGGGGATACATACACCTCGCTCCCCAGAATCGGCTTGATCCCAGCCGCCTTCGCCGCCTTGTAAAATGCCACCACGCCGTACATCACCCCGTGGTCCGTGATGGCCAGGCTGTCCATGCCCAGCTCCTTCGCCCGGGCCACCAGCTCCTCAATCTTGCTGGATCCGTCCAGCAGGCTGTATTCCGTGTGGACGTGCAGATGTGTGAATGCCATCGTCCCTCTCCCTTCTTCTCTGTTCCCTATTCTATGTCTGAAAATATCTTACCACACCTGGCCCGTTCCATCAATATCCGGCCGCGCAGAGC
>DXEU01000083.1 GCA_019114845.1 Candidatus Lachnoclostridium stercoripullorum | reverse complement strand
TAGCGGTATATTTTGACTGACAGGTAAATTCCATTTTCATATTTCAGCCGGCATGGCGGAACTGGCAGACGCACAGGACTTAAAATCCTGCGGGACTTACCTCCCGTACCGGTTCGATTCCGGTTGCCGGCACGACAAAACCTCTTGAGAGATCAAGGGGTTTTCTTTTTTGCCTGATAAGCCCGGCAGGGAAATTTCAGACTGACTAAAGGTTCGCGGACTATAATGGGGGAAATTCTTTAAGAGGAGAGTACACAATGAGAAGAGACAGTCTGAAGATATGCAGGAATATAGGAAGGGAAAGAAGAAAAACAGGAAGAAAAATAGGAAGGAAAAGCGAGTGGAAGATGGCCGCGGCGCTGGGGCTGCTGTCGGCGTTTCTGACGGGGGGAGCGGTCACGGCCAGCGCGGCGGGCGGCCTGGATATGCATACGGAGTATCCCGGGCTGACGGCAAAGGCGGGGGAGGATCTGACCTTTGACTTGGGATTTGACAATTCCGGGGCTGGCTGTGACGCCTCCCTCTCCATCCAGTCCATGCCGGAGGGATGGGAGGGTTATATTGCCGGCAGCGGCAATCGCATCAGCAGCATCCACATCCCCAGCGGGATCGATACGGCGGACGCTGTATTTCAGCTGCAGATTCCAGCGGATACGGCGGACGGGGAGTACCAGGTGGTGCTGGAGGCGAGAGCCGGCGACGCTGTGTATGACACCCTCACCCTGACCCTCAACGTGAGTGAATTGGAGGTGAGTCAGGGGGATTTCTCCTCTGAGTATCCGGAGCAGGAGGGATCGGCGGGGACGGCTTTCAGCTTCAATGCGACCTTGATCAACAACAGCGCCACGGATCAGTCCTACAGCCTGTCTGCGGAGGCGCCGGACGGATGGCAGGTCTCCTTCACCCCCAGCGGGGAGTCGGCGCAGGTGGCCAGCATTCAGCTGGACCCGGCGGCCAGCCAGGGGCTGACAGTGCGGGTGACACCCCCGGACAATGTGGCGGCGGGGGAGTATACCATCCCCTGCAGCGCCATTTCCGGGGAGGAGACCTTGAAAATGGACCTGTCCGTGACGGTGACGGAGAAATATGAGATCAGCCTGAGTACCCCGGACGGCCGGCTGAGTTTCGACACCCATGCCAACGAGGAGTCAGATGTGACTCTCACCGTCACCAACCACAGCAACGTGGCTGTGGAGAACGTAAATTTGACTTCTTCCGCCCCCACGGACTGGAACGTGAGCTTTGATACCCCCACCATCGATGTCATTGAACCGGGGGCCACTGTGGAGGTGACGGCCCATGTGACGCCGTCCAAGGAGGCGCTCACAGGTGACTACGTGGTGTCCATGACGGCCAGCTGCAGCGAGACGTCGGACAGCGCGGAGTTCCGAGTGTCTGTGGAGACCAGCATTCTCTGGGGGTTTGTGGCTCTGGTGATCATCGCCGGTCTGCTGGCGGGAATCGGGTACATATTCCGAAAATACGGCAGGCGCTGACGGAAGCGGAGGTTGAAGGATATGGAGAGGACGAGGACATCGGAGACGGCGAGGGCGGCGGAAAATGAGGTCATCAAAATCAGCGGGCTGACCAAGCGCTACGGGGAAAAGACGACGGTGGACCACCTGGATCTGACGGTTTGCCGGGGAGAAATATTTGGCCTTCTGGGGCCAAATGGGGCGGGGAAAACCACCACGACGCTGATGCTTACAGGGCTCACAGAGCCCACGGAGGGCAGCGCGGTGATCGGCGGCCTGGACTGCGTGCGGGACACCATGCGGGTTAAGAAGATCGTGGGGTACATGCCGGACAATGTGGGATTTTACGGGGATCTCACGGCCAGGGAGAACCTCAGATTTACGGCGGCGTTGAACGCCATAGATAAAAAGACGGGGGAGGAGCGGATGGAGGAGCTCTTGTACCGCGTGGGGCTGGAGAAGGCCGGGGATCAGAAGGTTGGCACCTATTCCAGGGGAATGCGCCAACGCCTGGGGGTGGCGGACGTGCTCATGAAGGATCCGGAGGTGATCGTCATGGACGAACCAACCCTGGGGATCGACCCGGAGGGAATGCGGGAGCTTCTGCTTCTAATCCGGGATCTGGCCAAAAGGGAGAGCCGAACGATTTTGATCTCCTCCCACCAGCTCTACCAGATTCAGCAGATCTGCGACCGGGTGGGGCTGTTTGTGGCTGGGAAGCTGGTGGCCTGCGGGACCGTGGAGGAACTGGCGGAGCAGACCCGGCGGGACAGCCGCTGTCTGACGGAGGTGCGGGTCAGGGACCCGGACGAAGGGTTTGGAGAGATGCTGAGAGCCCTGGACGGCGTGTGCAGCGTGGGGCGTGAGGGAGGCCGGTATCTGGTGGGGTCTGAGCAGGATATCGCCAACCGGCTGGCGGAGGCGGTGCTCGCAAATGGGTATACGCTGGTGAGTCTGGCCCCCTGCGGCGACAGCCTGGATGAGATTTATCGCAGATATTTTGAAAAGGCAGGTCATGAAGATGATAGCAGCAATCGAAAAAGTAAAAGATTTATTTCCAGAAATCGCTGAGATGCGGCGGCACAGGGAGAAAAATGTGGGTCTGTGGGCGCTGTTTCACAAGGAGATGGGGGACCATATCCGCAGCAGAAGATTTCAGCTGATTCTGGCACTGGTGGCGGTCTCCTGCTTTGCCAGCATCTACGGGGCACTGGGGAGTATTTCCGGCAGCGGCGCGGACGGAGAGTTTGTGTTTCTCTCCCTGTTCACCGTGAGCGGGAGCTCCATCCCGTCTTTTGTGTCTTTCATCGCCATGCTGGGCCCCTTTGTGGGGCTGGCTCTGGGGTTTGACGGGGTGAACAGCGAGAGAAACGGAGGAACCTTAAACCGCCTGCTGTCCCAGCCGATCTACAGGGACAGCGTGATCAACGGAAAGTTCCTGGCTGGGGCGGCGGTGATTTTTTCCATGGTGTTTGCCATGGGCGGACTGGCGGTGGCGGTGGGATTGATCGCCATCGGGATTCCCCCGAGTTTGGAGGAGGTGGGGAGAATTCTGGTTTTCCTCTTCTTTACCGGCGTGTATATTTGCTTTTGGCTTGGGCTGTCCCTCCTGTTCTCCGTGCTGTGCCGCCACGCCGCCACCAGCGCTCTGGCGGTGATCGCCTGCTGGCTGTTTTTCACGATTTTTCTCAACCTGCTGGCGGGGATCATCGCCTCTGCCCTCTTTCCCCTGGAGGGGGTGCAGGGACTGTTCCACATCGTGGACAATTATAAATGCGAGTTGTATCTGAACCGGCTGTCGCCGTACTACCTGTATTCGGAGGCGGTGACGACCATTCTGAATCCGGGGGTGCGAAGCATCGGGCTGATGACCAACGCCCAGCTCCAGGGGGCGGTGGCCGGCTATCTGCCGTTCGGGCAGAGCCTTCTGCTGGTGTGGCCGCACCTGACGGGAATGTGCGCCATGACGCTGGCCGCCTTTGTGCTCTCCTATCTGAAATTTATGCGGCAGGAGATCCGCTCCAACTGACGGGAAAAAGCCTCATTGACTTTTGAGGCTTTTTTTCTTATGCTGGAGGAAACCCGTGTGCCGAGAGATCTGCGGAGATTTTGCGGACGTGCGGAGATTTTGCGGACGGCATGGGCGGGGAAATGTCCGGAAAGCTGGGAGGAACATGAGAATTTTGATTGTGGAGGATAACCGCCGGCTGGCGGAATCCCTGAGAGATATTTTGAAAAGCCGCCGGTACGAGGCGGATGTGACCCTGGACGGGGAGGAGGGCTTAGAGCTCCTCACCGGGGGAAGCTATG
Organism: Candidatus Lachnoclostridium stercoripullorum; assembly: GCA_019114845.1. Classification (GTDB taxonomy): domain Bacteria; phylum Bacillota; class Clostridia; order Lachnospirales; family Lachnospiraceae; genus Lachnoclostridium_A; species Lachnoclostridium_A stercoripullorum. Next base: position 5,106 of record DXEU01000083.1, on the reverse strand, counting down.
ACGGAGTGATTCTGGACGTGATGCTTCCGGGGATGGACGGATTCACCCTTATGAGGAAGGCCAGGGAACGGGGATGTAAAATCCCGGTGCTGATGCTGACGGCGAGAAGCGAGACGGAGGATAAGGTGAGGGGGCTGGAGAGCGGGGCGGATTATTATCTGACCAAGCCGTTTGACAAGGACGAGCTGCTGGCGGCCCTGAAGGCGGTGCTGCGCCGGGGCGGAGAGCTGATCCCGGACGTCCTCTCCTTCGGGGATATCTGCTTGAACCAGTCCACCTACTGTCTGGAAAAGGGGGAGAGGAGCATACGCCTGGGAAAGCGGGAGTATGAAGTCCTGCGCATCCTCATGAGCGCCAGGGGGAGCATCGTCTCCAAGGAGACGATGATTGTGAAGATCTGGGGAGATGAGGGGGAGGCGGTGGACAACAACGTGGAGATCTATATCTCGTTTCTGAGAAAGAAGCTGAATTTTCTGAAGGCGAAGACAGCTATTGTCACCGCGCGGCATTTGGGGTATTATCTGAGACAGGGGGAGAGCCTATGAAGGAGCTAAAATGGCTGAGGATCAAGTTTGTCCTGTCCAACATGGGGATGGTGACGGTGGTGATCGCCCTGGCATTCCTGGCGGTGGGATATTTTACCCAATACCGCATGGACCAGAACAACGAGAGGATGATGCGGGAGGCGGCGCTCTATGGGCAGGAGGGATTTGCCCTGGACGCAGGCCGGGTGCGGATGCCGTATTTTATCCTGGTGACCGACGGGAACAACCAGGTGGTGCGGGTGGAGGGACAGTACAGCCCGGGGCGGGACGATGAGCTGTTAAACCGGCTGGCGGTCCAGAGCATCGACGCAGATTCCGACGGAGGATTTCTGGAAATGTATCAGCTGCGCTATCTGCGGAGGCCCTTTGAGGAGGGGTATCGAATCGTCTATCTGGATACCAGCCTGGGGGATTCATTTGCGGAGAGCATGTGGCGGAGCCTGGGGATGATTGGGCTGGCGGTGTGGCTGGTGCTGTTCGGGATCAGCTTTGTGCTGTCGAAATGGGCGGTGGACCCGGTGAGACAGTCGATTCAGCGGGAGAAGCAGTTTGTGGCGGACGCGTCCCACGAGCTGAAAACGCCTCTGACGGTGATCATGGCCAACGCCCAGCTTCTGGGGGAGCAGGATCCGCCGAAGGACGAGGATGGCAGACGGTGGCTGAGCAACATTCTCCAGGAGGCGGGAGAGATGAAGCGCCTGGTGGAGGAGATGCTGGCCCTGGCCCGCAGCGAGGCGGCTGTGAGGCCGCTGCGGGAGAGCTGCTGCCTCAGCGATGTGGTGATTGAGAGCGTTCTCTCCTTTGAGGCGGTGTTTTACCAGGATCACAGGGAGCTCTGCAGCGATGTGGAGGAGAATATCAGGGTCCGAGGGGATGAGAAGGAGCTGGGGAGTCTGCTGAGAATCCTGCTGGACAACGGAGAGAAATATACGCCCGCCGGAGGCCGGACGTCAGTGCGGCTGGAGAGAACCGGCGCGAGAAGGGTGCGCCTGACGGTGGCCAACACGGGGGAGGAGATTCCTGCAGATAAAAGGAAGGAGATATTTGAGCGGTTTTACCGGTCGGATGGCTCCAGAAGCGGGGGAGAGGGCTACGGCCTCGGGCTGGCCATAGGGAAAAGCATCGTCGAGCGCCACCGGGGAAAAATCTGGGTGGAGTCGTCCCGGGGAGAAAACCGGTTTATCGTGGAGTTTCGGACGGTGGAAAGAAATCAGAAGGAGGAGAGGGAATGAGGCAGAGAGGAAGATCGAGGAGAAAAAACAGGCGGGGGAAAAATGGCCTGTACCTGGCCGTGCTGGCGGCGGGAGCTGTGGCTGTGGGAGCCGGCGGGGCCGTGTGGGCAGACACGGCCTTCCAGGAGCCGGGGGATGTGATTGAGGCCAGCCTGGCCCAGGAGAGCGGCGGAGTGCAGACCGGGGAGAGCCTGTCTGGGGAGGAGAGCGTTTCCGCGGCGGAGGAGAGCGTTTCTGCGGCGGCGGAGGAGAGTACCAAGGCGGCAGAGGAGAGTACCAAGGCGGCGGAGACGAGCTCCAAGGCGGTGGAGGAGAACTCTGAGTCGGCGGAGAGCGGTTCCGGGGAGGAGAGCGCCTCCGCCGAGGAGGTGAAGCCGGGGATTTTCCGGAGCGAGAGAGAATTTTCCACGGATTATGTCTACGGGGAGTTTTCTGCGATCCACACGGGAAAAGCGGCCTTCTACGACAACCGCCAGGAGAACCGGAAGGGGATCACCGTCTGCGTCAACGCTGGACACGGCTGTTCCGGCGGGGAGACCAAGAAGACCTACTGCCATCCGGACAAGACCCCCAAGGTGACTTCGGGGACGACGGCGGCGGGGGCGGTGAAGTCCTCTGCCATCAGCAGCGGCATGACATTCTCCGACGGGACGCCGGAGGCGGAGGTGACCCTGAGGATGGCTCTGATTCTCAGGGACCGTCTGCTGGAGGAGGGCTACAGTGTCCTCATGGTGCGGGAGACGGAGGATTCTCAGCTGGACAATGTGGCCAGAACGGTGATGGCCAACAATCTGGCAGACTGCCATATCGCCCTCCACTGGGACTCCACCGCCAGCGACAAGGGCGTGTTCTTCATGAGCGTCCCGTCGGCGGCTTCCTATCGGAGCATGGAGCCGGTGGCGTCCCACTGGGAGGATCACAACCGCCTGGGGAAGGCCCTGGTGGATGGACTGAAGGGGCAGGGGGCCAAGGTGTTTGGAAATGGGGAGATGGAGATGGATCTGACGCAGACCTCCTTCTCCACGGTGCCCAGCGTGGACATCGAGCTGGGCGACAAGGCGTCGGACCACGGGGAGGAGACACTGCGCCGCCTGGCAGACGGGCTGACAGACGGCGTGAATCAGTTCTTTGGAACAGTGTAGTCAGTTCTTTTGAGAGGAATTCCGGGAGGCCTGCTTCTTGGCGCGCTCCCGGTTGACTTGGCTGCTCAGCAGTTTGTCCAGGTAGATGGATTTAAACTGTTTGCTGGCCAGAGCCTGCTTTACGGGAGGCATCTGCAGAATCGCACCGAAAATCTGGGCCATGGCCCGATGATTGGCGAAATATTCGTCGTCGAACAGCAGATTCTGCAAGGTGCCTTTTTCAATGGCCTGGAGGACAAAGCGGTGGGTGCTGTTCACCGGCGTGATGATCTGCACCGGGCGCCTCTCCAGGTGGATGGCCTTTGTGGGGCAGTTTCTGGCGCAGACTCCGCAGCCCAGGCACATCTCCTCGTTGACGGCGGCGTGCTTTCTGCCGTGTTCATCCTCCTCCAGGGAGATGGCGTGGATGGGGCAGACTTTGGCGCATTTGCCGCAGCCGACGCAGGAGGACAGGGTTACCTTGGGAATATAGCCGGTGGTGGCCACCGGCTGGGCGGGGGCGAAGCGGCGGGCCGCCTGAAGGGCCTCGCAGCAGCAGCCGCAGCAGTTGCAGATGAAGGCGGGATTTTCCCGGACATTTTCCCCGATCTGCACCAGGTTGGCGGCGTAGGAGCGCTCCAGGGCATCCAGGGCCTCCTCCTTGGAGATCAGGCGGGCGTGGCCGCCGTGCTCAGCCAGGGAGCGTGCCACATTTCCGAAGGTGAGGCAGACGTCCCAGGGGGCGTCGATCTCGCAGGGGTGGCCGGCGTGGAAGGCCTTGTGGCGGCAGTAGCAGAGCCCCAGGCCGATGTACTCTGCCTCCTCCACAATGTGGGTGGCCCGCTCGTAGTCCAGGATGTGGTTCATCTGGTCGTTGGTGAGCACAGGTTCCTGGACGTAGACGCGCCCCAGCTTGGTCTCGGTGGCGTAGAACAGATCTTTGACGAAATCTTCTTCCACATTCATGTATTGATAGTACAGTTCACTCAGATATTTCTGATCGATATCCCCCCTGGTGCGCATGAGGGCGAACTCAATAAATCCGGCCATGGGCGGCGGCATGACGAATTTGCGCACGCCGTTGTGCTCGGAGTCCACCAGCAGCGCCTTCTCGCAGAGGTGGTCCAGAACTTTTTCCGCCTTGGCCTCCGACGTATTCCAGATGCGGGCGGCCCGCTTGATGGTGAAGGGCCGCACCGGCAGCATGGCCATGACTCTGGCCTCTTTTTCCGAGAACAAAACCTGCAGGATCTTGTAGAAGGTCTCGGAGGCGGGGGCGCCCTGGGTAAACCAGTTGATCCGCTCTTCCAGACTCTTGTAGGCGTTCTTTGAAGTGATGTGTCCCATAATTTCAGCTCCTCTCTAGGCTCAAAAATACCTCGTCAAGTGATCCCATTACACCACGCTATTATACCACGTTTTTGTCCAGAGCCGCCAACGATTTTTTGAAATAGAAGCTCTGGGAGCTCCGCCGTGTCCCACCAGGCTGGCGAAGGCGGACACGATCATGATGAGGGGCATGCAGACGCCCACGCCGGTGAGGGCCAGAGCGCCCTCCCCGGGGATGTGTCCGATGTAGATCCGGTCCACGATGTTGTAGAGCATGTTGATGATCTGTGCGGCCACGGTGGGCAGGGCCAGGCGCAGCAGAAGGGAGCCCACAGGCTCCGTTCTGAGAAATGTCTTGCTGTTGTTCATGGCGATATTACTTACTTTCCTTTGATTCCTCCGCCTCCGCGAGAGCGGCGTTGGCAAACAGTTTCTGATTCAGTTCCTGGTACATGCGGCGCTCGCCGGGGGTGAAGCCGGCAAACAGGCGGTCGAGAAATTCCCCGCGGACGCGGCCGATGTCCGCGGCGATGGGGAGCGCGCGCTCCGTGAGGGACAGATGGATGCGGCGCCGGTCCCTCTCGTCCGGCCTGCGGGCCAGAAATCCCTTCTGGATCAGATCTTCCACGGCCTGGGATACATTCCCCTTCTGGAGCATTCGGAACTCCACAATGTCCCTGGCGGTATCCTTCTCCGGGTTATTCTTCAGAAAGGCGATGATGTCCGTCTCGATCTGGGTGATGTGCCAGGTGTAGCAGACCTGGCGGTTTAAGGATTCGTAGAGCCGAATCACCCGGCGGATGTGGAGCAGAAATTCAGCGGCAGTTGTCATGGCATAACCTCCTCGTGTGCGTCTGCAGAGATAAATAGTTCTTTTTA
>DXEU01000082.1 GCA_019114845.1 Candidatus Lachnoclostridium stercoripullorum | reverse complement strand
CAGGTGGCGGATCATGGTCCTCCGGGGAATCTCCCCGAACAGCCGCATCTGGCGTCTGAACTCTGACATATAGTTGATGCTGGAAATATGCTGTCCCACCACCACCTGCTCCGCCTCCTGGAAATTCACATAGCTTTTGGCATCCGTGAAGTACAGGTGGCGCAGACTGTGCTCCAGGTCAGCTCCGGCCCGAAACAGCTGCCGTTTCACCTGGGCGGGCACCCGCCCCAGATAGCCCCCGGCGATCTCCCCCAGGAGCGCAGCTCTCTCCCTGTAAACCGCATCCGCCGTCTCCGGGCCAAACACCCGGTCGCTCCGGTCAAAATATCCCTGCATGAGAAATCTCTGCTCATCCGCCGTCAGACCCAGGGCCCTTCCCAGAGCCTCCCCCTGCTCTCTGCCGGCGGGAAAATGCCTGCCGGTCCGCCAGTACCGAACCTTCAGAATATCCGTCTGCTTTTTCGGATCCACCCCAAAGATTTTCCGGTAGAGCAGCTCATCCGCCGCCGCCTTTCCCAGCCCGCCGTTCTCCTGCCGGAAGCGGTCATACACTTCTCTCAGCCACTGTTTCTCCGGGCGCTCCCCCTCGCTCAAGAGGAGGCATTCCTCCCCCAGCTCCCTAAGCGCGGCCTCCATCTTCTTTCTCTCCCTCTTCACTGTCAAGTCCCCTGCAATCGCTGAAAATACGTTTTAATGCTAACATTTTACTGTATCCATGGCAATCAAGTGAACTTTAACAATTTGACAAGGGAATTGGCAAAAGTTTGCCTATACTAAGAAAGTGTGGGCCACAGCGCAAAATTGCACTGCAGCCCACACTTTTTTATCGCTTCATCCTCGCAAAGGCGTCGGCGAAGGCATTGTTTAACGGCGCCTCCGCCTCCTTCTTCTGCTGGTTCAGATACCTGGCCACGTCCCGCTTGCTGACGCCGGCTCCCTCCTTCTTCCTCCGCTCCTGGAAGGAGGAGAGCTTCTCCTTGTAGCCGCATTTGCAGACGAAGATCTGCCCGTCCCCATGGCCCCGCAGCTCCATCTTCTTGTGGCACTTGGGGCAGCGGGCATTGGAGGTGCGGGACACCGTCTCCCGGTAGCCGCACTCCCGGTCCTGGCACACCAGCATCTCGCTGTTCTTCCCCTTCACCGCCAGCAGCCGCTTGCCGCACTGGGGGCACCGCTTGTTGGTGAGGTTGTCGTGGCGGAAAGTTCCCTCCCCCTGCTTGATCTGGCCGATGAGATCCACGGTGTAGCCCCGGATGTCCTTCATAAACGCGGACCTCTTCAAATTCCCCTTGGCGATCTTTGACAGCCGCATCTCCCAGTCCGCCGTCAGCTCCGGCTTGCGCAGATCCTCCGGCACCAGCTCCAGAAGCTGCTTCGCCTTGGAGGTGAGGAAAATGTCCTCCCCCCTCTTCTCCAGGAGAAAGCTCTTAAACAGCTTTTCGATGATGTCCGCCCTGGTGGCCACCGTTCCCAGTCCCCCGGTCTCTCCCAAGGTCTTCGCCATGGCCTTATCCCCGCTCTCCATGTAGGCCGCGGGATTCTCCATGGCGGAGAGCAGGGTGGCCTCCGTAAACGGCGCCGGCGGCTTAGTCTTTCCCTCTGTGTTGGCAAAATGGAGGCCGGTGAAATGATCCCCCTTGGCGATGGACGGCAGCTTCTGCTCCCTCACTGCCTTCCCCGCCTCCAGGTCGCGCCCGGTCTCCTCGTCCTCCCAGTCGTCCCCGTCCGCCTCGTAGACCTCCTTCCAGCCGGAAGATTTCACCGTTTTTCCACCGGCGGCGAACATTTCACCGCCGATATCCACCGTGAGACTCACCTGCTCGTACTCAAATGGTGGATAGAACACCGCCAGGAACCGGCGCACCACCAGGTCGTAGATCCGGCGCTCGTCGATGGTCATGTGCTCCAGGCTCACAAACTGCTCCGTGGGGATGATGGCGTGGTGGTCGGACACCTTGGCGTCGTTGACAAAGGATGCCTTCGCCGTGAAAGTCTGATTTAACAGCCTTCCCGCCAGCTTCCGGTAGGGGCCTGTGCCGCAGGCCCGCAGGCGCTCCTTCAGCGTGGGCACAATGTCGCTGCTCAAGTACCGGGAATCCGTCCGGGGGTAGGTGAGCACCTTGTGGTTCTCGTAGAGCCGCTGCATGATATTCAGGGTCTCCTTGGCGGAATAGTGAAAGCGGCGGTTGGCCTCCCGCTGCAGCTCCGTCAGATCATAGAGCAGGGGGGCGGACGTCCTCTTCGCCGTCCGCTTCACCTCCGTCACCACCCCGTCCTTCCCCCGCAGCGCCTTCTCCAGGGACGCAATCCGATTTTTGTCAAAGGAGCGGTAGCTGCCGGATTTCTCATCTCTCCAGGTGAGGGTCACCGCCGGCGTCCCATAGGCCGTCAGCCCGTAGTAGGGCTTGGGCACAAACTCCCGGATCTCCTTCTCCCGCTTGGCGATGATGGCCAGCGTGGGGGTCTGCACCCGGCCGCAGGAGAGCTGAGCGTTGTATTTGCAGGTGAGGGCTCTGGTGGCGTTGATGCCCACCAGCCAGTCCGCCTCCGCCCGGCACATGGCGGCGTCATAGAGGGGTTCATACTCCCTCCCGTCGCGGAGATGGGCAAATCCCTCCCGGATGGCCTTGTCGGTGACGGAGGAAATCCACAGCCTCTTTAAGGGCTTGTCCGTCCCGGCCTTCTTGAGGATCAGTCTGGCCACCAGCTCTCCCTCTCTCCCGGCGTCGGTGGCGATGACGATCTCCCCCACATCTTTCCGGTGAATCTGGTTTCTCACCACCTTAAACTGCTTGGCGGTCTGGCCGATCACCTCCAGTTTAAAGGGCTCCGGCATCATGGGGAGATCCTCCATCTTCCACTCTTTATATTTGGGGTCATATCCTTCCGGGTCCGCCAGCTCTACCAGGTGGCCCAGGCCCCAGGTCACAATGTATTGACCGCCCTCCAGCGCCCCGTCGGCCTGCCGCTTACACCCCAGCACCCTGGCGATGTCCCGGCCCACAGACGGCTTCTCCGCTATCACCAATGTCTTCATATTGCCATTCCTTTCTTCTCGCTGCTATGCATTCTCACTGCTATGTGTATTCGAAGAAAAGATGGCGTATTTTTCAAAGGAAATTCCCCTACCGGTTCACCGCGTACTCCACCAGGATATCCGCCTCCACGCTCACCTGGCCGGGCATCACGGACGCCCCCGCCGCCGGTGCCGCCAGGGCCCCGTCCTCCTCCACACTCATGTTGGAAATGGCCGTGTAGCGGGCGGAGGTGTTGGTGCCGCGCTCCTCAATCTTCACAATCTCCCCCAGGCTGCACCCGCCGGCGATGGCCATGGCGTTGGCCTTGTCGTAGGCCGACTGAACTGCCATCTCCAGGGCCTGCTTATAGCTCTCATCGTACTGGCTGGACATGTAGTTCACCGACTGGATGTTGTTCACCCCGGCGTCCACCGCCGCCGTGAGCACGTTCCCCACCGCGTCGATGGCCACATCGGACACGGTGATGGTGGTGTCCATGGTGTAGCCGGTGATGGTCTGCCCGTTCTCCCAGTCATAGATGGGGTACAGGCTGTAGTCCGAGGTCTGGATGGAGGTCTCCTCAATTCCCTGGCCCTTCAGAGCCTCCGCCACCTGGTTCACCGCCTGGCTGTTGGCCTCCTGGCAGGCCTCCGCGTCCGCCGCCTGGCTGGTGACAGACAGATTCAGCTCCGCCATGTCCGGAACCACCTTCACCTCCTCCTTCGCCGTCACGGAGATCACCTGATCCTCCACGTTGGTCACCTGGATGGCGGAAGGCACATTCACATTTCCCGCCGGGGCCGCCTGGCACCCTGCCAGGCCGGAGATCCCCGCCAGGCACAGGCTTCCCGCCAGAGCGCCGCGAATCGCTGTCATTCTTCTCTTCATCGTCATTTCCTCCTCTTATGGTATGCCGGAACCGGTTCATCCGGTTATTTTCTTACCCCCAGCATACCACAGGCAGGGCGAAAATGTATTTCTTTTCCATTAAGCTTCGCTTACTATTTTTTAATCGTCCTTCTCCGTCATCTCGAACACCTGGCGCTTTCTGGCCATCTCGTCGCTGGCCAGGTACTCGTCGTAGGTGGTGATCTTGTCGATGAGCTGGCCGTTCACGATCTCCATGATCCGGTTGGCCGTGGTCTCCACGATCTGATGGTCGCGGGAGGAGAAAATCAGCACGCCGGGGAACTTCATCAGTCCATTGTTGAGGGCTGTGATGGCCTCCATGTCCAGATGGTCCGTGGGCTCGTCCAGCATCAGCACGTTGGCCCCGGAGATCATCAGCTTGGACAGCATGCAGCGCACCTTCTCGCCTCCGGAGAGCACCTTCACCTTCTTCACCCCGTCCTCGCCGGCGAAGAGCATTCTTCCCAGGAAGCCGCGGACGTAGGTGGCGTCCTTCTCCTCGGAGTACTGGGTCAGCCACTCCACGATGGTGTCCTCGTTGTCAAACTCGGCGGAATTGTCCTTGGGGAAATACGACTGGGTGGTGGTCAGCCCCCACTTGTAGCTCCCCTCGTCCGGCTCCATCTCCCCGGCCAGGATCTGGAACAGCACCGTCTTGGCCCTCTCGTTGGGGCCCACCAGGGCCACCTTGTCCTCCCGGTTCAGGATGAAGGAGATGTCGTCCAGAATCTTCTCCCCGTCGATGGTCTTGGAAATGTGCTCCACCGTCAGCACCTCGTTTCCGATCTCCCGGTTGGGACGGAAATCGATGTAGGGGTATTTTCTGCTGGAGGGACGGATATCCTCCAGCTCGATCTTCTCCAGGGCTCTCTTTCTGGAGGTCGCCTGCTTGGATTTGGAGGCGTTGGCGGAGAACCGCTGGATGAACTCCTGCAGCTCCTTGATCTTCTCCTCCTTCTTGCGGTTGGCCTCCTTCATCTGGCGGATCATCAGCTGGCTGGACTCGTACCAGAAATCATAGTTTCCGGCGTAGAGCTGGATCTTTCCGTAGTCGATGTCCGCGATGTGGGTGCAGACCTTGTTGAGGAAATAGCGGTCGTGGGACACCACGATCACCGTGTTCTCAAAGTTGATGAGGAACTCCTCCAGCCATGCGATGGCATCCAGATCCAGGTGGTTGGTGGGCTCGTCCAGAAGCAGGATGTCCGGGTTGCCGAACAGCGCCTGGGCCAGCAGCACCTTCACCTTCTGGGCGCCGGTGAGGTCCTTCATCAGGCTGTAGTGGTGCTCCGTCTCAATGCCAAGTCCGTTCAGCAGGTTGGCGGCGTCGGACTCCGCCTCCCAGCCGTTCATGGAGGCGAACTCCCCCTCCAGCTCGGCGGCCTTGATGCCGTCCTCGTCGGTGAAATCCTCCTTCATGTAGATGGCGTCCTTCTCCTTCATGATCTCGTACAGCCTGGCATTTCCCATGATGACCGTGTCCAGCACCTGGAACTCATCGTATTTGAAATGGTCCTGCTGCAGGAAGGAGAGGCGCTCGCCCTGGCCGATCACCACCTCACCGGAGGTGGGCTCCAGCTGGCCGGACAGAATCTTTAAAAATGTGGATTTTCCGGCGCCGTTGGCTCCGATGACGCCGTAGCAGTTGCCCTCGGTGAACTTAATATTTACATCCTCGAACAACGCCTTTTTTCCTACTCTCAGTGTAATATTGTTTGCACTAATCATTCTTCTGACTCCTTAAAGGTTTCCCTGTGTTTACATGCGCCTGAAAAGAGGGGTCAAAACTGGCCCCTCTCTCTGTTATCAATCCTATTGTACAGGTTTTCCCTGATTTTTCAAGGTTTTTCGCAAATTTTCCCGGCTGTGCCTCCGCAAATTCTCCGCTCAGGAACACAGCCCTCACTGGGCGTCGGTGATCCGCAGGGCGTAATTCATCCCGTCCCGCTCCACGTAGGTGATGGTGACCACGGTTCCCTCCACCTGGTCTCCCTCCATATCCACCTCTGTTCCCTCCTTGAGGTAGCTTGTCTCCTCGCCGTCCTCTGTGCGGATGGTGATGGAGCTCATGCCGGCGGCCACGATCTCACCGGTGACGGTCAGCTCCTCCTCCGTCTCCTGGGACGTCTCCTCCTCGGTGGACTCCTGGGCGGTTTCCTCCTCCGTGGTCTCCTCCTCGGTGGTCTGGGCCTCCGTCTGCGTCTCCCGGGTATCCCCTCCGCCGCAGGCCGAAAGGAGCGCCCCCGCAGCCAAACCCGCTGCAGCCGCAGCGATAATCACCATATTTCTCTTCTTCATGCAGCATCAACCTCCTCCCTGCTGTTGCCTTCAGCATACCCCATCCCCGCAGGTTTGTAAAGCGCAGAAAGCTTAACATTTCCCCGGGAAATTTCTTACAGTTTGATTTTGCAGTTCCGCCGGGCGAAGCCGGGGTGTTACGCCTGGCGCCATCACAGGGACAGGCTTCCTCTGGCCCGCGCTCTCCGATCCTCGATGGATTGGATCACCGGCACCAGGAAAATTGCCACAATTCCGCCGGCAAATCCGTTATTATAGAGGTTCATCCCCCCGTAGACAATCCCCACGTTCAGGGCGACGGAGGAGTGCAGGTACCCCGCCAGCACGCCCACCAGCACTCCGAACTCCCCGGCGATGGGCGCCAGGGTGGTGGAAAAGAGGAGGGCCAGCATGGGGGACGGCTCGTAGATATCCCAGTCCTTGGTAAAGCCCCCCAGAAACACGCCAAACATGATGGGGGCGATGTTGCGCAGGTGCTTTCCGGTGGAGCTGAAGCCCACGATGGTCAGAATGCCGCCGATGGTGGGTCCGTTCAAATCTCCCCCCACGGCCATCACAAAGAAGGTGGCAAAGAGGCCGTTGATCCCCATGTTGAACAGGGTGGCCGCCATCCCCTCCTCCTTGATGTAGTCTGTCCCGGAGATTCCCGTGGACTTCCAAATGCGCTTGTAGGCTGCAAGGGTATTCTTCCCCTCCCCGATCAGCCCGCCGATGATCATGCCGCAGAACAGGATGGACAGAAGGACCGCAAACAGCCGGTTGCTGCCTGTATACCAGATCAGCCGGGACTGGGTCTCAATGCCGAATGATTTCATCACTGACACCACCACCGTGGCGATGATGCCCGCCGCAAAGCCCACGTTGTACAGGGAGTAGCCCTTGTGGGCGTAGTGCACGTGGGTGGACAGGGGCGGCAGCACAAAGCCGATGAGCAGGCCCACGAGGACCGTGATGGCAAGCCTGGGCACCACGGGCAGATGGGAGGCCTGCATCAGCTGGGTGATGATGGGGGACAAGCTGGTGCCGTAAATCCCCACATATATGTACCGGGACACATGGGTCTTGTGGTAGGCCGCGTAGAGAAACACTCCCCCCAGTATGGTCCAAACGTTGACGATATTTTTGCCGAACAGGGAAAAGCCCAGCATCAGAAAGCAGGAGGTAATGGTGTGGCCGCTGAAATCCATCTTCAGGGCATAGACGATCCACACGCTGAACAGTCCCAGCACCCCCGCGTTGATCATGGCCGCTCCGACTCCCCCCACCACAAAATAATCCGTGATGAGGAAGTCGGGCTCCCGGATAATGTTGGCAAGGCCCTGAAGGATCTCCGCCGGCGGCTGGATGATCAGCCCCACCACAATAAAATAGGCCGGCACCAGGGCCAGCAGCCCAAACCGTTCCTTCCTGGTCAATTCTCTTCTCTCCGCCATGTATAAACCCCTCTCCCAAACGCATCCCCCGGCGTTTTTCTTTCTATTATAACGGATAATCCGTCTCGCCACAAAGAAAATTTTTCTAAACAATTTTCCCTTTTCCTTGAATCCGCGGCCCGGCTGCGTTATGCTGTAGTATGCAGGTTTTAAAAATAAGTATCGAGGAGTGAATATTATGAAATCATCCACTGAGCTGCGCACCATGCTGCGCTCCATCGACCATAAAAGCTATCCGGCCTACAAATCCCTGGCCGGAACCTATCAGTTCGGCAGCTTCCTGCTGTCCATCGACCATGTGCAGGGAGACCCCTTCGCCTCCCCGTCCAGCCTCCACGTGGAGATCCCCCACAAGAATGCGGGATTTCCCGCCTTCACCTGGGAGAAGGACTGCTCCCGCATCGCCCTGCAGGATTTCCTCACCCGGCGGCTGGCCTCCCAGTTTGAGGACTTCAATTTCAAGGCGAAAGGCTCCGGCAAGAGCGGCCTTCTCTCCATCACCCGCTGCGGCCAGGAAGTGCTGGAGCGGAGCGCCTGCCAGATCAGCCAGACCGGCATCATCGCCCGCTTCCACGTGGGATTTCCGGCCTTCGGCCGCACCATCAACGCGGGGGAGCTGGACAAAATTCTCTTTGATTTTCTCCCCCGCTGCGTGGAGAACAGCTTCTTCTACAAAAAGCTGGATCCGAAGCAGGTGGAGGCCTGCGTGTTCCTGGCGGAGGACCAGACGGAGGTGCGGCGGATCCTGCGGGAGGAGAAGCTGGCCGCCTTCGTGGCCAACGGCTCCATTCTCCCCAGAAAGAGCGGCGTCTCCGACCTGCCCTTGAAGGACAGCGTCCCCTTCGTCTCCCCCGCGTCCATGGAGCGCACCTTCCAGCTGCCCCACCGCGGGAAAATCACCGGCATGGCCATCCCTGAGGGCATCACCCTCATCGTGGGCGGCGGCTATCACGGAAAATCCACCTTGTTGGAGGCCCTGCAGAACGGCGTCTACAACCACATCGCCGGGGACGGTAGAGAGTTTGTCATCACCGACGACACGGCGGTGAAGCTCCGGGCGGAGGACGGGCGCTCCATCCGCAGCGTGGACATTTCCATGTTCATCAACGACCTGCCCAACAAGAAGGACACCACCTCCTTCTCCACCCCCGACGCCAGCGGAAGCACCTCCCAGGCGGCCGGCGTGGTGGAGAACATTGAGGCCGGCTCCCGCCTCTTCCTCATCGACGAGGACACCTCCGCCACCAACTTTATGGTGCGGGACGATTTCATGCAGCAAGTGATCAGCCGGGACAAGGAGCCCATCACCCCGTTCTTGGAGCGGGCCAGAGATCTCTACGAGAAGGCCGGCATCTCCACCATCCTGGTGGCGGGGAGCTCCGGCGCCTTCTTCTACATCGCCGACAAGATCGTGCAGATGGACTGCTATCACCCCGTGGACATCACCGACAAGGTGAAGGCCCTCTGCGGCGACCACAAGGCTCCCCGCACCCAGGCCCCGGGATTTGCCATCCCGTCCTTTGAGCGGGCTCTGCCTCCCCTCCGCCGGGGCGGACGGGACGGCGGCAGAGGCGGACGGGACGGAGGACGGGGAAGAGACGGCGGCAGCCGCCACGAGCACATGAAGATCAAGTCCTTCGGCCGCGACTCCTTCTCCCTGGACAAGGAGACGGTGGACCTGCGCTACGTGGAACAGTTAAACGACTCCGAGCAGACCTCCGCCCTGGCTCACCTGCTGCGCTACGCCTTAGAGCAGGTGGTGGACGGAAAGAAATCGGTGCGCCAGACCGTCTCCGTCCTGGAAAATCTGCTGGAGAAAAAGGGCTGGGAGCCCTTCTGCAGCTCCTACGTGCCCTGCGGCCTGGCCAAGCCCAGAACCCAGGAAATCTTCGCCTGCCTGAACCGTTTCCGGGGGTAAAGGTTTTCTGAGCCGCTTTTTCGCGAAAACAAATAAGCCGCAGGCGGCGGGGAATGTGAACTTCCTCCGCTGTCTGCGGCATTTTGCGCCCATGCGCATTTTTATACTCTCTGTCTACCTTGCCAGACTGCCTCTGAAAATCTGACGCTTGTATTTCTCCAGGGCCAGCATCAGGGCGTTGCCCAGAAGTCCCACAGCGATGGCCTCGCTGAGGAAGATGGTGGCGGTGAGCACCGGCATAAATTCGTCATTTCCGTAGGCGAAGCGCAGCACCCAGGGGATCACCAGGGTGTTGGCGATCACCGGCGGCAGCCACACCAGCCACCGATGCTTTCTCAGCCGGTAGGAACCCCAGGCGCCCGCCAATGTGGCCAGGCTTCCGAACACCACGTCCATGGGAGCGGCCCCCGCCAGGAAATTGGCCAGGAGGCAGCCCACCGTCAGCCCCGGCACCGCCGCCGGGGTGAAATAGGGCAGGATGCACAAAAGCTCCGAGATCCGGAAGGAGATGGGCCCGTAAGCGATGGGCAGAAACATCAGGGTGAGCGCCACGTAGACGGCCGCGATGGCCGCAGCGCTGGTCAGCTGGTACACAGATCTTGTCTCTCTTCTCATATTCAGTTGTCTCCTTTAGTTTTGTTTTAGGTGTGGAAGGTCTCGAACACACCGGTCTTTCATGGGATGATCCTCAAAAAGCTCGTATTTTCAAGGGTTCCCGACCTTATTGCGGAAAGTAGTATAGCATGGATTGGGGGCAGATGCAAGGGCGTACCCACAATTTACCCGCAAGGATTTCTAG
>DXEU01000081.1 GCA_019114845.1 Candidatus Lachnoclostridium stercoripullorum | reverse complement strand
CCAGACGGCGCATGAACTGATAGTTCAATTCGTCCAAAACTTCGCCTGTCAGTTTTTTCCCTTTAAAGTCATAAAAAGCGTCTCTCTGAGGCTTTTCTCCTTTGGTCAGCCAGATAAAAGCAAGATCTCTTTGGCATAAATCTACAATACGGTCAACAGCCCTGCCCCTGCTTGGAACTATCTATTTCCCGACAGCCCCTTGTGTTGTGTGCTCGTCGAGAGGCATTTATACCGCTCTCATCGGTCGGACTGGATGGCCCTCCCGGTCATATAGTAGGCGAATCCCACGCTGTCGAGAAACGAGGTGAGAGCGTCCGTGAAGTCGGAGAACTGCCCGTTGTAGCTGGAGAAGCGCAGGAAGCCTACATCCGTGTAGGTGACCTTCCCGCCGGTACAGGACACGTCGGTGCCCCGCACGCTGCCGCAGATGACCCGCTCATTTCCGAAAGCCCGGCTGAGGGCGTCCCGGCTGCTCTCATCCTTCTCGAGGGTGAGGATCACGGTGTTTTTGCCGATCTGGGTGCCAATGCGGCGGATGACGGAGCCCAGCTCCTGGGGATCTGTGGAAAAAATCACCAGGTCGGCGGGATCCTCCGTGCCGAAGGGAATGAACTTAAAGGGGCAGGCGGATCCGTTGCAGATCAAGGGATCACTGCCGTAGCGCTCAGATTGATCCGCGTCGGCGACAAAGCGGATATTGCCGGCGGGAAAATGGCTGGCCAGGAAATGCCCGTACATGATGCCGAACACTCCGGAGCCGACGATGGAAATCTTACGGATGGCCATAGATAGCTCCCCTTTCTTGCTCTGTGAGACAGAGTTATTCTTCTATGATGTGTATCTCCAGATAGTCAAAATCAATGTGCTCGATAAAATTGTCCTGGTTAAACCGGGTCTTGTCGTGAAGCTGGAAGTCGTGAATGTTGGCGTCCAGCCAGATGGGCTTTCCCAGGTCAAAGGTATAGCAGATCTCGTCCAGGGCCTGAAATACCATCTGCGTCCGGGAGAGAGAGTAGTCGGAAATGCACGCCACCGTGTCTTTTAACAGGCGGTTGTCCTTCCAGATTTTTCCCCACATGCGAAACATAAAAATGAGCTCCTTTTTGCGTGTCAGAATTGTGTGCCATAATAAACGGGGACCGCTTAAAATGCGCTCCTCCTATCAGTATACGAAGATTGCATTTGTTTTGCAAGAATAACTTTTTTGCGGCAGGCAACCCCTTGTGAAAGGGCTGCATTTGTAGTAATCTATTACATATGGCACACGAAGGAGGAACCGGATATGGGACAGCAGATAACGGATCAGATCGCCTTTCTGACGGAGGCCAGGACGGCCCTGGAAGAGCTGGGTGTGGCAAGGGACAGAGAGAAGCAGTTGAAGCAGGATGAGGGGAAATGGGGGAAAACCCTGGACGGGGAGAAGCGCGCCCTGGAGGAGACGGTCAACTCCACCGTGAAGAAGCGCAGGGACGCCATTTCCACCAGCTACGACGAGGAGATAGAGAAAGCCCAGGACAAGCTGAAAAAGGCCAGAGTGAAGAGGGAGAAGGCCAAGAACCAGGGGATGAAGGAGCGGATCGCCGAGGAGACGGCGGATCTGCGCAAGGAGAACCGGGACGTGGACGGGGAGATCCGAAAGGTGTTGAAAGGGGCCAGAGTGCCGTCCTTCTGCAACTCCCGGTGGTATTTTGCCCTGTTCATGCCGGCGCATTTTGGGGAGTATTTCGCCTTCCTGGCGGCGGTGCTGATCTGCTTTCTGGCGATTCCCTACGGGATCTACATGCTGATTCCCGGGAGGCAGCCTTTGTATCTGGCGGGAATCTATTTCGCTGTCATCGTGGTGTTCGGGGGTATCTATATCCTTCTCACCAACCGGACTAAGGCCCGCCACTTGGAGACGCTTCGGGACGCCAGGGTGATGCGGGACCATATCCGCTCCAACCGCAAGAAGATCCGCGTGATCGAGAAGAGCATCCGCCGGGACAAGAACGAGAAGATGTACAACCTGGAGAAATTTGACGACGAGATCGCCCAGCTGGAGCAGGAGATCCGCAGGATCAGCACTCAGAAGCAGGAGGCCCTGAATTCCTTTGAGCAGGTCACAAAGACCATCATCGCGGACGAGATCCTGTCCGGCGCCAAACCGAAGATGGAGGAGCTGACGGCCCGCTACCGGGAGATCCGCCGGGCCCTGGATGAGACGGAGGAGGAGATCAAGCGCCGGAACCTGGAGATCACAGACAAGTACGCCGGATATCTGGGGAAGGAGTATCTGGATCCCATGAAAATCGGCGAGCTGATGGAGGCGATCCGCAGCGGCCGGGCGTCCAACATCAGCGAGGCCATCGAGGCGGTGAAGGCGGACAGGAG
This sequence comes from Candidatus Lachnoclostridium stercoripullorum, assembly GCA_019114845.1. Classification (GTDB taxonomy): domain Bacteria; phylum Bacillota; class Clostridia; order Lachnospirales; family Lachnospiraceae; genus Lachnoclostridium_A; species Lachnoclostridium_A stercoripullorum. Next base: position 13,335 of record DXEU01000081.1, on the reverse strand, counting down.
CCAGCAGGGATCATCAGCCCGTGCATAAAGAGAAGCGTCCATGCCTATAATACAGTATAGAATGAATTACAGGCGGGATGTTCATGAAATTGTGGGAGAGGATCCGGCTCTGCGGGAGCCGTGAGATATATTACTACGACGGAAAAAAGGACCGTGAGATCGAAAATTTTGCCCTGCAGCTGTACCAGATGATCGGCGGGGAGATGGAGAGCGGGCGGTGGAGAGGGCTTCTGTTTCTCTGCATCGGGACGGACCGCTCCACCGGGGACAGCCTGGGTCCTCTCATCGGGTACAAGCTGAAGGAGAGGCGGATGAGAAACGCCAAGGTGCTGGGCACCCTGGAGAAGCCGGTCCACGCCATGAATTTGGAAGAATATTTAAAGCTGGTAAAGCAGAAATATCCGGACTATCTCATCGTGGCGGTGGACGCCTCTGTGGGAAATGCGGAGCATGTGGGGTACATCACCCTGGGAAAGGGTCCGTTAAAACCGGGGCTGGGGGTCAGCAAGGAATTAAAAGAGGTGGGAGATCTGTTCATCACCGGCATTGTGGGGAGCTGCGGGAGCCAGGATCCCCTGATGCTCCAGAGCATCCGGCTGTCCGTGGTGATGCGCCTGGCGGACTGCATCAGCGAGAGCATTTATTTTGTCGAAAAGTTATGGGACAGAACGGCCCCCGTTTGACAAGTTTTTTCCCAAGCCTGTGCTATCATTTTTGGGATAATTAAGATAGCGGGGTGAATCTCATGGGAGAACTTTATAATCTGAATCCCAGACTGCCCAAGAATATACGGCAGATCGGGGAGCGGGATCAGGTAGTAAAATTATATGTGGAAGATTATGTGAATACGTACTTAAGAAGGCTGTACCCGGCGGGAGGAGAGGACCTGCGGTGCGGCCTTTTGCTTGGCAGTGAGGAGGAAGGGGGGAAGGTTCCCTGCATTTTCATAGACGGAGCTCTGGAGATGGAGGGTGTGGCCTGTGGAAAGGAGCAGGTGGATTTGAATGACCAGGCCTGGAAGCGGGCGTATCGGGACATGGAGGAAATGTTTCCCAAGCGCAGCGTACAGGGCTGGTTTCTGTGCGGCGCCCCCGGCTGCCAGCTAAGCCCCCTGAACTACTGGAAGCAGCACAGCAAGTATTTTCCGGGGAAGAACAAAATCATGTATTTGAACTCCGGCCTGGAGGGGGAGGAGGCCCTGTACATGGCCTCGGACGACGGATTTTACAGGCTGCGGGGCTACTGTGTCTACTACGAGAGAAACCAGATGATGCAGGATTACATGATTGCCAGGAAGGACGTGAAGCGGGTGGATGCCGGGGCTGACGACGGGGTGATCCGGGATTTCCGCCGCAGGATGGACGAGAAGAGAGAGGAGGCCAGGGAGAGGCGGAGCGCGGTGAGCGTGCTGGGCGGCATCTGCGGGGTGCTGTCGGTGGCGGTGCTGGCGGGCGGCATCGTGATGGTGAACAATTACCAGAAGATGAGGGATATGGAGAGCGTGCTGGCGTCGGTGATGCCCGCCGGGGCAGAATATCTGCCGGGCGGCGAGGAGGAGAAGCCGGAGCTGGTGCTGGAGACGGGAGTCACGGTGCAGCCGGAGACCATGACGGCCGGGATGCCGGAGCCGCCGGAGGCCGGAGCGGCGGCTTCCGAACCGGCAGCTTCCGGGACAGCGGAAGCTGTGAGCGGGGAGGCGGCTTCGAAGCCGGCAGAGACCGGCACAGCAGTTTCCGGGACGGCAGCGGCGGAATCGGCGGCAGCGGCGGAACCGTCTAAGGCCGGCGCGGCAGCTTCAGAACCGGCGGCTTCCGGGGCAGCGGAGGCCGTGAGCGGGGAGGCGGAGGCGGTGCACATCCCCTCCCTGGAGGAGGCGGACCAGCAGATGGAGATGCTGGGACAGGCCCTGGAGGAGGCCAGCACCCATGTGGTTCAGGACGGGGAGACGCTGTACGGAATCTGCCTGGAAAAATATCACGATCTGAGCCGGGTGGACGAGGTGTGCAGGCTCAACGGTCTGGAGGATGTGAACAAAATAAAGGCCGGCCAGAAATTGATTCTTCCTTAGAAAAAGGTAATGCGTTTCCAGGGGAAATGTTGTATACTGTTGATATGTAAACAACCATTTTCGGGAGACAGCGCAGTATGAACGATATGAGTTCCATGAACCGGGAACGGAAAAAGAAAGAGCTGAAGAGGCAGGTGATCTCCACCGGCGGCGGGAATGCGGCTGTGAAGGAGGAGGCCGCCTCCAGGGAAGAAAGGCCTGTGAAGAGAAAGAGGCGCCGGATTCTCTGGATCCTTCTGCTGCTGGCGGTCGCCGGCGGCCTGGGGTACGGGGCTTATTTTTACATGAACGAGAGAGTCTATACCCAGTTTGTGGCCGTGTGGGAGATCCCGGTGGAGGAGGGCGGAACGGCAAAGTATGAGAGCTTTGGCACCAACGTCCTGAAATATACGAGGGACGGAATGTCCTACATCAACGCCAAGGGCGAGACGGTCTGGATGACCAGCTACGAGATGAAGAATCCGGCGGTCTGCGTCAACGGGGATTACGCGGTGGTGGCGGATCTCCAGGGCAACAGCATCTACATATGTGACTTGACCGGCGTGCTGGGACAGGCATCCACGGTGCTGCCCGTGATCCGGGCGGTGGTCTCCCAGACCGGAGTGGCGGCGGCGATCCTGGAGGATTCAGCCTCCAGCTATATCCAGTATTACAACAGGGACGGGAGCCCCATAGACCTGACGGTGAAGGCGGCGCTATCGGGGGATGGATTTCCCCTGGACATCGCCCTGTCCCCGGACGGGAGCCAGACCATCGCCTCCTACATGTACGTGGAGGGCGGGGAGCTGAAGAACCGGATCGTATTTTACGATTTTTCAGAGATCGGTCAGAACCAGAAGCATTTGGTGGGGGGATTTGACAGCGAGTTTGAGGATTCCATCGCGGCGCGGGTGATCTATCCCGACGAGACCCACGCCTGCGCGTTCACGGAGCGGGGAATCAGCTTCTTCTCCTCCCGCAACCAGGCGGCGGTGGAGCTGATTTCGCAGACGCAGACGGACGAGACCATCGAGAGCATTTTTTATTCCAACCGGTACGTGGGGATGATTGTCCGCACGTCAGGGGGGGAGAATCCCTACCGGATGGAGATGTATGAGACCGACGGGAGCCAGGTGTTTACCTGCGAGTTTGATTTCCAGTATAAACATGTGGACATCTCCGGGGACATGGTGATACTTTATAATGAAGAAGCCTGCCAGATCTACAGCACCGGCGGAAGCCTGAGATACTCAGGGGAGCTGGGGATGGAGATCGAGAAGATCACCCAGGGAAGGAGCGCCGGCACGGTGATCGTGACGGGGCCGCAGATGATGAGGGAGATTCGGCTGCAGGGATGATAAATAGGGCCGCGGTCAGCGGAAATCAAAAGAAGAGAGGGAGGCAGATTATGTCGAAGAAATGCATTGGAGTGGATGTCGGAGGGACGACGGTCAAGCTGGGGCTTTTTGACGAGAGCGGAGCTCTGGAGGAGAAATGGGAGATTCCCACCAGAAAAGAGGACGGAGGCGCCCACGTCCTGGGGGATATCGCGGCTTCCGTGAAGGCGAAGATGGCTGAGAAGAATCTGAGCCAGGCGGATGTGCTGGGCGCCGGCATGGGACTTCCGGGACCGGTGCTCCCCGACGGGTATGTGGAGGTCTGCGTCAACCTGGGCTGGCGGGACATGAACCCGGAGAAGGAGCTCTCCGCCCTTCTGGACGGGATGAAGGTAAAAAGCGGAAATGACGCCAACGTGGCTGCCCTGGGAGAGATGTGGCAGGGCGGCGGAAAAGGCTACCACGACATTGTGATGGTGACGCTTGGCACCGGCGTGGGCGGCGGCGTGATCCTGGATGGAAAGATCGTAGTCGGGCGCCATGGACTGGGGGGCGAGATCGGCCACATCCACGTGAGGGATGAGGAGAAGGAGCACTGCAACTGCGGCGGCCAGGGATGTCTGGAGCAGGTGGCGTCGGCCACCGGCATCGCCAGGGAGGCGAGAAGAGCCATGGCTGCGTCGGACAAGCCCTCTGCTCTCCGCCAGTTCGGGGATGAGGTGACCGCCAAGGACGTTCTGGATGCCGCCAAGGCCGGAGATGAGATGGCCGCGGAGGTGGCGGAGACGGCAGCCCGCTATCTGGGACTTGTGTTCGCCCAGGTGGCGCTGACGGTGGATCCGGAGTGCTTCGTGGTGGGCGGAGGCGTGTCCAAGGCCGGTACATATTTGACGGACCTGATCGACAAATACTATAAATACTATTCACCCATCTCCGACAATAAGGGGATCATCAGCCTGGCGAAGCTGGGAAATGACGCCGGCATTTACGGTGCGGCGCGGCTGATCCTGGACTGACGGCGGGATTTGAACATTGACAAGGCTGATTCCGAAGGGATGCCGTGAAAAGGCGGAGAAACGCGGGAGCGGGGAGTGTGCAGAATGCGGCGCACACTCCCCGATTCTGAACCTGGGGACATGAGGAGACCCCGGTGTCAGAGACAACCGGGGCAATTATGAAAAATCATGTGCAATTTGTCTAAAAAGAAAAATTGAAACATTTCGTTTCTATGCAGTTAGTATAAAAAACAAATGTGAATAATATATGAACTCCATGTGAATAGAGTATGAAACATGGAAGATCAGGAGGTATAAAGTATGGAGCAGCAAGAGAGAAGAACCGTTGTGATCGGCCACAAGAATCCGGACACGGACTCCATCTGCTCGGCCATCAGCTATGCCAGTTTAAAGAAGGCAGCCTCGGGGGGGAGATACGTTCCGGGACGAGCGGGCAGCATCAGCCGGGAGACAAAGTTTGTGCTGGACTATTTCGGGATGCCGGAGCCGGAGCTGATCCGGGATGTGCGGACCCAGGTGAAGGACATCGAGATCCGCAAGACGGCGGGGGTGGACCGGAATATTTCCCTGAAGAAGGCGTGGAACATCATGCAGGAGACGGGGGCGGTGACGCTGCCGGTTCTGAAAGAGAACGGCACCCTGGAAGGCCTGATCACCGTGGGCGACATCACCAAGTCCTACATGAACGTCTACGACAGCAGCATTATGTCCAAGGCGAACACACAGTACGCCAACATCGTGGAGACCCTGGAAGGCCTGATTATCATCGGCAGCGAGGACAACTATTTCAATCAGGGCAAGGTGCTGATCGCGGCGGCAAACCCGGATATGATGGAGTACTACATCGAACCCCATGACCTGGTGATCCTGGGCAACCGCTACGAGTCCCAGCTGTGCGCCATCGAGATGGAGGCGGACTGCATCATCGTCTGCGAGGGCGCGGCGGTGTCCATGACCATCCGCAAGCTGGCCCAGGAGAGGGGCTGCACGGTGATGACCACCCCATACGACGCGTTTACGGCGGCCAGGCTGATCAACCAGAGTATGCCCATCAGCTATTTCATGAAGACGGAAAATCTGGTCACCTTTGTGCGGGACGACTACATTGAGGATATCCGGGAAGTGATGGCCAGCAAGCGCTACAGAGATTTCCCGGTGCTGGACAAGGAAGGAAAGTACTGGGGCATGATCTCCAGGCGGAACCTCCTGGGCGCCAGAGGAAAACAGGTGATCCTGGTGGACCACAACGAGAAGAGCCAGGCGGTGGACGGCGTGGAGAGCGCGGAGATCCAGGAGATCATCGACCACCACAAGCTGGGGACCATCGAGACCATTTCCCCCGTATTCTTCCGCAACCAGCCCCTGGGCTGCACCGGAACCATCATCTACCAGATGTACCAGGAGGCGGGAATCCGTCCGGAGCGGGAGATCGCCGGCCTTCTGTGCAGCGCCATCATTTCCGACACCCTGCTGTTCCGCTCCCCCACCTGCACGGCGGTGGACAAGCAGGCGGCCCTGGAGCTGGCGGAGATCGCCGGCATCCAGATCGAGAAGTATGCCAGCGAAATGTTCGCGGCGGCCAGCGACCTGAAGGGAAAGACGGAGGCGGAGATCTTCTATCAGGATTTCAAGCGCTTTTCCGCCGGCAAGAAGACCTTTGGAGTGGGCCAGATCAGCTCTGTGAACGCGGATGAGCTGGACGAGCTGAAGGAGAGGCTGATCCCCTATGCCAGGAGAGAGCGGGAGGACAAGGGCATGGATATGATGTTCTTCATGCTCACCAACATTCTCACAGAATCCACCGACCTGATCTGCGAGGGCCAGGGATCGGAGCAGATGGTGGTGTCGGCCCTTCACGGGACCCTGGACGAAAAGTACGGCACGGTGGTGCACCTGCCGGGCGTGGTGTCCAGAAAGAAACAGCTGATACCGGCGATTATGCTGGCAGTGCAGAACTGAGGAGGAAGAATATGGCGAGACAGACGTGGAAGCCGGGCACTATGGTCTACCCTGTGCCGGCGGCGATGGTCACAGTGGCAGACAAGGCCGGAAATACCAACATTATCACAATCGCGTGGACGGGAACGGTGTGTTCCGATCCGCCCATGACCTACGTATCCATAAAGCCGGAGAGGTATTCCCACCACATGGTGGAGGAGACGGGGGAGTTTGTCATCAATCTGACCACAAAGGACACGGCGTTTGCCACAGATTACTGCGGGGTGAAGTCCGGACGGGATGTGGATAAATGGAAGGAGATGGGACTGACGCCGGGGAAGGCGTCCAAGGTCTCTGTCCCCATCATCGAGGAGTGCCCGGTGAATATCGAGTGCCGGGTGACGGAGGTGAAGCGCCTGGGCTCCCATGACATGTTCCTGGCCGAGGTGGTGGCCGTGGATGTGGATGAGAAATATATGAACGAGAGCGGAAAATTTGAGCTGAACAGCACGGGGATCATCGCCTACTCCCACGGGGAGTACAGGGAGCTGGGCCCGGCGGTGGGCAAGTTCGGGTATTCCGTGCAGAAGAGGCGGAAGGCATGAGGAGAAATGTGACGCTCATCGGCATGCCGGCGTCCGGGAAGAGCACTCTGGGAGAAAAACTGGCGGAGAAGCTGGGATTTACCTTCGTGGATGTGGACCGGATCATCGAGGCGGAAGAAAAACGGCTTTTGAAGGAGATCATCGCGGACGAGGGGGACGACGGTTTTCTGGCCATCGAGAACCGGATCAACGCGGGGCTCCAGATGGAGAACTGCGTAATCGCCCCCGGCGGCAGCGTGATCTACGGCGCGGAGGCCATGGAACATCTGAGAGAGATCAGCGTGGTGGTGTACCTGAAGCTGGACTTTGAGGAGATGGAGAGAAGGATCGGCGACCCCGTGGCCAGGGGCGTGGTCCTGAAAAACGGAATGACCCTGAGAAGGCTGTACGACGAGAGGACCCCGTACTATGAGAGGTATGCGGACATCGTCTTTGACGAGGCGGAGCTGTCTGCGGAGGAGTCGGCGGGGAGACTGGCGGAGTTGGTGAGGGAGCATTTCCGGTAGGCCGGCAGAGTTTTACAAAAGTGGGAGAGAAGTATGGGAATGAGAGCCGTCATCGCGGACGACGAAGTGCTGATCCGCATGTATATCCGGGAAATCCTGGAGAATAACGGGTATGAGGTTGCGGGGGAGGCGGAGGATGGAATGGACGCCGCACCGTGTGCCGGGAGCAGAGGCCGGACTTTGTGATCATGGACATCAATATGCCGGTGATGACTGGGTTGGAGGCGGCCAGGGTGATCCGGGAGGAGAGCCTGGCCGGCTTTGTCGTCGTCTTGACTGCGTACCGGGACAAGGAGATCGCGGAGCAGGCGGTGGACTTGGACGTCATGGGCTACGTGGTGAAGCCGGTGGACGAGGACACCCTGATCCCCGCCGTCAGGATTGCGGAGAAGAAATATCTCCAGCTGGAGGAGCTCGTCCGCACCTACACGGATCTGTCGGAGTCGGATATCCGGCTGCTTCTGGACGTGTCCCACGGACTGCCCTTTATCGGCAATCTGGAGAGCGGGGACACCTACATCAACGTCCTGACCCGGGATGGGAGATCCATGGTGGTGGCCCAGTACCGCCACCCGGACTGCGACCTCTACAAGAGGGATATTATCGGCGAGATGGAGAGGCGGGAGGATGAACCGGCAGTGTACCGGGCCCTGGAGCACGGGACTTCCGGGAGGGGGCTGATCGGCATCATTGACAGCGGGAAGACGGTGGTTCGCCACACGGTCAGCCCCATTTTCAATGAGCAGAGAAAGGTCATAGGATCCCTCACCTACGAGTATTTGAACCCGGATTCGGACACAGAGCCCATCCGCCTGGTGAGCGCGGAGGGGGAGATGCCCCCCTTTGCGAAAAAGATGGACAAGGTGATCAGCAGCCTGCAGGACGGATTCCTGATCTTCGATGAGAGGGGAATCTGCACCCTCTCCAACGGGCGGACGGAGGAACTGTACCGGGAAATCGGCTGCACCGGGGGCGTGACGGGGAAGAGCTACCGGGAACTCAGGCTGGAGGGACAGCCGGAGTGGGAGGAGATTGCCGCCGGCGGCACCCTGAGAAATGAGATTCAGATCGGCAGGTACGTGTTTGACGAGACCATCAGCGCAGTCCAGGAGAATGGGATCAGCCAGGGAATCGTGATCATTCTCAGGGACAAGACCAGGATCCGCCAGCTGGAGGACGAGATCGAGTACCGGGCCGCCCTGGTGCGGGAAGTGCATCACCGGGCAGATCCGCAGCATGAGCGTGACCTACGACCTGCTGGCCCACACGGACGCAGAGCTGGTGGACGTGGGGCAGATGCTCTCCCGGATCATAGACGGGGTTCTGGGGGGATACGCCTCCGGAGACAGCCGGATTGAGACGGAGATCCGGGGAGACCGGCTGATGTTTCCAGAGCTGGCGGCCTCCACGGTGGCGCTGATCGTCAACGATCTGGTGACCAACAGCATGAAATACGCGTTTCATGGCCGGGATCACGGGAAGATTGAGCTGACCATGGAGAGCGGGGAGGAGTTTGCCTGGTTCACGGTGGAGGACGACGGCTGCGGCATGGAAAAGAGCGGCGGAGAGAGAGGCCGCGGCGGAAGCACTCTGCCGGAGACCATGTCCATCGGGACAAACTAATCTTCAGGAAGTCAGAAACTGATTTTCAGAACGTCAGAATCGAATCTGCGCGGGGCGAGCTCACGGCTTGTGGGTCTCGCCCCGTTTCTTCCAGTTCAGCAGGAAGGCGGAGTTGACGATGACGATGACGGATCCGGCGTTGTGGACCAGGGCGCCCACCACGGGGTTCAGGATGCCGGTGATCGCCAGCACGATGGCGATAAAATTCAGGGTCATGGAGAAGGTGAGGTTGCACTTGATGGTGACCATCATCCGCTTCGCCAGAAGGAAGAGGTGGGGCAGCTCGCGGATCCGGTCGTTGATCAGGGCGATGTCCGCGGCGTCTATGGCGATGTCGCTGCCGATTCCCCCCATGGCGATACCCACATAGGCTTTCTTCAGGGCCGGCGCGTCGTTGATGCCGTCCCCGACCATGCAGACCTGCCGCCCGCCGTTCTGGTATTCCTCGATCCGCAGCAGTTTGTCCTCCGGCAGGCAGTTGGCGTAGACCTGGCGGATGCCCAGTTTGCCTGCGATGTAGCTGGCGGCGGCCCCGTGGTCCCCAGTGAGGAGGACGGGAGTCACAGGGACCGCCTCGAGCTGCCGGATCGTGTCGGGGGCTTCCTGCCTGAGAGTGTCCGACAGGGCGAGAAAGCCCGCCAGGACTTTGTCAACCGCCACGTAGATGACGGTGCAGCCCATCTCAAGGTATTTCCCTGCCATCTCCCCCTCGTTTTCCGGAAGTTCAATGTGATTTTTTGTGAGCAGCTCCCTGTTTCCCGCCAGGACCTCTCTCCCCCCGACGGCGGCGCGCACGCCCTGTCCGGGGATCATCTGGAAGGATTCCGGCTGCTGGATTTCTTCACAGCTGCCATTTTTGTAGCTGTTTACCACCGCCTTCCCCAGGGGATGCTCAGAGCGCAGCTCTGCGCTGGCGCAGAGCCGGTAGATCTCCTCCTCTGCCCAGTCCCGGTGCAGGCTCACCACCGCGTTTACCTGGGGGGTGCCGCAGGTCAGGGTCCCGGTTTTGTCAAAGGTGACGCAGGAGACGGCGGCCAGCCGCTCCAGGGCGTCGCCCTCCCGCACCAGAAAGCCGTGCTTTGTGGCGTTGCCAATGGCGGCCATGATGGCGGTGGGGGTTGCGAGCACCAGGGCGCACGGGCAGAAGACGACTAGGATGGTGACCGCCCGTATGATCTGCCCGGTGATGAGCCAGGTGAGGGCGGCGGCGGTCAGGGCGATCACCACGATCCAGGTGGCCCACCGGTCTGCGATGCCCACGATCTTGGCCTTCCCCGCGTCAACGGATTGCACCAGCCGGATCATCCGCTGGATGGAGCTGTCGTCCCCCACCTTTGTGGCCTCCATGTCGAAGGAGCCGAACTGGTTGACGGTGCCGCTGAAGATTTCGTCGCCGGGGCCCTTGTCAACGGGGAGGGATTCGCCGGTCACAACGGACTGGTTGATGGATGTCTGGCCGGACACCACCACGCCGTCCACGGGGATGGTCTCTCCGGGAAACACTCTCAGGATATCGCCGGGCTGCACCTGTTCGGCGGAAATGATCACCTCGCCGCCATTTTGGAGCCTGCGGGCGGTCCTGGGGGTCAGATGCACCAGCTTTTCAATCCCCGCCCTGGCCTTGGCCACGGTCATGTCCTCCAGCAGGGCGCCCAGCTGCATGATGAAGGCCACCTCCCCGGCGGCGAAGATCTCCCCGATTATGACGGAGGCGATGAGGGCCAGGGAGACCAGCACGTCCGCCTTGATATCGAACGCGGTGACGAGGCCGATGATCGCCTCCAGAATGATGGGGATGCCGCAGAGAGCGATGGCGATCCATGCGGTGTCAAGCCCGAAGGGCCGGAAATGCAGCAGGCTCATTCCCAGGGCAATCCCGGATAAGACCAGACAGGCGACATCCTTCTTCACGCCGCCCCATTCCAGAAGATGTTCCAGTTTTTCCATAATACAATATCCCCCTTATCTTTTATACCTATATGGGTATACGTACATTATACGTGTAGGGGTATAGGTTGTCAACGGACAAAAAGAAAAGGCGTGCAGTCAGCACGCCCTGTGGTATTATTTCATATTGGCAAATCTCTCCACAGCTTTTGTAAAATTTGCGATGGTCTGGTCTGCGTCCCCGTGTTCTATGCCGTCCCTCACGCAGTGCTTGATATGCCCCTCAAGAACGATCTGCCCCGCCCTGTGGAGCGCGGATTTTGCGGCGTTTATCTGCGAGAGAATATCCTCGCAGGGGATATCCTCGTCGATCATGCGGTCGATAGCCTGCACCTGCCCGATGATCTTTTTGAGGCGGCGGTGAAGATTTTCAGAATCCATACATTGTCTCATGGTGCACCTCCCTGATACCTCCAGGGGTATCTGAGTCTTATTATCCGGTAAAGAGGCGGGTTTGTCAAGCACCGGCCGGTTTTTGAAGGTTGGGGTGGCCGCACGGTGCATGGAAGTTTTCAGATAACGGGTGAGGCGGATTTCAGCCGCTTAATACAGTGCAGAAACGCCGGGACCAGGAAAATATCCGCGGCGATCCAGGCCATGGGGCTGGCGAAGCAGGCTGCCGGGTAGCCGAAAATTGGCACCAGGCACATGCCGGCGAAGGTTCTGGCGAACATTTCAAAGACACCGGCCAGGATGGCGAAGGTGCTGAAGCCCATGCCCTGGATGGAGAAGCGCACCACGTTCACGAACACCAGAGCGATGTAGAACAGGCTGTTTCCAAAGAGGAACAGGGATACATTCCCGATGGTGGATACCTCGTCAGCGTCCAGGAACAGGAGAGCCAGGTACTTGCTGAACAGGGTCAGAATGACGAAGGCGGCGACGGCGTAGACGCAGCCGATGAGCAGGGCATATTTCACGCCCTCCTTCACGCGGTCGATCTTCCCGGCGCCCACATTCTGCCCGGCCCAGGTGGCCATGGTGGCGCCCAGGGCGTCAAAGGGGCAGGTGAAGAACAGGGTGAGCTTGTTGCCGGCGGAGATGGCGGCCACGTACAGGGAGCCCAGGCCGTTGACGGCGGTCTGCAGGATCACGCTGCCGATGGCGGTGATGGAGTACTGCAGCCCCATGGGGACGCCGATGCCGCAGAGGATTTTCGCCATGCGCAGGTTGAACTTCCGCTCCTCCCTGGTCATGCGCAGGATGGGGAAATGGGAGCGCATGTAGAGGAAGCAGAGCACACCGGAGATGGCCTGGGAGATCACTGTGGCGTAGGCGGCTCCCTCCACGCCCATGCCCATGACCAGGATGGTGAACAGGTCCAGGAAAATGTTGATGACGGAGGAGAGCAGCAGGAAGTACACCGGCGTCCGGCTGTCACCCAGGGAGCGGATGATGCCGGCCAGGATGTTGTAGAGGTAGGTGACCGGAATTCCCGCAAAAATGATGAATATGTAGTCGTAGGCTCCCTGTATGATGTCATCTGGGGTATCCATCCATCTCAAAATGTCCATGCAGAGGAAGCAGACGATGACGGTCATGACGGCGGAGAAGATGGCGGACAGCCAGCCGGCGTTGGCCACAAAACACCGCAGTCCGTGATGGTCCCCGGCTCCGAACCGCTGGGCCACGGGGATGGAGAAGCCGCTGCACACGCCGGTGCAGAAGCCGATGATCATGAAGTTTATGGAGCTGGTGGAGCCCACGGAGGCCAGGGCACTCACCCCCAGGTACTTTCCCACGATGATGGTGTCCACCATGCTGTAAAACTGCTGAAACAGAAGGCCCATGAGCATGGGCACGGCAAAGCCCAGGATCAGCCGGAAGGGGGATCCTGTCGTCATATCCCGAATTTCACTTTTCGCCATATCGGTTACCTCTTTTCCTTGGAATGCATAAAATATTCGCGTCAAATTCTTTCACAAGGACAACATTATAAACTTGTTTTTGGGGATTGTATAGAGGGAAAAGAAGAGAAAAGAAAGCAGAAAACAGAGACTAATGTTATCAGTAATGACAACATCAGTCCCTGTGGCTAAAAATGATTCCTGATGCCTTCTCCTATCGGCATGCCTCCACAAAGGCCGCGAAGAGCTTTGCCGCCTCCTGCTGCGTGGACACCAGGTGCTCCGGATGCCACTGGACGCCCAGGAGGAAGGGATAGTCCGGCGCGTAGACGGCCTCAATCATCTTGTCGGGGGCGTAGCCGCAGACCTCCAGCCCGGGGGCCAGATCCTTGATGGCCTGGTGATGCATGCTGTTCACCGCGATGGAGGCGTGGTCCTCGCCCAGGATGCGGGACAGCAGGGTGCCGGG
>DXEU01000080.1 GCA_019114845.1 Candidatus Lachnoclostridium stercoripullorum | reverse complement strand
TTAATAGGAAACTTCGTTCCCTATTAAATAAAAACGCTCCGCTGTGGATGCGCACTCCGCGCTTAAGGAAATTGGTTGCTGACGCAACCGCGCTCCGGCGCGAGTGTGCGCAGAAGCGCACACTTTTTTATCGCCGCCGCGGTGGGGAGAGAAATCCAGTTTGGGTTTCTCAGTAGTGGACCACATCCCCGGCGGAGCGGATCCGCTCCGCCGTCCTCGCCCCGGCTTCGGAGGTGAAATAGCGGTAGGTGGTCTCCGGCACCAGGGGGCGGATCTCCTCCGTCCGCCCGGCGCGGATCAGCTCCCGCACGCGGGAGGCGCTGATGGCTGTGCCATTAAACTCCCTGCGGGGGATCTGGACAAATTCCAGGCCGGCCCTGGGGAGTTCCTCCCCCATGGTCCGGTTGTACAGGGCGGTGACATGGCTGAAGGGCTCCTCCCCGGCAAAGCGGCGGCGGATCCCCAGCTTCCCGGCGATTCGGGAGAAGACGGAGATGTCCAGGGCGGCGTGGGAGCGGATCACCGTGTCCCCGTCCCGCAGAAAATAGGAGGGGAAGGTGGCGCTTGAGATCATGTAGCTTTCCGTCTCGTGGAAAATGACGCCCGGCAGGCCCTCGCATCCCTCCCGCACCAGGCGGAAGCGGTCCGCAAAGGGCACCAGGGACGCGTCCTCCGACACGACGAAGATGTGCAGCAGGTCACATCTTTTTTTCGCCTCCTCCACCAGGTAGCGGTGCCCCAGGGTGAAGGGGTTGGCGTTCATGACGATGGCTCCCTGCAGAGCCTCCGGGGGCAGGGAGAGGCCCTGCTCCTCGGCTTGGCGGGCAGTTTCCGCGCACAGGCCGTCCAGGTAGGAGGAGAACCCGTTTTTCCGGTTCTCCATGAACACCACCCGCTCCGGAACCCTGGCGATCTCGTAGAAGCCCAGGCTGTTGAAGAACAGGGCGGTGCTGCATTTGGTGTAGAGGAAGAGATCCAGGATCCCCCGCTCATATTCATAGTCCATCAGGTGGGAGACCACCTGGTTTAAAAGCCCCTCCCCCTGGAAATCCGAGTCCACCGCCATGCACCGGAGGGTGTTGCCGAAGCAGGAGCCGGTGGCGGCCAGGCGGTAGTCGGAGTCGAAGAGGCCGACGGTGTAATCCAGGTTGCGGTCCCTCTCGATGCCCTCCTTCTCCAGCAGCGCGTCCAGCTTCCTCATGGAGCGCTTGTCGTCGGGGCGGATGGTGCTCAGGGTAAATTCTGCCATAGTAAAACCTCCTTGCTGTCTTTCCGTCTATCCTATCGTCTATCTTACCAGATTCGGGGGCGATTGCCAACCGCTTGTGCCTCCCGGAAAAATGTTGACTAGATGTTGGCTTTGAAGTATAATACAGCTATCTATGTGAAAGTGAGGCAGAGCCAATGTTAAAGAGCATGACCGGATTCGGACGGTTTGAGGAAGTGACCGATCAGTACAAGATTTCCGTTGAGATGAAGGCGGTGAATCACCGATATCTGGACATGAACATCAAGATGCCCAAGAAGTTCAGCGCGTTTGAGGCTGGGCTGCGCACCCTGCTCAAGAGTTACATTCAGAGGGGCAAGGTGGATATCTACATCTCCTACGAGGACTACACGGAGGGCAATCTCTGTTTAAAGTACAATCGGACGCTGGCGGCGGAGTACGTGGACGTGTTCCGGCAGATGGAGGAGCAGTTCGGCATCCGCAACGACATGAGCGCCTCCGTTCTGGCCAGGTGCCCGGAGGTTCTGACCATGGAGGAGGAGCCGGAGGACGAGGAGCATCTCTGGAAGATCGTCTCCGGCGCGGTGGAGAAGGCCGCCGAGCGGTTTGTGCAGACCCGCCTGGATGAGGGGGAGCGGCTGGGGAGAGACCTGACAGCCAAGCTGGACTACATGCTCACCCTGGTGGACTTCATCGAGGAGCGGGCCCCCGTTCTTCTGAGGGAGTACCGGCAGAAGCTGGAGGACAAGGTGAGCGAGCTTCTGGCCTCTGCGGCGGTGGACGAGAGCCGGATTGCGGCGGAGGTGACCATCTACGCCGACAAGATCTGTGTGGACGAGGAGATGGTGCGGCTGCGCAGCCACATTGTGTCTACCAGGGAGAAGCTGGCGGCGGGAGGCACCGTGGGCCGGGAGCTGGATTTTATCGCCCAGGAGATGAACCGGGAGGCCAACACCACCCTGTCCAAGTCCAATGACCTGGAGATTTCCGACCGGGCCATCGCCCTGAAGACGGAGATCGAGAAGGTCAGGGAACAGATTCAGAATATAGAGTAAGGTTTAGAGACAGAAACAGAGAGGACGAGATTCCATGAGAGAGAGAGGAATACTGGCGGTTGTCTCCGGATTTTCCGGGGCGGGAAAGGGCACCCTGATGAAGGCCCTTATGGACCGCTATGACAACTATGCCCTGTCCATATCCGTCACCACGCGGCAGCCCAGGGAGGGCGAGAAGGACGGGAGAGAGTATTTTTTCATCACCGAAGAGCAGTTTGACGAGATGGTGGCCCAGGACCGGCTCATCGAGTACGCCAGGTACGTGCACCACTCCTACGGCACACCGAAGGATTATGTGATGCGGCAGCTGGAGGAGGGGAAGGACGTGATCCTGGAGATTGAGATCCAGGGGGCCTTGAAGGTGAAGGAGCGATTCCCGGAGACTCTTCTGGCCTTCGTGACGCCGCCCTCGGCGGAGGAGCTGAAGCGCCGGCTGGTGAACCGGGGCACGGAGACGGAGGAGGTCATCGAGGCCCGGATGCGCAGAGCCTGCGAGGAGGCGGAGCAGATGGATCGATATGATTATCTGCTGATCAACGACCAGCTGGACGCCTGCGTGGAGGAGCTGCACCGCCTGATCCAGGCCCAGCACGGCCGGATGAATCTTCACCGCGACTTTGCGGAGAGGATGAAGAGAGAGTTAAAGGAAATTTCCGGTAAATAGATATAAGCACAAGAAAGGAAGAATGAATTATGTTGCATCCATCTTATACGGATCTGATTGAGGCAGTCAACAGCGATGTGGAGCCCGGCGAGCAGCCGGTGGTTCAGAGCCGCTATTCCATCGTCATCGCCAGCGCCAAGCGGGCGAGACAGCTGATCGCGGGTGAGGAGGCCTACGTGCCGTCCGCCGGGAGAAAGCCCCTGTCCGTAGCCATTGAAGAGCTGTACAAATCCTATGTAAAGATCCTTCCGGAGGAAGAGGGAGAGGACGAGGCAGAGTGATAAGAGCCGCAAAGCCGTTTCCGTTTTCAGGGACCGGCTTTTCTCTTACTTGCGGCGGACCAATACAGCGAGGAGACATATTATTTATGAAATTACTTTGTATATCCCTGGGCTGCGATAAGAACCTGGTGGACAGCGAGAAGATGCTGGGAATGCTCTACGAGGACGGGTTTTCCTTCACCGACGACGAGGCGGAGGCGGACGTGATCCTGGTGAACACCTGCTGCTTCATCGGCGACGCCAAGGAGGAGAGTGTGAACACTCTTCTGGAGATGGCGGAGTACAGAAAATCCGGCCCCTGCAAGGCCCTCATTGTGACGGGCTGCATGGCCCAGCGCTACAAGGAGGAGATCACCCGGGAGATCCCCGAGGTGGACGCGGTGGTGGGCACCACCGCCTTCGATGAGATTGTGAAGGTGATCCGGGGAGTGCTCTCCGGGCAGGAGCATATCCAGCAATTTGAGGAGCTGTCCGCCCTGCCGGGGACGGAGGGCAGGAGGCTGGTGACCACGGGGGGCTGCTACGCCTTCTTAAAGATCGCCGAGGGCTGCGACAAGCGGTGCACCTACTGCATCATCCCCTACCTCCGCGGGCCGTACCGCAGCGTTCCCATGGAGAAACTGGTGAGGGAGGCGGAGGAGCTGGCCGAGAAGGGGATCAAGGAGCTGATCCTGGTGGCCCAGGAGACCACCCTTTACGGGGCGGATCTCTACGGCCGGAAATGCCTTCCGGAGCTTTTGAGAAACTTGTGCCGGATCCCCGGCATCCAGTGGATCCGGATCCAGTACTGCTACCCGGAGGAGATCACCGATGAGCTGATTCAGACCATCCGGGAGGAGGAGAAGATCTGCCATTACCTGGACATTCCTATCCAGCACGCCAGCGACCGCATCTTAAAGCGGATGAACCGGCGGACCAACCAGGCGGAGCTGCGGGAGATGATCGGGAAGCTGCGCCGGGAGATCCCGGACATCGCCCTGAGAACCACCCTGATCTCCGGCTTTCCGGGGGAGACGCAGGAGGACCACGAGGAACTCTGCCGCTTCGTCGACGAGATGGAGTTTGAGCGCTTGGGAGTGTTCGCCTACTCCCTGGAGGAGGACACGCCGGCGGCGTCATTCCCCGACCAGGTGCCCCAGGAAGTGAAGGAGGAGCGCCGGGACGAGATCATGGAGCTGCAGCAGGAGATCGCCTTCGAGGCCTGCGAGGCCATGGTGGGGCGGGAGCTGGAGGTTCTCATCGAGGGGAAAGTGGCCGATGAGAACGCCTATGTGGGCCGCACCTACATGGACGCCCCCGGGGTGGACGGAATGATCTTTGTCAACACGGGGCTGGAGCTGATGACCGGAGATTTCGTCCGGGTGAGAGTCACAGGAGCCTTAGAGTACGATTTGATAGGAGAGGTGTGCGATGAATCTGCCCAATAAACTGACCCTTCTTCGGGTCTTGATGATCCCGTTTTTTGTGGTGTGCCTGCTGTGGGAGGGCGGTCAGAACCAGACGCTCAGGTACGTGTCGGCGGCGATCTTCATCGCGGCCAGCCTGACGGATATGCTGGACGGAAAGATCGCCAGAAAGTACGGCCTTGTCACCAATTTTGGAAAATTTATGGATCCGCTGGCGGACAAGCTTCTGGTCTGCTCAGCTCTGATCTGTCTCATTGAGCTGGGACAGCTTCCGGCCTGGATGGTGATCGTGATCATCAGCCGGGAATTTATCATCAGCGGCTTCCGGCTCATCGCCTCCGACAACGGGGTGGTGATCGCCGCCAGCTACTGGGGGAAATTTAAGACCACGTTCCAGATGATCGCGGTGATTCTCCTGATCTTCAACCTGGAAGCGCTCCGCTTCCTGGCGGATATCTGCGTTTGGGTGGCCCTGGCCCTCACAGTGATTTCTCTGGCGGATTATATCTGGAAAAACCGGGGCATTCTGACAGAGGGAGGAATGTGAGATGGTAGTAGAACTGATTTCCGTGGGCACGGAGTTGCTCTTAGGAAATATCGTCAATACCAACGCCCAGTACCTTGCGGAGCAGTGCGCTCTGCTGGGGATGTCCATGTACAGCCAGACGGTGGTGGGCGACAATAAAAATCGATTGGCGGAGGCCTTCCGCACGGCGTTAAAGCGGTCGGACATCGTGATCCTCACGGGGGGCTTAGGTCCCACGGAGGACGATCTGACCAAGGAGGTCTGCGCCGAGGTCATGGGAATTCCCCTGGTGGACGATCCCCACACCAGAGAGCGGCTGCGGGCCTATTTTGAGGGGAGCATTTACAAGGAAATCCCGGAGAACAACTGGAAGCAGGCCCAGGTCCCGGCGGGGGCCAAGGTGCTGGACAACGACAACGGGACAGCGCCGGGGCTGATCATGGAGAAATTTGGCAAATCCGCCATCCTGCTGCCGGGGCCGCCGGACGAGCTCCATCCCCTGTTCCAGGAGCAGGTGGTTCCCTACCTGCGGGCCCTTCGCCCGGAGTACATCTTCTCCCGCATGGTGAAGATCTGCGGCGTGGGGGAGAGCGCGGTGGAGGACAAGCTGCTGGATCTCATCGACCAGCAGACCAATCCCACCATCGCCACCTACGCCAAGATCGGCGAGGTCCATGTGCGGGTGACGGCGAGGGCAGCCGATGAGGAGGAGGCCAAAAAGCTGATCAAACCGGTGGTGAAGGAGATCCGCAGCCGGCTGGGGGACAATGTCTACAGCGTGCAGGAGGGGGAGACCCTGGAGATGGCGGTGGTGGGGCTGCTGAAGAAACACGGCCTCACGGTCACCACAGCGGAGTCCTGCACGGGCGGGCTTCTGGCCGGCCGCCTGGTGAACGTCCCGGGGGCTTCGGAGGTGTTCCGGGAAGGCTTCATCACCTACGCCAACAAGGCCAAGAGAAAACGGCTGGATGTGAGCAAGAGCACCCTGAAGAAATACGGGGCGGTGAGCGAGCAGACGGCCAGGGAGATGGCCATGGGCGGCGTGTTCGCCACGGACGCGGACGTCTGCGTGGCGGTCACGGGGATTGCCGGGCCGGACTCCGACGGGGACAAGCCGGTGGGGCTGGTCTACATCGCCTGCTACATGGATGAGAAGGTGCGGGTGGAGCAGTATCAGTTCCGGGGCAACCGGGCCAAGATCCGGGAGCAGTCGGTGGTGAAGGCCCTGGATCTCTTGAGACGCACCATTCTGGACAGTGATCGCGGAAAATAGTACGGGGGAATAAGCCATGCGCTGGTACAGCCATCTCTATGTGGGGGAGGAGGCGGCGAAGAAACGGTACGCCGTCATACAGAAAATTCGGCGGGGGGAGAAAAGCCGGCTGGTCTATGTGATTACGCCGCCCTCCGGCGGGAATAATATCCTTGACATTTACCAGGCGGCGGAGTTTTTCCATCCCCACTATCAGGAGAGGGATCCCCTGGTGCTGGGGGTGGCCCTGGGTTACGAGGAGGCCCTGGAGGTCGCCGGCAAAATTGTGGGCGAGATGTACCGGACCACAGGGGGATTTTCCCTGGAAACCTTCCTGGCACAGAAAGACAGCGAGAGGTGAGAATGATTCAACTGTTGCTTTTGATTCTGAAGATTGCGGGCATTCTCCTGCTGGCGGCAGCGGGGCTGGCCCTGACCGCCATCCTTCTGGTGCTGTTCGTCCCCGTCCGCTACCGGGCGGAGGGGAGCCGCTATGGAGCGTGGTGTGCCAGAGGGCGGGTGAGTTGGCTGTTCAGCGCCCTGCAGCTGGAGGCCTCCTTTGAGAACGGGGAGGCTGAGGCTGCGCTGAAGATTCTGGGACGCACCGTGGGAGGCGAGAGCGAGGACGGGGAAGATCTGGCGGAAGACCTAAAGGATCTGGAGACCGCAGAGCTGGAACGCCCCGCCTCCAGGGAGGAGCGGACGTCCAAGCCCCCCAAAAAGCCGCGGGAGAAGACCGGAGAGAGAATAAGAACGCCGGAGCCGCCGGTACATACGGCGTCTCTGCGGCGGGAGGAGGGGAAGCCGGTAAAGGCTGGAGGGATGCTTAGCCGGGTGAGAGGCCGTCTGCGCCGCATCCGGGAGGGGATCCGCAGGCTCGCGGCCCGCAAGGACCAGGTGATGGCCTTCCTGAGGGATGAGGCGAACCGGAGGACATTTCAGCTGGTGAAAAGACAGGCGCTCAGGATTCTGCGCCACATAAGGCCCTCCCGCTTGGAGGGCAGGCTGCGGTTCGGCTTTGACGATCCCTACCGCACCGGGCAGGCGCTCCAGGCAGCGGCCCTCCTCATGCCCCTGTACAGAGACCGGGTGCAGATCATTCCGGTGTTTGAGGAGGAGGTCCTGGAGGGGGAGCTGAAGATGAGAGGGCGGATTCGCCTGGCGGTGCTTCTGGCCGCCGGCGTGCGGCTCTGGCGGGATAAAAATTTCAGAAAACTGGTCGGCAGGCTGATGGACCGGTAGAAGGAGGAACGATATGGCAGAAAATTATTTTGCAGCAACTGTGGAGGCCCTGTTCAAGGGGATGGACCATTTTGTCACCACAAAGACTGTGGTGGGCGACGCGGTGAAGATCGACGGAGCCATCATCCTTCCGCTGGTGGACGTGACCTGCGGCATGGCCGCCGGCTCTTTTGCGGACAGCGCTAAGCAGAACGGAGGGGGCGGCATGAGCGCCAAGATGAGCCCCAGCGCCGTGCTGGTGATCCAGAACGGGGTGACCAAGCTGGTGAACATCAAACAGCAGGACGCCATGACCAAGGTTCTGGACATGGTTCCGGATTTTGTGAACAAATTTGTGTCCGGGAAACCGGAGGAGACGGTCTCTGAGGAGGCGGCCGCAGCGGCCGGCCAGATGGCCGCCGGGGCGCAGGAAAAGACAGAGACGGAATAAGAAAATCCCTTTCGCATAAGAAAATCCCTTCCGCATAAGATAGTATATATATCGGAGCGGAAGGGATTTTTTTCATGAAACGGGTTGTGGGGCTGATGCTGTTCTGCTTCGGCGTGGGGATGACGGTGATGCTGCTGGTTCCGGAGACGTTCACCACACTGGTCTTTATTGTCGCCTGCCTGGTGGTGGGCTATAATCTTTTCTGCTGCTAGGACTTCCGCTGCCGGGGCTTCCGCCGCCGGAACTTTCGCCGCCGGAACTTCCGCCGCCGGAATTTCCGCTCCGGGAGCTCCGGCCGTAAGAAAATGTTCACAATAAATTAAACAGTTTCGAAAATCGTAAAAAAACGTAAGGTGTATTTCTCCCGGGGCGGCTGTATAATGGGGCATCATAGGAAGGGAGATGAGAGCGATGGATACGATCTGTATGGCAGTGTTCTGCATCGGTCTCTTCGCGCTTTTGGGCTTTAAGGGCACAGAGGCGCGGGGAGAGCGGAAACTGCGGGGGCAAGGCGCTTGCCGGGCCGGGTCAGGGAATCCAGCTGGGGCGGAGAATTCGGCTGGAGCAGAGAAGTTGGCCGCGGCGCAGGGCGAAGATCGGACCGAGGAGAGCGGCCGGATGGTGCGGGCTTCCCAGGCAGATTTGGAGCGCCTGTTTCGGGGCGATGCCGGGACGGGCCGCGCGCCCCTGGAGCTGGACTACGGGGACGAGAGCCGGATCGTATTCCACGGCTACTTCGGACTGGTGGTCTGTGAGAAGGGGACGAGCTGGAAGGTCCTGCGGACCCTGGATCTGGCTGCCCTGGGTGCGTC
Source organism: Candidatus Lachnoclostridium stercoripullorum (assembly GCA_019114845.1). GTDB lineage: Bacteria > Bacillota > Clostridia > Lachnospirales > Lachnospiraceae > Lachnoclostridium_A > Lachnoclostridium_A stercoripullorum. The sequence goes on along the minus strand of DXEU01000080.1, from coordinate 470 downwards.
GGCCATGGAGGGGGACGATTACACGGTGATTGACGCCGGCCGGGAGAGGGCGCGGATCCTTCCGGGGTATTTCCTTCCGGGGAAGAAGAATCCTGAGATCTACTGCTACGATTACGGGGATGGGACACTCAGGGAGGAGCGGGACTACCGCCCGGTGAGGGACGACAGGCTCTCCTGGGGATATACCCAGTCCATGCCGGTCCAGGAGAAGGCGGACAGGCTTCTGGGGACGCGGGGGCTGAGCCGCTGCTCCAACGTCTACCCGGTTCTGGGCATCGGAGGCGGGGAGTACGGCTTTCTGGCGGCTGAGAAGGGGCGGCTGGAGAGCCTATGCTACGGGGTGTACCGGGAGAAGGGGGAGGAGCTGGAGCTGTCCGACCTCTTCCGGTCTGTGAAGCAGGAGAAGAGAGGGGAGAAGGGATAAAAGGTCTTTTGGCGGGCTGCGGGCGCGGACGGCATCCGCAGCGCCC
>DXEU01000079.1 GCA_019114845.1 Candidatus Lachnoclostridium stercoripullorum | reverse complement strand
CCATTGACAAATCCCCAGAATGTGCTAATATAAATACGTGAATATTCGTTCATATATAAAGAGAAGGAGGAGAGAGGGATGGCGTACAGGATGAACGATCCGGAGATCGAGCAGTGCGACTTTATCCATGTGCATCAGGACATTGTGGATCAGGTGACCGAGGTGATGCCGGATGAGGATCAGCTGCTGGACCTGGCGGAATTTTTCAAGGTGTTCGGCGACTCCACCAGAATCAAGATTCTGTATGTGCTGAGCCAGGCGGAGATGTGTGTCTGCGACATCGCTACCTTGCTGCAGATGGGGCAGTCGGCCATCTCCCACCAGCTGCGGGTGCTGAAGCAGATGCGCCTGGTGAAGTTTCGCAGGGACGGGCGGACCGTGTTCTACTCTCTGGCGGACGGGCATATCCAGACGATCCTGGCCCAGGGCATGGAGCACATCCAGGAGTAGGCGGCGCTGGCGGGAGCCGGCGGGGCTTTGAGAGGAAAATCGGACCAAGAAGATTAAAAAGTGATGAGAAAGGGGAAGATGTCATGAAGAAAATTGTCAAGCTGGAAGGACTGTGCTGCGCCAACTGCGCCGCAAAGATTGAGGACGGAGTGAGGAAGCTGCCGGGGGTGAAGGAGGCGACCCTGAGCTTTATGACCCAGCGCCTGGTGATGGAAGTGGAGGACGGGAGAGAGGACGAGGTGATCGAGGCCGCCCGCAAGGTGAAGGACAAGATTGAGCCGGAGGCGGACTTTAAGGTGGTCCGCTGATAGACGTTCGTTGAGAGAGAGGCCGGCGGGCGGTGAGCGCCCGCCGGGAGAGGGAGAAGCGATATGACCAGGAAACAGAAAAAGATGACGGTGCGGCTGGCGGCGAGCGCCGCCCTGCTGATTGCAGGTGTGGCTCTGGAGGGCAGGTGGGAGTTTGCATGGATCCCCTTCCTCCTCTCCTATCTGGCGGCAGGCTATGATATTCCCCTGAAGGCGGCCAGAAATATTTCCAGGGGACAGGTGTTCGACGAGAATTTCCTGATGACGGTGGCCACCTTCGGGGCTGTGGCTGTGGGAGCCCTGGAGGAGGCGGTGGCGGTGATGCTGTTCTACCAGCTGGGAGAACTGTTCAACGATTACGCGGTGGGGAAATCCCGCCAGTCCATCGCCGCCCTCATGGACATCAACCCGGAGTACGCCAACCTTGTGCGGGACGGCGCGGAGGAGCAGGTGGACCCCTACGAGGTGGAGGTGGATGACATCATCCTGGTAAAGCCCGGGGAGCGGGTGCCCTTGGACGGCATCGTCGTGCACGGGTCCTCCAGCCTGGACACCAAGGCGCTGACGGGCGAGGCCATGCCCGCGGATGTGCAGGAGGGGGATCCCGTGGTCAGCGGCTCCATCAATCTGACCGGCGTGCTCACTGTGCGGGTGACGAAGCTGTTTGACGACTCCACGGTGGCGAAGATCCTGGAACTGGTGGAGAACGCCAGCTCCAGGAAGGCGAAGGCGGAGAATTTCATCACCCGTTTTGCCAGGGTGTACACCCCCATCGTGGTGGGGCTCGCCCTGGTCCTGGCCATTCTCCCCTCCCTGTTCACGGGGGATTGGGGCGTGTGGGTCTACCGGGCCTGCAGCTTTCTGGTGGTGTCCTGCCCCTGCGCCCTGGTGATCTCCGTGCCGCTGAGCTTTTTCGGCGGCCTGGGGGCCGCATCCAGACAGGGAGTGCTCTTAAAGGGGAGCAACTACCTGGAGGCGGTGGCCGGAATGGGGACCGTCGTCTTTGACAAGACAGGCACGCTGACCACGGGGAAATTTCAGGTGACCCAGGTTCTCCCGGCGGGATCCGCCGCGGAGGAGGAACTCTTGGAGGCGGCGGCCCTGGGGGAGAGCCATTCCAACCACCCCATCGCGGTCTCCGTGCGGGAGGCTTTCGGGAGGCCGGTGGACGGCTCCCGGGTGGACGAAGCCAGGGAGCTGGCGGGAAAGGGCGTCCTGGTGTACGCCGGCCAGGGTGAGGACTGGAACCAGATCTGTGTGGGCAACCGCAGGCTGATGGAGGAGCAGGGAATCCCGGATCCGGGGGAGGCGGCGAAGGTGGGAACCACCCTCTATGTGGCCCGGGACGGCCGGTATCTGGGCTGCCTGGTGATCTCCGACACGATCCGCCAGGATACCAGGGAGGCGGTGGCGCAGCTGCGGGCCATGGGGGTGAAGCGCATGGTCATGCTCACCGGCGACCGGGAGGAGACGGGAAAGGCGGTGGCGGAGGAGATCGGCCTGGACGAGGTGTACGGCGGCCTTCTGCCGGCGGACAAGGTCACCCGAGTGGAGAAGCTCCTGGAGGAGAAGCCGGAGGGAACCACCCTGGGCTTTGTGGGGGACGGCATCAACGACGCCCCGGTGCTCTCCCGGGCGGATGTGGGCATCGCCATGGGCGGAATCGGCTCCGACGCGGCGGTGGAGGCGGCGGACATGGTGATCATGACCGACGAGCCCTCGAAGATCTGCGATGCCATCGCCATCGCCCGGAAGACGGTGGGGATTGTGAAGCAGAACATTGTCTTCGCCATCGGCGTGAAGGTGCTGGTGCTGATTCTCACCGCCCTGGGATACGCGTCCATGTGGGCCGCCGTGTTCGGGGATGTGGGGGTCTCCGTGCTGGCCATCCTGAACGCCATGCGGGCGCTGAATTATAAGAGACGCTGAGGGAAAAACTCTGTGTAGATGGAAGGTCATTTACACAGAGTTTTTGTTATGGTAAAATGGGCCATAATGCAGAGTGACCTTGGAGAGGGTCTATAAACACTACTACTATATAATACGAGGAAAAGACCATGAGCAGATATACGAAGGAGGATATTTTCCGTATGGTGGAGGAGGAGGATGTGGAGTTCATCCGCCTGCAGTTTACGGATATTTTCGGTTTGGTGAAAAATGTGGCAGTGACGGCGAATCAGCTGGGCCGGGTGCTGGACAACCGGTGCATGTTTGACGGCTCCGCCATCGAGGGCTTTGTGCGGATTGAGGAGTCGGATATGTACCTCTACCCGGATCTGGACACCTTTGAGATCTTTCCCTGGCGCCCCCAGCAGGGGAAGGTGGCGCGGCTGATCTGCGACGTCCACTACCCAAACGGCGAGCCCTTCGACGGGGATCCCCGCTACGTGTTAAAGCGGATGATGGCCAAGGCGAAGGACATGGGATACACCTTCTTAGCCGGCCCGGAGTGCGAATTTTTCCTGTACCACACCGATGAGGAGGGCAATCCCACCACGGTGACCCACGAGAAGGCTGGGTATTTCGATATGGGCCCCCTGGACTACGCGGAGAATGTCCGCAGGGACATCGTCCTGTGCCTGGAGGAGATGGGATTTGAGGTGGAGGCGTCCCACCACGAGCTGGCTCCGGCGCAGCACGAGGTGGATCTCCAGTACCAGGAGGGGCTGCGGACGGCGGACGACGTGACCACCTTCAAGATGGCGGTGAAGAATGTGGCAAAGCGCCACGGCCTCCACGCCACCTTCATGCCCAAACCCCAGGAGGGGGTCAACGGCTCCGGCATGCACATCAACATGTCCCTGACGGACGGGATGGGGCGCAACCTGTTTGAGGATGAAAATGACCCCGCCGGCCTCAGCACCCTGGCCTACCAGTTCATGGCGGGGATCCTGTACCACATGAAGGAGATGGTTCTCCTGACCAATCCCCTGGTCAATTCCTACAAGAGGCTGATCCCCGGGTACGACGCCCCCAACTATATCGCCTGGTCCACCCACTCCAACCGCAGCGCCCTGATTCGGATTCCCTCCGCCAGGGGCTACAGCACCAGGATCGAGCTGCGCTGCCCGGATTCCTCCGCCAACCCCTACCTGGCTCTGGCCGCCTGCCTGGCGGCTGGCCTGGACGGCATTGAGAAGGGGATGACGCCTCCCCCCAGCGTGGACCGCAACATCTACGCCATGACCAGGGAGGAGAAGGCCCAGGCGGGGATCGAGGCTTTGCCGGAGACCCTGAAGGAGGCCATGATCTCCTTTGAGAACAGCAGCTTTATGCGGGAGGTTCTGGGGGAGCACATTTTCAACAAGTACCTGGAGGCCAAGGACAGAGAGTGGAAGGCGTTCAGGGCCCATGTGACGGACTGGGAAGTGAACGAATACCTGTACAAATATTGACCGGACGAGACGGCTGGGAGGCGGAGGTGAGGGAATGGCCAATGTGATTGTGGCTTTTTCCAGACAGGAAAATGCGAGAAATATCCGCAACATTCTGGTGAAGAGCGGATTCCATGTGGTGTCCGTCTGCACGTCCGGCGCACAGATCCTCTCGGCTGCGGAGGAGCTGGACCGGGGCGTGGTGGTGGGCGGCGGCAAATTCCCGGACATGGTGTACGGGGAGGTGTGCCGGATGCTGCCGGAGGAATTCTCCATGCTGGTGGTGGCCAAGGCCGGGGAATTCGGGGAGGACGCGCCGGAGAACGCCGTCTTTCTCCCCATGCCCATGAAGGTCCACGACCTGGTGAGCACCCTGGAGATGATGATGGCCGCCCAGGAGAGGCGGTGGAGGAAGCGCCGCCGCGTCCCCAGGAAGAGGAGCACGGAGGAGCTGGAGGTCATCGGCAGGGCCAAGGAGATGCTGATGGAGAGAAATCACATGACGGAGGATGAGGCGCACCGCTATATCCAGAAGTGCAGCATGTCAAACGGCAGCAGTCTGGTGGAGACGGCGGAGATGATCATCAGCCTGATCGCGTAGGAGGAAGAATATGAAATTTACCAAGATGCATGGCATCGGCAACGATTATGTGTATGTAAACTGCTTTGAGGAGCAGGTGCCGGACCCGGAGCGGACGGCGGTGTACGTCAGCGACCGCCACTTCGGCATCGGCTCGGACGGCCTGATCCTGATTCAGCCGTCGGAGACGGCGGACTGCCGGATGGATATGTACAACCTGGACGGGTCCCGGGGGATGATGTGCGGCAACGGGGTTCGCTGTGTGGGTAAGTACGTCTATGACCACGGCCTGGTTCCCCCGGACCGGGGACGGATTTCCGTGGAGACCCTCTCCGGCATCAAGTACCTGGATCTGGAGGTGGAGGACGGGAAGGTGAAATCCCTCACCGTGGACATGGGGGAGCCGGAGATCCTCTCCCGGGAGGGGGAGGTGCTGGAGATGGGGGAGAAGCGGATCCCGTTTGCGGGGATCTCCATGGGCAACCCCCACAGCGTGATCTTCCTGGACCAGGAGACGGAAAAAATGTTCGCGGACTGGAAAAAGGACAGCCGGACGGCGGAGCGCAGGAGCGGGCGGGAGGCGAAGACCGGTCTGGACTGCCTGGATCTGCCCGCCTTCGGCCCGGCGTTTGAGAATCATCCGCGGTTCCTCCCCCAGCGCACCAACACGGAGTTCGTGGAGGTCTGCGGGGAGAACGACCTGCTCATGCGGGTGTGGGAGCGGGGGTCCGGGGAGACCCTGGCCTGCGGAACCGGGGCCTGCGCCGTGGCGGTGGCCGCCATTCTGGCAGGATACGCCCAAAAGGACAGGGATGTGAAGGTGGACCTGCTGGGGGGAAGCCTTTTCATCCGCTGGGACAGCGAGAGCGGCCGCGTCTTCATGACGGGGGAGGCGAAGGAAGTTTTCTCCGGGGAAATTGATCTTCCATAAAAAGTGCGTCAACATCAGTCTCTTCTCACATATGCTATAGAAAGCGGACATTGTGAGAGGAGACTTTCTTTTTGTCTGATATAGGAAAAGTGATGATCGATGCCGGCCACGGGGGAGAGGACCCGGGGGCGGTATTTGAGGGGAGAAGGGAGAAGGACGACGCCCTGCGCCTGGCTCTGGCTGTGGGGGAGATCCTGGAGGACAACGGGGTGGACGTGATGTACACCCGGGTGACGGACGTGTATGACACGCCCCAGGAGAAGGCGGAGATCGCCAACCGCTCGGAGGCGGACTATCTGGTCTCCATCCACCGCAACGCCATGCCGGTCCCGGGGACGGCGTCGGGGATCATGAGCCTGGTCTACGAGAACGGCGGGACTGTCGGCCGCCTGGGGGCGAACATCAACCGGGAGCTGGCGCAGACGGGCTTTGCAGATCTGGGGGTGGTGGAGCGCCCGGGATTGATCATCCTGCGCCGCTCCGGGATGCCGGCGGTGCTGGTGGAGGCGGGCTTCATAGACAACCCGGAGGACAACGCCCTCTTTGACCGGCAGTTCCAGGAGATGGCGGAGGCCATCGCCAGCGGAATTCTGGAGACTATCCGGGAGGAGAACGAGATCCGCCCGGAGTATTATCAGGTCCAGGTGGGGGCTTACAGGGAGCGCGCGATGGCGGAGGAGATCGCCAGGGAACTGTCTGAACAGGGGTATCCGGCCTTCTATGTGAGCCAGGACGGCTACTATAAAGTGCGGGTGGGGGCGTTTCTCAACCTGGACAATGCCGCCAGGATGGAGATGCGCCTGCGGCAGGAGGGATGGCCGGTGATGATGGTCCAGGAGCCGGGAATCTTCTGAGGCGGGGCCGGGAGCCGGACAGCGGGTGTCTGCCGCCCGCTGTCCGGCTCCCGGCGGATGTCTGATGGCGGGCGCCCCGCACAATGCCGGCGGGCGCACCGCATAAAAAAGTGTGCGCCACGGCGCACACTCGCGCCGGAGCGCGGTTGCGTCAGCAACCAATTTCCTTAAGCGCGGAGTGCGCATCCACAGCGGAGCGTTTTTTTTAATAGGGAACGAAGTTTCCTATTAAATGACAAAAGCATGCCGCAACCCCTGGGATTCACGGCATGCCCTATCTCTCATCCTTGTCCTGGATTATCCCCTCTTACACCTCAAACAGCAGATCGCCGTAGGAGGGCATGGGCCACAGGTCCTTGTCCACGATTCGCTCCAGCAGATCCACCGGGCGGCGCAGCTCCTCCATGGCCGGCACCAGCTTCTCCCTGCAGGCCACCGCCCGCTCTCTGGAGCTGCGGATCGCCTTGCACTCCGCCTGGAGCGCCACCAGCTTGTTGTGGGCAGCCTTGATCTCGCCCAGGCGTCCGGACGCCTCGATGAGGAGATCCTTCTGCACGCTGGTGTCCGCCTCCGGGCACACATTCTGCACCTTGGCCATGGAATCCGCCAGTCTGGCCGTGTAGCGGATGATGGCCGGAATGATCTGTTTTCCGGCGATGTTTGTCATGGTGAGGGCCTCGATGTGGATCATCTTGGAGTAGAAATCATACTCCACCTCCGCCCGGGACTCCAGCTCCGCCCGAGTGTAGACGCGGAAGGTCTCAAAGAGCTTCACCGCCTTCTCCGTGGTCAAGGCCGGGATCGCCTCCACCATGCAGGAGATATTGGGCAGGCCCCTTCTGGCCGCCTCCTTCACCCAGGATTTGGAGTAGCCGTTCCCGTTGAAAATAATCCTGCGGTGCTCCGTAAACAGGCGCTTGATCAGGTCGTGAACCGCCTGGGGGAAGTTCTCCGCCTTCTCCAGCTCGTCCGCCGCCTCCTTAAATGCCTCCGCGACGATGGTGTTCAGCACCACATTGGAGGGGGCCACGGAATCGGAGGATCCCACCATGCGGAACTCGAACTTGTTGTTGGTGAATGCGAAGGGGGAGGTGCGGTTTCTGTCCGTCACGTCCTGGTCCAGATCCGGCAGCATAGCCACGCCGGTCTTTAAAGTTCCCCCCTGCTTGGAGTGGGTGGCCTCGCCCGTATCGCACAGCTGGTTGATCACGTCCTCCAGCTGATCGCCCAGGAACACGGAAATGATGGCCGGCGGCGCCTCGTTGCCGCCCAGGCGGGAATCATTTCCCACGTCGGAGGCCGACTCCCGCAGAAGATCCGCGTGGACGTCCACCGCCTTCAGGATGCACGCCAGAACCAGCAGGAACTGCACGTTCTCGTGGGGGGTGTCGCCGGGGTTCAGCATATTGATGCCGTCATCCGTGGTGAGGGACCAGTTGTTGTGCTTTCCGGATCCGTTGACGCCGGCGAAGGGCTTCTCGTGGAGCAGGCAGGTGAGGCCGTGGCGCTCCGCCACCTTCTTTAAGGTCTCCATGATCATCTGGTTGTGGTCCACCGCCAGGTTCACCTGGGCGTAGATGGGAGCCAGCTCGTGCTGGGCGGGAGCCGCCTCATTGTGCTGGGTCTTGGCCGTCACCCCCAGCTTCCACAGCTCCTGGTTCACCTCGTTCATGAAGGAGCCGATCCTCTCCTGGATCGCCCCGTAGTAGTGGTCGTCCAGCTCCTGGCCCTTGGGGGGCATGGCTCCGAACAGGGTGCGCCCCGTGTAGATCAGGTCCTTTCTCTTTAAATACTTCTCCCGGTCCACCAGGAAATACTCCTGCTCCGGTCCCACCGACGGAACCACCCGGGTGGAGGTATTGTTGCCGAACAGCCGCAGAATCCGCAGGGACTGCTCGTCGATGGCCTGCATGGAGCGCAGCAGCGGCGTCTTCTGGTCCAGGGCCTCCCCCTTGTAGGAGCAGAAGGCGGTGGGAATGCACAGGGTCACGCCGATGGCGTCCTCCCGCAGGAAGGCGGGGGAGGTGCAGTCCCAGGCCGTATATCCCCTGGCCTCGAAGGTGGCGCGGAGTCCGCCGGAGGGGAAGGAGGAGGCGTCCGCCTCACCTTTGATCAGCTCTTTTCCGGAAAATTCCATGATGACTTTTCCGTCCGGCCCGGGGGCAGAAATAAAGGAGTCGTGCTTCTCAGCCGTCACTCCCGTCAGAGGCTGGAACCAGTGGGTGTAGTGGGTCGCTCCCCGCTCGATGGCCCAGTCCTTCATGGCGTGGGCCACCACGTCCGCGATGGACGGATCCAGGTCGGCGCCGTTTTCAATGGTCTGCTTCAGTTTCTTAAACACGTTCTTCGGAAGCCGCTCCCTCATAACGCTCTCGTTGAACACATTCTTGCCAAATACTTCCGAAATGTTGATCTTCTCGCTCATTCTCTCTTCCTCTCCATGGTATTTCCGCATTCGCTGCCCGCAGTCCGCCTACCGGCAAAGGTCTGCCCGCGCAGGCGCGGCCGCCGCTCTCAGGGCTTGTCACTCAAGAAAAGACGTTCTCTCCTCGCGGAAAGAACGTCTTCGTCCTCTTTAAAATCAAAAATCAGTTGGCAGTTCAGGCTTTTCCAACGGAACCGAACAGCTCCATCTTCTCCTTCACGGTCTCCTTGATGGCCTCTGCGCCGGGAGCCAGAAGTTTTCTCGGGTCAAAGCCCTTGCCCTGCTGATCCTTGCCGGCCTCGATGTACTTTCTCGTAGCCGCTGCGAAGGCCAGCTGACACTCTGTATTTACATTGATCTTGGCCACGCCGAGGCTGATTGCCTTCTTGATCATATCCTCCGGAATTCCGGTGCCGCCGTGAAGAACCAGAGGCATATTTCCAACTTCCTTCTTCACTGCCTCCAGCACGTCAAAGCGAAGACCCGGCCAATTCTCCGGATACTGTCCATGAATGTTGCCGATGCCGGCTGCCAGCATATCCACGCCCAGCTCTGCGATTCTCTTGCACTCTGCGGGATCTGCGCACTCGCCCAGGCCGACAACTCCGTCTTCCTCTCCGCCGATGGAGCCAACCTCTGCCTCCAGGGACATGCCCTTCTCCGCACAGATCTTAACTAACTCCTGAGTCTTTGCCACATTCTCATCAATGGGATAGTGAGAGCCGTCGAACATGATGGAGGAGAATCCCGCCTCGATGCACTTATAGCAGCCCTCGTAGGTGCCGTGATCCAGATGAAGCGCTACGGGAACTGTGATGCCCAACTCTTCGATCATCGCCTTAACCATGGCGGCCACCGTCTTGAATCCGGTCATGTACTTTCCTGCGCCCTCGGATACACCCAGGATCACCGGGGACTTCAACTCCTCAGCGGTGAGCAGGATGGACTTGGTCCACTCCAGGTTGTTGATGTTAAACTGGCCTACGGCGTACTTGCCGTCTCTCGCTTTTTCAAGCATTTCTTTTGCTGAAACTAACATAACTTAGCACCTCCAATGAATGAAATGTATGATACATTCTGTGGACAATCATAACATATTTTTTTTCTTTTGAGAAGAGGAGAATGGGAATTTATTCACATTCTCCCCCGGAAAAAAGCCGGGATTTCTCCGCCGCCTCCACCAGATCCTCGATGAGGATCAGCCCCACCGGACCCAGGATAAATCCGGTCAGGCCGAACAGCCTCCACCCCACATAGATGGCCGCCAGGGACTCCAGGGGCGTCAGTCCGATCTCATTTCCCATGATTCTGGCCTCCATAAATTCCCGCAGGAAGTAGCAGGCCAAATACAGGGCCAGAAATCCCGCCGCCCGGCCCCACTCTCCCCCCGCCGCCAGCACCAGGGCCCAGGGGACAAACACCGTCCCCGTCCCCAGGACCGGCAGAGCGTCCAGAAGGCCGATGACCATGCCCAGGATGATGGGGTACGGGCTTCCCAGGACCCACAGCCCGGCTGTGGAGACGGCCATGGTGAGGGCCATGGTGATCCCCTGAGTTTTTAAGTACGCCCGGCCGGCCATGGCCAGCCGGTTCCCTATGAGGGCGTACTCCCGCCGGAACATGGAGCTGTCCCTCCGCCGCCTCAGATCCTCCATCTCCTCCAGGGAGAGAATGACCGCCAGAAACCCGAAGGCGCACATGACGAGGATCCCCGCCGCCCGCTCCAGGACTGCCGCGGAGTTCTCCACCACGAAGGGCATGGCCTCCGCCCTCACATCCCGGCTCAGCTGTTCCACCATGTCCCTGGCCAAATCCACCAGCACATCCCTCCGAAGGCCAAAAAACAGCTCCGCGCTGCGGCATTTTCCCGTGAGCCACGCGTCCAGAATGCGGATCCACCGGGGGAGCCTCTCCGACAGCAGGGCCGCCTCTCTGGCCAGCCGGCAGAGTCCCCGGCAGGCCAGCCAGCCAAAAAAAGCCGCCAGGACGGCCATCTCCCCTCCCCCCACCGCCCCCACCGGCGGGCGGTAGGTCCGCCCCCGGAATGTCAGAGAGAGCTTCTGCCTCAGCCAGTGGGCCGAGGGCTTCAGCCCCAGGGCGATCATGTAGGCAATCAAAAAGGGAATCACAAGGGGCAGCAGGTATTGAAAACCTGCATAGACCGCCCCCGTAATTCCCGCGATTAAAAATATTTTCTTCAGTTTTCTGCTCGGCTTGACCATGGCTCCCACCTGTTTCTGATTTGTACTTCTTTTGTACAACCTCTAGTATGGGCGCCGGCGGGAAAAATATTCTTCCATTTTTTACTCCCCATACCGGCGAAAAGCTCCTGTGTCCGGTCTCCGCTCAAATTTCATCCGCTCCCCGGTCACCGGGTGGTCAAATTCCAGGCGCCAGGCGTAGAGAGCCAGGGGTTCCCGGCGAAACCTCCCCGGCCGCCGGTTTGCCAGGTTCCCATCCCCATACTTTTCATCCCCCAAGAGGGGCAGGCCCCGGGAGGCGAACTGGACGCGGATCTGATGGTGGCGGCCGGTGAGGAGATGGATCTCCACCAGGGACACCTCCCGGCCGTCCAGCTCCCCGCTGCTCAAAAGGCGGTATTCCAGCCGGGCCTCCCGGCTCCCCTCCGTCCCCTTATCCACAACCCGGGAGTAATTGCTCTTCTCATCTTTCAACAGATAATCCACAAAGTTACCCACATTATCCACAGGTTTTCCACATACAATGGACAGATAGTATTTATCCATCCGGCCTTCGCGCACCTGCCTGCTGAGCGAAGCTGCAGCCTCCCTTGTGCGGGCGTACACCATAATTCCCCCCACCGGCTTGTCCAGCCTGTGGATAACTCCTACATAGGGCTCACGGGTTTTTCCCCGCCCGTCCGTGGATAACTTGTGGATATAATTGCGGATTTCACTCACCATGTCCGGCTCCAGCTTTCTGGTGGCCTGGGATTCCAGGCCGGCGGGCTTTTCCGCCACAATAATGCTTTGATCCTCAAATAAAATGTTTAACATTCTGTGTTTACCCTTGACTTTCAATTTTTTTAGCAGTATAGTATAAAATAATTTTAGATATAGTTTTCAAAACTACATATCACAGCTATTATTTCTAAAAGGAGGCATCGCTATGAAATTCCACATAAAAGATCCCGGCAGCGCCATCACCCATTTCATCGGCATGGTGCTGGCGTTCTTCTCTGCCTTTCCCCTCCTGGTGAAGGCGGCGGCAGAGCCCGGCAGACTCCACGTGACCGCACTGGCCATCTTCATCGTCAGCATGATCCTGCTGTACATGGCCAGCACCGTCTACCACACCCTGGACATCTCGCCGCGGGTCAACAAGATTTTAAAGAAAATTGATCACATGATGATCTTCGTCCTCATCGCCGGCACCTACACGCCGGTGTGCCTCATCACCCTGGGCGACTCCACCGGCTGGCACCTGCTGGCCCTGGTCTGGTCCATCGCCGCCGCCGGGATCCTCATCAAAGCCTTCTGGGTCACCTGCCCCAAATGGTTTTCTTCCATGATCTATATCGCCATGGGCTGGGTCTGTGTGCTGGCCATGAAGAAGATCATCGCCGCCCTGCCGCCCCAGGCCTTCGGCTGGCTGCTGGCCGGCGGCATCATCTACACCATCGGCGGTGTCATCTACGCCCTGAAACTGCCGATCTTCAACTCCAAGCACAAGAACTTCGGTTCCCACGAGATCTTCCATCTCTTTGTCATGGGCGGCAGCCTCTGCCACTATATCGTCATGTATCAGTTTGTGGCATGAGCGGCCTCCTTTACAATTCAGAAAGCCCCCCGGCTCCGTGATCTCTTTTCACCCACCGGCCGAGGGGCTTTTGCTGTCGCTGATTTATCCGAAATTTCTCCTATCTGAAATTTCTTCTATCTGAAATTTCTTCTATCCGAAAATTCTCCATCCGCAGATAAAGTTGCTTCTCCACCAGGAGCTCAGGCTTCTCTCAACCACCCGTCCATGGCTGGAGGAGGCGTCGATGACGGAGCCGCTGCCGGAGCAGATGCCCACATGGCCGCTGACCACCACGATATCTCCCGCTCTCAGATCCCCAAAGCTGGTGATCTTCTGATATCTGCCCACGCTTCTCCATCCGGAGGAGGTCAGATAGCTCTGTTTCACTCCCGACTGGTTCAGGCACCAGTACACAAAGCCGGAGCAGTCGAAGGAATTGGGCCCCTTGGCGCCCCAGACGTAGGGACTGCCGATCTTGGAGCGCGCCACGGAGATCAGACGGCTCACTCCTGAGCTGTCGCTGATCACTGCTCCGCCTCCTCCCGAAGATCCGCCGGAACTGCTGGAGCTGCCGCCGCCGGACGAGCTGCCGCCGGAAGAACCTCTTCCGGAGGAACTGCTGCCGGAGGAGCCGCCAGACGAACTGCCGCCGGAGTTCGCCGGCGCCCGGCGGACATTGTCCCCCGTCAGCTTCGACATGGTCTGAACCCCCACCATGCCGTCCGCAGTGAGGCCGTTCTGGCGCTGGAAGGATTTCACGGCGTTCTCCGTGATCTCCCCGTAGTATCCGGTCACATTTCCCGCCACCAGGTAGCCGTACTTGTTGAGCAGCTCCTGGACGCGCTTGACCGTCGCATCCTCATCGCCCAGGGACAGGCCGTTGGGCACAGCGCTGGGGCTGTCCAGCGCCACTCTCGTGGACGGGCCGAGGTAGCCGTCCACCACCAGGTCGTTCCTGGACTGGAAGCGGCGGACTGCGATGGTGGTGTCATTTCCGTAGGTGCCGTCCGGCTCCGAGGTCATATAGCCCAGATCTCTCAGGCGCTCCTGGCAGGCCAGCACAACCTCGCTCTTCTCGCCGTACTCCAGCATATTGGGCTTGATCTCATCGCTGTAGAGCAGATTCATGGTCTGCCGCCCCACTTTTCCGTCCTCCTTCAGGCCGTTCATCTGCTGCAGCTTCAGCACAGCCTGCTCTGTGGAGTCGCCGAAATAGCCCGTCACCTGGTCCGCGCTGGCCAGGTAGCCCAGCTCGTACAGACGCCCCTGGATCTGCTGGATATCGTCTCCCTTGACCCCCTTGGACACCGCATAATATTTTGCATCCGGGGAGAGAATGGCCATCAGCGTATCCTGGCCGATGACTCCGTCCTCCGCCAGCCCGTTCTGGCGCTGAAAATGCTTCACCGCGTTGGCGGTCACTTCCCCGTAGTATTCCGTGGGTTCATCGTTGTCCATAAATCCCAGCTCCATGAGGCGTTCCTGCAGGGCCGCCACGATGGGATGCTCCGTGCCGACTCTCAGGTAGTCAGGAATGGGATCCTCCTCCTCCACATCCGTCAGATCCGGGAACAGGGGTCCATCCGGACTCATGGGCGCAATATCCGGATTCTCCGCCGCATCCTGCGGCTCCAGATCCGGCGCTGCCGTCACCACCACCGGCCCGCTGTTGACCCCGCAGGAGGACAGGCAGGCAGAGAAAGCCAAAGTAGTCATCAAAAGACATACTTTTACGTGTTTATCTATATTCATGTAACTTACCTCTTTGCTTTTGTCGAATCAGCTATTATTCTAGCATAACTCCCGCAGAAAAGAAAATACCAATTTACATAATTTTTTCTAACAATTCAGAACGGCGGGCCAGGCCGGGAATACACTGGTGTCAAGCTTGCTTGTAAACCGGTGTATTTTCGGCCTGGCACATCGGATGAATATCCGATGCCTCCTGCCAGCCGGCAGGCGGGCAGGAGGATTCCCGCCGTTCTGAAGCGCTCCAATATGTCCCGCAGGCGCTGGGCGGGATTGAGCACCTGATCATCGCAGAGGACGAGGCGGGGCGGCCTGCGGCGTTTATGGGGATCGAAAACCGGACCTTGGAGATGCTGTTCCTTTCCCCGGAAGAGAGGGGCAGAGGGCTGGGAAAACGGCTTCTCCAATACGGGATTGAAAACTATGGGATTGAGCGGCTTACCGTAAATGAGCAGAACCCCCAGGCCAGAGGCTTCTATGAACACATGGGCTTTCAGGTATACCGGAGAACGGACCATGACGAGCAGGGAAACCCTTACCCGATTCTGTATATGAGGCGCTGAATCACAGGATCCAATGCCAGGGTTGCATTCCCCCACTCCCGATGATAGAATAAATCTGCAAAATTTGCAGGAAGGAGAACCAATATGAGATTACGCCACATAAAAGGCGCGGAACAGCAGATCGCGGAGAGTCCCTTCGTCATCCATGACCCGGAAGAACAGAAGGGACATTGGCGGGATGTATTTGGAAATGATCACCCCATTGAGATAGAAGTGGGCATGGGCAAGGGCAAATTTATCATGGACCTGGCCGCCGCCCACCCGGACGTCAACTACCTGGGAATCGAGCGCTACTCCAGCGTACTGCTCCGGGCTCTGCAGAAGCGGGCGGAGCGGGACCTTTCCAATATATTTTTCCTCTGCATCGACGCCAAGGAGATGGCCGACTACTTCGCCCCCGGCGAGGTGAGCCGCATTTATCTGAATTTTTCAGACCCGTGGCCCAAGGACCGCCACGCCAAGCGCCGCCTCACCTCCCCCGTATTTATGGAGGTCTACGACTCGATCCTGAAGCCGGACGGGGTGATCGAATTCAAGACCGACAACCGGGGACTCTTCGAATACTCGCTGGAATCCATCCCGGCGGCGGGCTGGGACATTCTCGCCCACACCTTTGACCTGCACCGCAGCGACATGGCCGAGGGCAACGTGATGACAGAGTACGAGACAAAATTTGCGTCCGAGGGGAAACCCATCTGCAAGCTTGTCGCGTCCCGGTCCCGGCAGCCCTAGAATAGAAAGCCGGACTCCGCATACAATAATAAAAAGCTATATGGGTGATCGCCATGTCCTTCTGGGATCATATGGTCCGCAAACTGTCGCGCTCCCTGTGCGACAAGCCGGATCTGAACCGCCGGGCCCTGCAGCTGAGAAAATGTTTTGCCGAGGCCGACCGCATCCTAAACTGCGGAGGCGGAAAAAACTGCAAAAAGAAAGATAAAAGCTAAAAGGAGGCATTTTTTATGGAATGCGTATTCAACACTCAGAACTTTGACACAGAGGTACTCCGGTCACAGATGCCGGTGCTGGTTGATTTCTACGCCGACTGGTGCGGCCCCTGCAAGATGATGGCCCCCACCGTGGAGGAGCTGGCCGCCGATTTTGCCGGAAAGGCGAAGGTGGGCAAGCTGAACGTGGATCTCAGCCCGGAGATCGCGGAGCGCTACGGCATCATGTCCATCCCCACGCTCCTCATCTTCCGCGGCGGGGAAGTGTTCTACAAGGCCATCGGCGTGCAGAGCAAGCAGGTGGTGGCGGACGCCTTGAACAAGGCTCTGAAGTAATTTCTCTGGCCGGCTCTCCCCATCGGCCGGCGCCGAACATGTGCCGCCGCCTGCGGACTCCATCTGCATCCGGCGGCAGGGAAAGCCCCCAAGAATCCCCTGAAAAACAGGCCGAAAAATAAGTTGAAAAATTTTTTTAAAAAAAGTGTTGACATTTTTCTTCCTGTGCCATATAATAACGGATGTCTCACAGAGATGAGACAACAAAACCGAATACGGTAAGCGCCTTTAGCTCAGTTGGTAGAGCAGTAGACTCTTAATCTATTTGTCCAGGGTTCGAGTCCCTGAAGGCGCACTGAAAGCACTGTTTTTGACGAATCTGCGTCGGGGACGGTGTTTTTTTCGTTTATCCCCTCCCACTTCCCTATCCTTCTCCCCACCGCCGGAATGGCAGGACGCCCAGAGCTGAGGGCTCAATTTCTGACAATTTTCTCCACTCTATTGCCCGGCCATCCATCCTGTGGTATACTGGGGGCACTAAATAAGGTGCCCGACGGCTGAACTCGGGCGCTGAACACTTGCAAAGGAGAATGTGGGTATGGATAATATGGATTATGGCAGCCGCTACGATGTAGTGGATCAGGATGGCAGTCACATGGTACCGGAACCGACAGTCAAAGATTTTATTATCTGGCTGCTGATTCCCTCTGTTCTCAGCTTTTTCACCTGCGGAATCGGCTCTCTGATTCTCTTGATCGTGTGGGCCTGCAGCGGCAGCAACCGGGTGAGGAGCAATTTCGCCAAGGCGCAGCTTCTTGTGATGCTGATTTCCCTTGCGCTGGCGTTCTTCGTTTATATCTTTTTCGGCGCTGCCCTGATCGGTATAAGCGGTCTTTCTTAAATTCAGATCAATCCGGCAGAGCACGCCTGGGCGCGTTTTGCCGGATTTAATACTTTCTTTATAGTATAATCGTACGACTAACACGAAGGAGGACCAGTATGGGAAATACGGACAACCTGGGCAACTGGGAGCAGATCCGGCGCGGCGTGGTGGAAGTGGAACACCTCATCAGCCAGAAGCAGTTCAACGCGTCCATGATCGAATCCCTTGAGGTGCTGAATCTTATGCTGAAGGGCTTGGCGGAAAAGGCCTGCATCATCGACACCGATCCCATGATCATCATAGACCGGCTTTACCAGGATCGTTGGATCTCCAGATCCACCTGTGAGCATTACCACAAAATACGCACCATCGGCACCCGGGCGCTCAACGAGAACAGCAGCAACGCCTACGACGCCAGCCAGGCCTACCAGCTGCTGAGTCAGGAAGTATACACCTTCGCCAACGAATTTTACAAGGTCAGGAAAAAGCGGCCTGTTCTCCGCTCCTCCTCCCGCACCATGGCGAAAAATACTCCCGCAGCCAGAAATGCCATCGCGGCCAGAGCGGCGGCAGCGCAGCAGGCGGCTGTGGCGGCCAGCAAAGCGGCAGCCCAGGCAGAGGCAAGCGCCCAGGAGACGGCGGAGGCCGCTCCCCCCGCAAATAGTTCATCTGCCCCTCTCTCCTCCCCCATCCCGGAGAAGACCTTCCAGGATCCCGGGAGAGACATCCCGGCAGACGCCGGTGAGGAGGTTTCCGTGACCTCCGGGCAGGATGCCTCCGAGCGGGAGACCTCTGAGCGGGAGACCTCCGCCCAGAAGGTTCCATTCGCCGTGAAAGGATTTTTCCGCGGAAGGCTCTCCTCCGCGCCCCGCCGCGAAGACGGCGCACGGCAGGATGAGCTCCCGGCTGAGGAGGACTTTCCGGAGGAAAATGACTTCACGGCCGAGGATAGCTTCCCGGAGGAAAATGACTTCCCGGCTGAGGATAGCTTCCCGAACCAGGAGGACTTCCCGGCTGAGGACGATTTCCGGGCGGAGGACAACTTCTCAGCGGAGGACGACGGCGTTTTCCGGGGCTACGAGGAGTTCCCGGAGGAAGATGCGCGGATCGGCGAGGATCCCCAGGACGCCCCCCTGGCGGAGGATATCCGCCGCCGTGAGGACGAGGAGGACAGCGGCGTTTACCTCGCCGACGATCCCTTTGAGAGTGAGACTCCCGAGGATGAGGACTTTGCAGACGACGCCTGGGCAGATGACCGCTTCGGGGACGATGACTTTAGCGATGACGGCTTTGAGCGCGGCGACTTCGGGGATGATGACTCCGGGGACAATGACTTTGAAGGTGAGCGCCCGAAAGAGGACTCTGAGGCCGACTCCACGGAGGAGGACGCCCCGGATCTCTCCGCCCGCAGACTGGACGGATACCGGCAGGTGACCGCCCCGCGGACCGCCGGGCAATACTCAGCCCCGGTGCGCCGCCCCGCCTCCAGCCGCAGGCCGAAGTCTCTTCAGCCGGAGGACCTCTTAAAGGTTCTGGTTCCCGTGGCTGTGAT
>DXEU01000078.1 GCA_019114845.1 Candidatus Lachnoclostridium stercoripullorum | reverse complement strand
TCCGGGCTGTTTTTAAATCATCATCTCTATTAAGCTCTTTCAACTAAACCGGAACGTAAGCAAGAAGTACACACGTTCATCTTCTGCGCGCCGCCATTGACTTTCACTTTAACAGACTTTACGTTAGCTTTCCACATCTTGTTGGAACGTCTATGAGAATGGCTCACGTTATTGCCGAAGTGAGCAGCTTTTTCACAAATTGCACATTTAGCCATGATTTGCACCTCCTTAAAAGCTACTTGGACTCCTTACTTAGAATCCACAACATATTGTATAATAGCAGAAAAGAATGTTTTTTGCAAGCGGTAAATAAAAATTTGTTTCTTTTTTTTTGAATATCATGTATAATAGGGACAACTACTGACAACTACTGAAGAGATAGTGACGGGAAGACCCGAAAAAGGGTAGAATGGAGGCATATTGTATGAAGGGACGTTTAAACAACAAGCTGGGTGAGATCCAGATCCATCCGGACGTCATCGCCCAGTGCGCCGGCAACGCGGCCGTCGAGTGCTTTGGAATTGTGGGCATGGCGGCCGTGAGTATGAAGGACGGCCTGGTGAAGCTGCTCAAGAAGGACAGCCTGACCAGGGGCGTGGATGTGGAGATCGTGGACAATCGCATCCGCATCAATTTCCACGTGATTGTCTCTTACGGAGTGAATATCTCTGCTGTTTCTGAAAATCTCATGGAGAGTGTGAAATATAAAGTAGAAGCCTTCACCGGCATGGAAGTGGAGAGAATCAACATTTTCGTGGAAGGTGTAAGAGTGATCGATTAAGGAGGCAATAACCCGTGGTTATGAAAGAGATAGACGCCGGGATGATGCAGAAGGCATTCCTGGCGGCAGCAAAGGGCCTGGAGGCCAAAAAAGAATGGATCAATGAGCTGAACGTGTTCCCCGTGCCGGACGGAGACACGGGGACGAACATGACGCTGACCATCATGTCGGCGGCCAGGGAGGTGGCGGCCATCGAGGAGCCCACCATCGAGAATCTGTCCAAGGCGATCTCGTCCGGATCCCTGCGGGGAGCCAGGGGCAACTCGGGCGTCATTCTGTCCCAGCTGTTCCGCGGCTTCACGAAAGAGGTGAAGAAGTCGGAGACCATCACCACCGCCGTCCTGGCCCGCGCCTTTGTGCGGGGCACGGAGACAGCCTACAAGGCGGTGATGAAGCCGAAGGAGGGCACGATCCTGACGGTGGCCAAGGGGATGGCGGACCGGGCGGTGGAGCTGGCCCCCAAGACGAGCGACATCATCGAGTTTGTCAACCAGGTGATCGCCGAGGGGGACAATGTCCTCTCCCGCACCCCGGAGATGCTCCCTGTGTTAAAGGAGGCCGGAGTGGTGGATTCCGGCGGCCAGGGGCTGATGGAGGTGATGCGGGGAGCCAGGGACGGCCTTCTGGGAAAGGAAGTGGAGGTGACCGTGGAGGCGGACCGCCCCATGACGGTGGCGGGGGCCCGCAGCGAGATCGCGGCCCCGGAGGCGGACATCCGCTTCGGCTACTGCACGGAATTTATCATCAACCTGGAAAAGCCCATGGAGGAGACGGAGGAGGACGCCTTCAAGGCGTACCTGGAATCCATCGGGGACTCCATCGTGGTGGTGGCGGACGACGACCTGGTGAAGGTGCACGTCCACACCAACCATCCGGGATTGGCCTTTGAGAAGGCTCTGACCTACGGCTCCCTGTCCCGGATGAAGATCGACAACATGCGGGAGGAGCACCACGAGCGCCTGATCCAGAACGCGGAGAAGCTGGCGGCGGAGCAGAAGCGCGAGGAGGAGGAGAAGAAGGCGGCCCAGTCCGTGAGAAAGCCTTACGGCTTCATCGCCGTCTCCGTGGGGGACGGCCTGGGGGAGATCTTTAAGGGCATCGGCGCCGACTGCCTCATCGAGGGCGGACAGACCATGAATCCCAGCACGGAGGATGTGCTGAACGCGGTGGATCAGGTCAATGCGGACGTAATCTTCGTTCTCCCCAACAATAAGAACATTATCCTGGCGGCGGAGCAGGCGGCCAGCCTGGTCAAGGGCAAGCGCCTGGTGGTGATTCCGTCCAAGACGGTTCCCCAGGGAATCACGGCCCTCATCAACTTTGCCCCCGATCTGTCCCCGGAGGAGAACCGGGACAACATGATCCGGGAGATGGACGGCGTGAAGACGGCGCAGGTCACCTACGCGGTGAGGCACACCACCATCGACGGCAGAGAGATCCGCGAGGGAGATATCATGGCCATCGGGGATCAGGGGATCCTGGCGGTGGGGACATCCGTCCAGTCCACGGCCCTGGAGGCCCTGAAAGCCATGACGGACGAGGAGTCGGAGCTCATAAGCATCTATTACGGCAGCGATGTGACGGAGGAGGACGCGGAGAAGCTCCTGGCCCTTGTGAAGGAGGCTTGCCCCGGCTGCGAGGTGGAGCTGAACCGGGGAGGTCAGCCCATTTACTACTATTTGATGTCTGTGGAATAATCGGAGAGAAGGGCGCTGCAAGTGGCTGCAGCGCCCTCTTTTTCCGGGAAGGCGGGGGAATCCCCGCAGATTCAGGAGGAATCAGTCAGCTATGAGCGAACAGCCAATCACATCCCTGAAGGGAATCGGCGAAAAGACGGGCCGTCTGTTTGAAAAGCTGGGGGTGGAGACGGTGAGGGAGCTTCTGGAATATTATCCCAGAGGCTACGACGCCTACGAGCCGCCGGTGGCCATCGGGGATCTAAAGCCCGACTCCACGGCGGCGGTGGAGGGAATTCTGAAAAAGGACGGCGACGTCCGCCGCTTTTCCAGGATCGCTGTGACGGTGGCCCCCCTGGAGGACGCCACCGGCAGCCTACAGCTCACATGGTACAACATGCCCTTCCTGCGCACCATGCTGAAGGCGGGGAGCCGATATGTGTTCCGGGGGCGGGTGGTGAAGAAAAATGGCCGCCTGCTGATGGAGCAGCCGGAGATATTTACCTTGGCCTCCTACGAGAAGATGGCCGGCTCCATGCAGCCCATCTACGGTCAGACCAAGGGCCTGGGGAATAAGACCATCACCAAGGCTGTCTCCCAGGCGCTGGCGGCGAGAAATATGGAGCGGGAATTCCTGCCGGAGGAGATCCGCAGCCGTCTGGAGCTGGCGGAGTACAATTTTGCCCTGGAGCACATCCATTTTCCCTCCAGCCGCCAGGAGCTTCTGTTTGCCAGGAAGCGGCTGGTGTTCGACGAATTCTTCTTCTTCATCCTGTCCGTGCGCAGGCTGAAGGAGAAGCGGCAGGACCAGAAGAGCCGGTATGTGCTGAGGCGCTGCCCGGAGGCGGAGCGCCTGAAAAATTCCCTGCCCTACGCCCTCACCGGCGCCCAGGAGAAGGTGCTGGAGGAGGTCTTTGCCGACATGGGGAGCGGGATGCCCATGAACCGCCTGATCCAGGGGGATGTGGGCTCCGGAAAGACCATCATCGCCGTCCTGGCCCTGCTCCAGGCGGCGGAGAACGGCTTTCAGGGGGCCCTCATGGCCCCCACGGAGGTGCTGGCCAGACAGCACTACCAGTCGATAACGGAGCTGTTTGCGGCCCACGGGATCCGCAGGGAGGCGGTGCTGCTCACCGGCTCCATGACGGCCCGGGAGAAGCGTCTGGCCTACGAGAAAATCACCTCCCACCAGGCGGACATCATCGTGGGAACCCACGCCCTAATCCAGGACAAGGTGGTCTACGACCGCCTGGCCCTGGTGATCACCGACGAGCAGCACCGGTTCGGGGTGGGGCAGAGGGAGGCTCTGGGGGAGAAGGGGGACCGCCCCCACGTGCTGGTGATGAGCGCCACCCCCATTCCCAGAACCCTGGCCATCATCCTCTACGGGGACCTGGACATCTCCGTCATCGACCAGATGCCGTCGGACCGCCTCCCCATCAAGAACTGCGTGGTGACGCCGGATTGGCGGCCGAAGGCCTACCGCTTCCTGGAGAGGGAGGTGGCCGCCGGCCATCAGGCCTACGTCATCTGCCCCATGGTGGAGGAGAGCGAGATGCTGGAGGCGGAGAACGTCATCGACTACACAGGGAAGCTGCGGGCGGCGCTCCCGTCCTCCATCCGGGTGGAGTACCTCCACGGGAAGATGAAGGGGAAGGAGAAGAACGAGATCATGGAGGAGTTCGCCGCCGGGAAGATCCAGGTGCTGGTGTCCACCACGGTGGTGGAGGTGGGGGTCAACGTGCCCAACGCCACCGTGATGCTCATCGAGAACGCGGAGCGCTTCGGCCTGGCTCAGCTTCACCAGCTGCGGGGCCGGGTGGGCCGGGGAAAAAGCCAGTCCTACTGCATCATGGTCAACTGCGGGGAGGAGGGGGCCGGGGAGCGGCTCGACATCTTAAACCGCTCCAACGACGGCTTCTACATCGCCTCCGAGGACTTGAAGCTCAGGGGCCCCGGTGACATCTTCGGCGTCCGGCAGAGCGGGGATATGGAATTTAAGCTGGCGGACATTTATACGGACGCCTCCCTGTTAAAGACGGCCTCCCAGGAGGCGGACCGTCTGTTGCGGGAGGATCCGGATTTCGCAGCCCCGGAGCACCAGCTCTTAGGGCGGCGTCTGGAGCGGTATCTGGAGAAGAGCTACGATCAATTAAATTTATAGGAGAGTACAGGTATGACAGAGAAAGAGAAGATGCTGGCGGGCATGCTCTACCGCTTGGAGCCGGGCAGCGAGCTGCTCGGGGAGCAGGCGCGGGCCAAGGAGCTGTGCCGCCGCTACAACGCTCTCCCCTTCGGGGAGGAGACGGAGGGGGAGAGGGAGAGCCTGATCCGGCAGATCATAGGGAAGGCGGGGAAAAACATCTGCGTGCAGCCCTCCTTCTGGTGCGACTACGGCTTCCACATCACCGTGGGGGACGATTTCTACGTAAATCACAACTGCGTGATGCTGGACGTGGCCCCCATCACCTTCGGGGATCGGGTGTTCATCGCCCCCAACTGCGGATTTTACACCGCCGGCCATCCCATCAATCGGGAAGTGCGCAACAGCGGGCTGGAGTACGGCCGCCCCATCACCGTGGGGAGCGATGTGTGGATCGGGGGAAATGTGGTGGTCCTGCCGGGAGTCACCATCGGGGACAATGTGGTGATCGGCGCCGGCAGCGTGGTGAACCGGGATATTCCCTCCGGCGTGGTGGCCGTGGGCAACCCCTGCCGTCCGGTCCGCACCATGGAGGAGGCGTGCAGGCGGGAGCGCCTCCTGGATATCCGAAAAACGGAGGAGAGGGACATAGAGAAGGTGCTCTCCATCTACGAGCAGGCCAGGAAATTCATGGCGGAGGCGGGAAACCCCGGCCAGTGGACCGGGGGCTATCCGGCCGAGGAGGACCTGCGCCGGGATATGGAGCGGGGAGGAAGCTACGTCTGCCTGGAAAACGGGGAGATCGCAGCCACCTTCTTCTTCCTGGTGGCGGAGGAGCCCACCTACCGGGTGATCCGGGAGGGAAAATGGCTCAACGAGGAGCCCTACGGGGTGGTTCACCGGGTGGCCTCCGCCTCCAGGGGCCGCGGGTTGGCCTCCTACTGTCTGAGCTGGTGCTTAGAGCAGTGCCACAATGTGCGGATTGACACCCACAGGGACAACATCCCCATGCAGAATATGCTGGGAAAGCTGGGGTTTGTGCGCTGCGGTATCGTCTACATGGAGGACGGGTCGGAGCGGATCGCCTTCCAGAGATGCGATGAGTAGACATAAAAATATTATGTAAAACGGATAGGGGAGAGAGCATCTTCCCTATCCGTTTTGTCAGGCAGGAGATTTATTTGCCTGCCATCTGCTTCTGCTGAGACTCGATCATCTTTTTCACCATATACCCACCGACAGATCCGTTCTGAGCGGAGGTCAGGTTGCCGTTGTAGCCGTCGGATAAGGGCACGCCCAGCTCGCTCGCCACTTCCATCTTCATGCGGTTCATCGCTTCCTTGGCCTCCGGTACGTTGATCTTGTTGGAAGAGTTGTTGTTTGCCATAATCACAAACCTCCTTAGTTGATATTGGCCGCCGTCCGCCCTGCGGCGCGCGGCCTGTTTTGTGTTACGCTCCTAGTATGTGCTGCGGGGATGATAATACACTAGAAGGTTCTGCGTAATATGGAAAAAGCTGTCACATCCTCAAAAATAATCTTGTGTATCGGGAACTTTCATACTATAATAGTTTGGACAGAGAAAGAGAGGAAGCTTTTTATGAGAGTGATAGCCGGAAAAGCCAGAAGGCTTCTCTTAAAGACCATAGACGGCCTGGACACCAGGCCCACCACGGACAGGATCAAGGAGACCCTGTTCAATATTC
Organism: Candidatus Lachnoclostridium stercoripullorum; assembly: GCA_019114845.1. Taxonomy (GTDB): domain Bacteria; phylum Bacillota; class Clostridia; order Lachnospirales; family Lachnospiraceae; genus Lachnoclostridium_A; species Lachnoclostridium_A stercoripullorum. Next base: position 13,235 of record DXEU01000078.1, on the reverse strand, counting down.
TGCAGACCCAGGTTCCGGGGAGCCGGTTTCTGGATCTCTTCGCCGGCAGCGGCGGGATCGGCATCGAGGCCTTAAGCCGCGGCGCCCGGGCGGCGGTCTTTGTGGAGCAGAATCAGAAGGCTGCGGACTGCATCCGGGAGAACCTGAGAAATACCCGCCTGGAGGAGGACGCCGCCGTCATGGTGTGCGACGCGGTGACGGCCCTGCGCCGGATGGAGGGGAAGCAGGAGCCCTTCGACCTCGTCTTCATGGACCCGCCCTACAACCAGGGGCTGGAACTGGCCGTCCTGGAGTATCTGAGGCATTCCGCCCTCATTGGGCCGGACACGCAGATCATTGTGGAGGCATCCCTGGAGACGGAGACGGCAGAGATGGAGGATCTCGGATACACGGTGGACCGGGTGAAGACCTACAAGACCAATCAGCATATATTTCTTACAAAAGGAGACGGACATTCATGACATGCGCTGTTTACCCCGGCAGCTTTGACCCGGTCACCCTGGGACATCTGGACATCATAGAGAGAACCGCACAGATCATGGACCGGGTTGTGGTGGGGGTTTTGATTAATCGCAAAAAAACTCCGTTGTTTTCCGTGGAAGAACGTGTTAATATGTTAAAAAGCGTGACTGCGCATCTGCCCAACGTGGAGGTGAAGGCCTTTGACGGCCTGACCATCGATTTTGCCAGGGAGAACGGAGCCAAGGCCATCGTGAGAGGGCTGCGGGCCATCACGGATTTCGAGTATGAGCTGCAGCTGGCTCAGACTAACCGGGTGATGGCGCCGGAGATCGACACCTTGTTTTTGACCACAGGGCTGAAGTACTCGTACTTGAGCTCCAGCATGGTGAAGGAGATTGCCGCCTACGGCGGGGATATCTCCGCGTTCCTTGCACCGGAGGTGGCCAGACGGGTGGAAGAGAAAATGAAATTATCGCAGTAAGAGTGAGAAAGGGTAGGAAAGAGGATTATGAACAGCAGAATAGAGCAGTTGATCAATGAGATTGACGAATACATTGAGGAGTGCAAATTCAAGGCCTTCTCCAACACGGAGATCATTGTGAACAAGGACGAGATCCAGGATCTTTTGGGGGAGCTGCGCCTGAGAATTCCCGATGAGGTGAAGCGCTACCAGAAAATCATCAGCAATCAGGACGCCATCATCTCCGATGCCCAGACCCAGGCCCAGCAGATTCTCGCGGATGCCCAGGCCCAGACCGCGGACCTGGTCAATGACCACGAGATCACGCAGCAGGCCCAGGCCCAGGCCAACGCGGTGGTGGAGCAGGCCCAGGCCCAGGCGGAGGAGATCGTAGCCCGTGCGGTGGAGGAGGCCGATGAGGTTCGCCGGAGCGCGATTCAGTATACCGACGACATGCTGAACAATCTTCAGACCATCTTAAACCGCTCCATGGACGAGGCCCAGGGAAGGTTCAGCGCCTTCATGCAGACCATGCAGTCCAACTACGACGTGATTTCCTCCAACCGGGAGGAGCTGGCCGGGAGCTTGGTCAGCCCGGACCAGGAGTTCACGGAAGAAGAGCAGCCGTGAGGATCAGGCCGGTGAGGCCCGCGTGAATCAATTTCCACAGTACATAATGCCGGATGGACAATCCGGCATTTTTCGTTAGCACACTCTGGGTCTGGAAGACCCCGGACAGTCCGCCGAAGGCGGATGCAGCCGCCGCCGCGGCCGCCAGGAGCGGACCGCCCAGCTCCGCCTTCAGGGCATGGATGCCGGTGGTGATCTCCGTGAGCCCCAGGAGGCAGGCGTTTGCGGCTGGGGGAAGGGGAGAAAGATTCCATATGTAGGCAGCCAGGATGGAAAATACCAGGATACAGCCGCCGATTTTCTCCATGGCCTCCAGACAGTCCAGAAAGTCCCGGCCGAAGGAGAAGCCGGGGGTCTCCGACGGGTGGGGGGAGCGCTTGCTTCCGGCCGAGGACGGGGAAAAGCGGTAGATTTTGGCCGCCAGGATGGCTATGGGCAGGATCGGCAGATAGACCGCCGCCAGGAACAGGGCGGCGGGGCAGAGGGAGTCCAGGCCGGCCATTACATACCCCAGGAGAAACATGGGGCTGGGATGGTTGCTGACGGCCAGAAGGACCTTTGCCTCCGGGGCGGATAGAAGCCCCTGGGAGCGGAAGCGGGCGCAGGTTCTGGCCCCCATGGGGTAGCCGCACAGCAGGCCGGTGAGCAGGGTGTAGGACCCGGCCTCGGACAGGCCGAAGACCCCCTCGAGGAGGGGGCAGAAGGGGGAGGTGAGAAGGGAGATCCCCCCGGACTGGGCGGCTGCCGTGGAACAGAGCATAAAGGGCAGAAGGGTGGGAAGAACCACGAAGGCCCAGAGATTTAAACCGTCCCTGGCTCCGGCCAGGGCGATTTCAGGTTTCAGGAGGAGAAGGAGAAGGGAGAGGGCGGACAGTGTGGCCGCCGGAAATAAGGATTTTTTCATGGCCGCCGGAATACAGTTTATTTGTAAAGTATATGAGGGGGGCGGCGGTCTATGATCTGCATTTTTCTCATCCTCCTGGCGCTGTTTCAGGCGGTCATGGTGGATTATCTACACAGCAGCCCCGCCAGCTATCAGCTGGATGCGGGCACCTGGGAGTCCGATGAATTCCGGGCCATGGAGCTGGGGGAGTACGTGGCCTCCCAGGGGCGCCTGGATATGGAGGTGTTGGCGGCCCTGATGGCGGAGCACGGGTACGATCTCTCCCAGGCGGAGAGCCTGGACTGTGACGTCAGGGCGCTCATGGCGGCGAAGCCGGCGGAGTTTGAGAAACTGCAGGCGGCCTATGAGACGATTTTCGGGGATCTGTCCTATTTCCCCATCCCGCAGAACGAGGCGCCCGGGGAGCCGGACGTCTCCTACGAGGACGGCTGGGGGGACGGCAGAACCTACGGCGGGGAGAGACTCCACGAGGGCTGCGATATCATGGGGGATGAGCGCCCCAGGGGCTTTTACCCGGTGGTGAGCATGAGCGGGGGCACGGTGGAGAAGGTGGGCTGGCTGGAACAGGGGGGCTGGCGCATCGGGATCCGCTCCCGCTCCGGCGCCTACCTCTACTATGCCCACCTGGAGCGCTACAGCAGGGACTGGCAGGAGGGGGATGAGGTGGAGGCCGGGGAGCTCTTAGGCTTTATGGGGGACAGCGGCTACGGGGCGGAGGGAACCACCGGACAGTTTCCGGTCCACCTCCACGTGGGGATCTATCTGAGGACGGACCGCTACGAGGAGCTGAGCGTCAACCCCTACTGGGTGCTCAGGTGGCTGGAGAAATACCGCCTGAAGGCCCGCTTTTCCGGGTAGACGGCGGGAGAAAAACGGGTATTCACGCCGGGGAAAATGTGTTAGAATAAGATTCAGGACAAAAATGGAGACGAGGAGACGAGAGGGATGAGGAGAGAGGAACTGCCGTCCGCTTTTCTGGCGGAGATGGAGAAACTGCTGGGGGAGGAGTATCCGGCCTATCTTGAGAGCTTTGAACAGCCGGCGGCATCAGGGATCCGCCTGAACACAGGGCGCGTGGACGCGGAGGAGTGGAGCCGGCGCTCTCCGTTCTCCGGGGAGCCGGTGCCCTGGACGGAGAACGGCTTCTATGTCTCCGAGGCGGATCGCCCTGCCAGGGATCCGTACTACTACGCTGGCCTCTACTACATCCAGGAGCCCAGCGCCATGGCCCCGGCGGCCCTGCTGCCGGTGGAGCCGGGGGACCGGGTTTTGGATCTGTGCGCGGCCCCCGGGGGAAAGAGCACGGAGCTGGGGGCGAAACTTAGGGGAACCGGCCTCCTCTTTGCCAACGACATCAGCAATTCCAGGGCCAAGGCTCTGCTGAAAAATCTGGAGCTGTTCGGCCTTCCGGGCATCTGTGTCTCCAGCGAGGACCCGGAAAAGCTGGCGGCCCGGATGCCGGAGTATTTCGACAAGATTCTGGTGGACGCCCCCTGCTCCGGGGAGGGGATGTTTCGCAGGGATGAGTCCATGGTCCGGGACTGGGTCACAAAGGGACCGGCCTGGTATGCGCCCATTCAGAGTAGGCTGATCCGCCAGGCGGCGGATATGCTGCGCCCGGGGGGCGTGATGGTCTACTCCACCTGCACTTTCTCCCCGCGGGAGGATGAGGAGACGGTGCGGGAGCTTTTGGAGGAGAGGCCGGAGATGGAGCTGGTGCCCATCCCCCTGTTTCCCGGTGCCGCCGACGGCTTCGGACTTTCCGGCTGTCTGCGGCTGTTCCCCCATCGCCTGCGGGGGGAGGGCCACTTTGTGGCCATGCTCCGAAAGAAGGGCGAGAAGGGGGAGAGCGCGCCGGGGAACCGGGGCGGGAAGAGCAAAAGAGGGGACCGCATCGCCCTGGACGGGGAGGCGGAGAAGCTCTTTGATGTGCTCCTAGAGATCCTCGCCTGCTCCCTGGGGCGGCTTTCCGGCGGGAAGCCGTCGGTGTCCGCCCTGAGGGAGCGGCTCTACGCCCGGGATGGGGCGGTCTACCTCCTGCCGGAGGAGATCCCGGATCTGGGGGGGATCCGTTTCCTGCGGACCGGGCTCCTGCTGGGGGAGACAAAAAAAGGCCGGTTCGAGCCGTCCCAGCCCCTGGCCATGGTCCTGGACCCGAAGGCGGTGCCGGCGGGGGCCGGCTCTGCGGTTCGAGTGCTGGATTTGGACCGGGGGGATCAGCGGGTGATCCGCTATCTGAAGGGGGAGACGATCCTTTTGGATTCCGGGGAGAACGCCAGAGGATGGATCCTGGTCTGTGTGGATGGTTTTCCCCTGGGCTGGGCCCGGGGAAACGGCGGCAGCCTGAAAAATAAATATTATCCCGGATGGCGCTGGCAGCAGTCCGCCGTCCGAAAGGAGGATATATGACAGTGAAACCTGTGCGCCTGGACCGGTTCCTGACAGAGATGACCTCTCTCTCCAGGACGCAGGCCAGAGAGGCGGCGAAGAGGGGAAGAATCCTGGTCAACGGGGTCCCGGTGCGGCGGACGGAGGAGAAGATTCTCCCCGGCACGGACCGGGTGTCCGTGGACGGGGAGGAGATCCTCTACACGGCGCAAGAATATTATATGTTAAATAAACCTGCGGGGGTGGTGTCCGCCACGGAGGACGAAAGATACTCCACGGTGCTGGATCTCATCGGCGAGAAGAAGAGAAAGGATCTGTTTCCGGTGGGGCGCCTGGATCTGGACACGGAGGGGCTTCTCCTCATCACCAACGACGGGGCCATGGCCCACCGCCTTCTCTCCCCCAGGCGCCACGTGGATAAGGTCTATTTGATCCGCTACGAGGGGACTCTGCCAGCGGACGCGGCGGAGCGGTTTGAGAGAGGGATTGTGCTGGAGGACGGGACGGAGACGCTGCCGGCGGTGCTGGAACTCCTTGAGGGAGGTGAGGCGGGCGGCCAGGCCAGGCTCACGATCCGCGAGGGGAAATTTCACCAGGTGAAGCGGATGATGGAGGCGGTGGGGTGCCGCGTCGTCTATTTAAAGCGCCTCTCCATGGGCAGCCTTGTGCTGGATGAGAATTTGAAGCCGGGACAGTACCGGCCCCTGACAAAACAGGAGTTGGAGGATTTGAGACAGATATGAGACCGATGGAACAACTGATAGAGAAGAAAGCGTTTTTATTCGATCTGGACGGGACGCTGGTGGACTCCATGTGGATGTGGAAGGCCATCGACGTGGAGTACCTGGGGCGGTTCGGCCTGGGATGCCCGGAGGATCTGCAGAAGGTGATTGAGGGCATGAGCTTTACGGAGACGGCCGTCTATTTTAAGGAGCGCTTCGGGATCAAGCGGTCGGTGGAGGAGATCAAGGCCGACTGGGTGGAGATGTCCCTGGAGAAATATAAGAACGAAGTGCCTTTAAAAGAGGGGGCCAGACAGCTTTTGGACTGGGCCAGGAGCCGGGGGATCCGCATGGGGATCGCCACCAGCAACGGGCGGGCCATGGTGGACGCCGTTTTGGACTCCCTGTCCATCGGCGGATATTTTGACCAGGTGACCACCGCCTGCGAGGTGGCGTCCGGGAAGCCGGCGCCGGACATCTATCTGAAGGTGGCCTCCGATCTGGGAGTGGGCCCCGGGGACTGCGCCGTGTTCGAGGACGTCCCGGCGGGGATCCAGGCCGGAAAGGCTGCGGGGATGCTGGTGGTGGCGGTGGACGACGATTTCTCCGCCCACATGGACGCGGAGAAGCGGCGCCTGGCGGACTGCCACATCCACAGCTTTCTGGATCTGTTCGGGGAAGGAAAAGAGAAAGGGAGAGGAATTTGCTCATGATACAGGATTATCTGCCCATCAGCAGGGAGGACATGGAGAGAAGGGGCTGGGATCAGTGTGATTTCGTCTATGTGAGCGGGGACGCCTACGTGGATCACCCCTCCTTCGGCACAGCCATCATCAGCCGGCTTCTGGAGGCCAGGGGCTACCGGGTGGGCATCATCCCCCAGCCGGACTGGAAGGATCCGGACAGCATCAATGTGCTTGGCAGGCCCCGCCTGGCCTTCCTGGTGTCCGGCGGCAACATGGACTCCATGGTGAACCATTACTCCGTCTCCAAGAAGAGGAGAAGCCAGGACGCCTACACTCCGGGAGGCGAGATGGGAAAGCGGCCGGACTACGCCACCGTGGTCTACGGCAACCTGATCCGCCGCACCTACCCGGATGTGCCGGTGATCATCGGCGGAATTGAGGCCAGCCTGCGCCGTCTGGGACATTACGACTACTGGTCCAACCGGGTGAAGCGGTCCATCCTCCTGGATTCCCAGGCGGACCTGATCTCCTACGGGATGGGGGAGCACTCCATCGTGGAGATCGCCGACGCCCTGGACTCCGGCATCGACGTCAAAGATATCACGTTTATCGACGGCACCGTGTTTAAGACCAAGATGTTGGACAGCGTCTACGACTACAAAATGCTCCCCTCCTACGAGGAGATCCGGGGGGACAAGAGGAGGTACGCGGAGAGCTTCTACATCCAGTACTCCAACACGGACCCATTTTCCGGGAAACGGCTGGTGGAGCCCTACGAGAAGGGGTATGTGGTCCAGAATCCTCCCTCCAAGCCCCTGACTACGGAGGAGATGGACGAGGTCTACGCCCTGCCCTACATGAGAAGCTACCACCCGATCTACGAGGAGGCGGGGGGAATCCCGGCCATCCGGGAGGTGAAATTCAGCCTGATCAGCAACCGGGGATGCTTCGGGGCCTGCAGCTTCTGCGCCCTCACCTTCCACCAGGGGCGGATCATCCAGGTGAGAAGCCACGAATCCCTGGTGGAGGAGGCAAAGCTCCTGACGGAGGAGCCGGACTTTAAGGGATACATCCACGATGTGGGCGGGCCCACCGCCAACTTCCGCTTCCCCGCCTGCGAGAAGCAGCTGACCAAGGGGGCCTGCCCCCACAGGCAGTGCCTCTACCCGAAACCCTGCAGAAACTTGAACGCGGACCACACCGACTACCTGCTCCTGTTAAAAAAGCTGCGGGAGCTGCCGAAGGTGAAGAAGGTGTTCATCCGGTCCGGGATCCGCTTCGACTACCTGTTGGCGGACAAGAGCCGCCAGTTTTTGAGGGAACTGTGCCAGTACCATGTGAGCGGCCAGCTGAAGGTGGCCCCGGAGCATGTGGCGGACGCGGTGCTCTCCCGGATGGGGAAGCCGGAAAATAAGGTGTACCGCCAGTTTGTGGACGAGTACAACCGCATGAACCAGCGGCTGGGGCTGAAGCAGTACCTGGTGCCCTACCTCATGTCCTCCCACCCGGGATCCACCCTGAAGGAGGCCATCGAGCTGGCGGAATATCTCCGGGATTTGGGATATATGCCGGAGCAGGTGCAGGATTTTTATCCCACCCCGTCCACCATCTCCACCTGCATGTACTACACGGGCCTGGATCCCAGGACCATGGAGGAGGTGTACGTCCCCACCAACCCCCACGAGAAGGCCATGCAGCGGGCTCTGATCCAGTACCGGAATCCCAAAAACTACGAGCTGGTGTGGGAGGCTCTCCACCGGGCGGGGAGAACGGATCTCATCGGCTACGACCGGAAATGCCTGATCCGCCCCAGAAAGCCGGCGGCGCAGACGGGGGATGAGAGAAATTTCCGCGCCGGGAGAAAGGCGGCTGGGGGGAGACACCCGTCAGCGCCTGAGAGAAATTCTGCGCCGAAGAAAAAGAAGACCATCCGAAATGTGCACAAAAAGGTAAAAAAGTAAAGGGGTGTCCTGAACTATGAAGATCGCGATTGTGACCGGCGCCTCCTCCGGCATGGGGAGGGAGATGGCAAAGCAGATCGGCGACCGCTTCGGCGGGATCCGCGAGATCTGGGTCATCGCCAGGAGAGGGGAGAGGCTGCGGGAGCTGGAGAGCCAGATCCCTGTGCCCTTGAGGATCCTTCCCCTGGACCTGACGGAGAGGGAGGACTTGGAGCGCCTGGAGCAGGAGCTTAGGCGGGAACAGCCGAAGGTGTATATACTGGCAAACGTTGCCGGGTTCGGGAAAATCGCCCCGGCGGAGCAGGTGCCCCTGGAGGACGAGGCGGGGATGATCGACGTCAACTGCCGGGCCCTCTGCGCCGTGACCCACCTGGTCCTCCCCTACATGGCTGAGGGCGGGCGCATTCTCCAGTTTGCCTCCGCGGCCGCCTTCCTTCCCCAGCCGGGCTTCGCCGTCTATGCGGCCACCAAGTCCTTCGTGCTGAGCTACAGCCGGGCCTTAAACGGCGAGCTGAAGCCCCGGGGAATCTGTGTGACCGCCGTCTGCCCCGGCCCGGTGGACACGGAATTTTTCCAGGTGGCGGAGACGGGGGGCGCTATGCCCGCCTACAAGAGATATTTTATGGCCAGGCCGGAGAAGGTGGCGGCTCAGGCCATGCGAGACAGCATGATGGGAAAGGCCGTGTCCGTGTACGGGCTGTCCATGAAGGGATTTTTCCTTCTGACCAAGGTGCTTCCCCATTCGCTTCTGTTAAAAATACTGGAACAGCTTTGAGGTGACGGACATGATACACAGACGCAAAAAAGGCGAATACGGATACAGGACCTACCGGAGAAATGTGCAGCTGGCGGAGGTCGCCTTCGGGGCGGCCATGATCCTGGTGCAGCTGGCGGCCAGAGAGTTCACGTCCACCCAGGCGGTGAAGAATGTGCTCACCGTCATGGCGATCCTGTCGGTGCTCCCCACGGCCAACGTGGCGGCCCCCATGCTGGCGGCCTGGAGGTGGAAGACGCCCCCGGAGACCTTTCACCGGAGGGTCATCCCCTATGAGAGCCGCTTCCCGGTGCTCTACGACCTGATCCTCACCTCGAAGGAGGCGGTGATGCCGGTGGATGCCGCCGTCGTCCACCCCACCGGCGTGTATCTCTACTGCACCTCGGACAAGGTGGACGCCCGGAAGGCGGAAAAATTTTTCAGGGATATGTTTAAGGCGCACCGGCTGGATCCCCATGTGCACATGATCCAGAGCGAGAAGGCGTTCTTCCAGCGCCTGGACAGCTTGAAGCCAGCCGGGGAGTACGAGGACGACGGGAGCGGCGATTACGCGTCGGCGCTGCTGAAACAGCTGTCCATGTGAGGGCAGGGAGAGGAGGAGACGAGATGAGGATGCTCACGGTTACAGACAGGGAGGCCGGTCAGAGGCTGGACAAGCTCCTGGCCAAGTATCTGAACCAGGCCGGAAAGGGATTCATCTATAAAATGATCCGCAAGAAGAACATCACGCTCAACGGCAGGCGGTGCGACGGCTCGGAGAAGCTGGAGGAGGGGGACCAGATCCGCCTCTTTCTCTCCGACGAGACCCTGGAGCGCTTTTCTAAGCCGGAGATCCCGGCGGTGAAAAAGAAGGTGAAATTGGATGTGATCTATGAGGACGATCAGATCCTTCTGGTGAACAAGCCCTGCGGCATGCTCTCCCAGCGGGCGGAGGAGAAGGATGATTCCCTGGTGGAGCACGTCACCGCCCATCTGCTGGAGGAGGGGGCCATCACGGAGGAGGGGCTCAAAACCTTCCGCCCCGCTGTGTGCAACCGCCTGGACCGCAACACCAGCGGGATCGTCATCGCCGGCAAGACCCTGGGCGGGCTTCAGGCCATGAGCGCCGTGCTGAAGGACCGAAGCCTGCACAAATACTATCAGTGCGTGGTGAAGGGGAGGGTGGAGACGCCCTGCCGCATCTGCGGATATCTGAGGAAGAACGAGCAGACCAACCAGGTGTCCGTGTTCAGGGACCCCGTGCCGGAGAGCTTGCCCATTGAGACGGAGTATATTCCCCTGACGGTGGGGGAACAGTATACCCGCCTACAGGTGACCCTGATCACCGGCCGCTCCCACCAGATCCGGGCGCACCTGGCGTCCATCGGCCACCCGGTGGCGGGGGATCCCAAGTACGGGAATCCGGAGGCCAACCGGGAGCTGAGGCAGAAGTACGGGATCTCCACCCAGCTCCTCCACTCCTGGAAGCTGGTGATGCCGGAGCGGGTGCCGGAGCCCTGCGGCTATCTGGGAGGGCGCTCCTTCACCGCCCCACTGCCGGCGGATTTTCGCCGCGTCGTGGAGGGGGAGAAGCTGTAATGAGCACATGGAAGACCAGAGGGCTTCGAGGATCCGCCCTGGAGGAGATGATCAACCGCACCAACGAGAGCTACCGGGAAAAGCATCTGGCCCTGATCCAGAAGATTCCCACCCCCATCACCCCCATCGAGATCGACAAGCAGAACCGCCACATCACTTTGGCCTACTTCGGGCAGAAGAGCACGGTGGACTACATCGGGACGGTCCAGGGCATTCCGGTCTGCTTCGATGCCAAGGAGTGCGCGGAGCCCACATTTCCCCTGCAGAACGTCCATCCCCACCAGATTCAGTTTATGAAGGAGTTTGAGGCCCAGGGGGGGGTGGCGTTTCTCCTGATCCGCTATACGGAGCCGGACGAGATTTACTATATGCCCTTCTCCCACGTGTACCGCTTCTGGAGGCGGATGGAGGAGGGGGGCCGCAAGAGCTTCACCTACGACGAGGTGGACAAAAGCTACCGGATCCGCTCCCACAGGGATATGCTGGTGCACTATCTGGAGGGGATCCAGATGGACTTGGATGAGCGGGATGGGGCGGGAGAGTGACGGGGCGGCTGCCCGCAGCCGGAACAGACATTCATGGTCAAGAACAGACATTGACGGTTAAAAACAGATACTGCCGTGAGCGGAAAGGAGAAGAGCGATGAGCGCAGTAGAAAAATTTTTGAAATACGTAACCTATGACACCCGGTCTGAGGAGGACCAGGAGAACATTCCCAGCACGGAAAAACAGTTTGACCTGGCAAGGGAGCTGGTTGAGGAGATGAAATCCATGGGAATCGCCGACGCCAGGGTGGACGAGCACTGCTATGTGTACGGCACCATCCCGGCCACCACGGAGCGGAAGGTGCCGGTGCTGGGCTTTATCGCCCACATGGACACGGCCCCCGTGGTCTCCGGGGCCGGGGTTTGCCCGCGGATCGTGAAGAATTATGACGGGGGCGTCATTGTGCTGAACGAGGAGACCGGCGTCTCCATGGGGCCCTCCGCCTTCCCCCAGCTCTTAAACTACAGGGGAGAAGACCTCATCGTCACCGACGGAACCACCCTGCTGGGGTCCGACGACAAGGCGGGGATCGCGGAGATCATGGCCATGGCGGAGTATTTTCTCTCCAATCCCCAGATCCCCCACGGCACCATTAAAATCGGCTTTACCCCCGATGAGGAGGTGGGCCGGGGGGCGGACCTCTTCGATGTGGAGGGGTTCGGCGCGGATGTGGCCTACACCGTGGACGGCGGCCCCTTGGGGGAGCTGGAGTATGAGAACTTCAACGCCGCCTCCGCCAGAGTCTACATCCAGGGATCCAGCATCCACCCCGGCAGCGCCAAGGGCAAGCTGGTGAACGCCATTCTCCTGGGGATGGAGTTCCACTCCATGCTTCCCCCGGCGGAAAACCCTGCCTACACCGAGGGCTACGAGGGCTTCTACCACCTGAACCACATGCGGGGAGAGGTGGAGGACACCATGCTGGACTACATTGTCCGGGACCACGACCGGGACAAGTTTGAGGCGAAGAAGGACTACCTGCGCCGGGCTGCTGACTACATGAACGGCAAGTACGGGGAGGGGACAGTCCGCCTGGAGCTGAGGGACAGCTATTACAACATGAAGGAGAAGATCGAGCCCCACATGTATCTCATCGACCTGGCCAAGGAGGCCATGGAGGAGCTGGGGATCTCCCCCAGAATCTCCCCCATCCGCGGAGGCACCGACGGAAGCCGCCTCTCCTACATGGGACTTCCCTGTCCCAACCTGTGCACCGGCGGCGAGAACTGCCACGGCAAATACGAGTTCATCAGCACCCGGTCCCTGGAGAAGACCTCTGAGCTGCTTGCCGCCATCGCGGAGAAATTCGCCCGGCTGTGACCGCTTTCACCAAAAAAGGAGCGCTGCAATCTCTCGCGTGCAGCGCTCCTTTTTGAATCTTTTTGAAAAACAGATGCCGGGTCCTGATTACAGGGGCGTGTAGCCGTAGCTGTTCACGATGGCATCCAGCTTCACTCCGTTCTTGCAGTCCGGGCAGTCCTTGGGGTCGGAGAGACGGAAGTCCGGAAGGTCGTCCACGCTGAACACCGCGTTCACCGGATGTCCCTCGATCTCGGAGACAACGCCGAAGATAACGGAGATGCCCTCCACAATGCCGCCGTAGGACTCGATGCAGCGAAGGCTCTTCTCGATGGTGTGGCCGGACATAGCGGTGGCCAGCACAACCAGAACGTGTTTGTCCTTGATCATGGGCTTGATGTTCTCGCGAACTACCATCTGGCCGCTGGAATCAAACTCCGGGCTGATCACATAGCTGGTCTTGTGGGTGTTGGTGGTGTTGAATCCCGCCTCGGAAAGCTGCTGGGCCACATAGGCGCCGATCACCTCGCAGCCGTCCATGCAGATCAGGGTGTCGATGGTTCTCTTGGTGGCGAACGCCTTGGACTGCTGCAGCAGCTCGTCGCTGATTCCAAAGGATTTGGAGAGCTCCACCCGGTTGACGTATTTTTTTACCATGGCTTTGGCTACAGCCTCCGCGTTGGACTGACGCATCTTCAGGCTGGTCATGTCGATGTAGTAGTTTACATGAAAGCGGTCAGAAGAAAAGTGTCCCTTAGTAACCGTCAGAGCCAGCTTGTCATTGTCCGTGGCATAGATTTTGGTTGCCTGTCCCATGCTCATAG
>DXEU01000077.1 GCA_019114845.1 Candidatus Lachnoclostridium stercoripullorum | reverse complement strand
GAGATCGTGCTGGTCAACTCCAACCCCGCCACCATCATGACGGACAAGGACATCGCCGACAAGGTGTACATCGAGCCCCTCACGGTGGAGGTGGTGGAGCAGCTGATCTTAAAGGAGCAGCCGGACAGCGTGCTGCCCACCCTGGGAGGCCAGGCGGGACTGAATCTGGCCATGGAGCTGGAGGAGGCGGGCTTCTTAAAGGAGCACAACGTCCGCCTCATTGGCACCACAGCCCTGACCATCAAGAAGGCTGAGGACCGGGAGATGTTCAAGGAGACCATGGAGAAGATCGGTGAGCCGGTGGCCCCCTCCGAGATCGTGGAGGACGTGCAGACGGGCCTGGAGGTGGCTGAGAGGATCGGCTATCCGGTGGTGCTGCGCCCGGCCTACACCCTGGGCGGCTCCGGCGGCGGCATCGCGGAGAACAGAGAGCAGTGCGCGGAGATCCTGGAGAACGGCCTGCGCCTCTCCCGCGTGGGACAGGTGCTGGTGGAGCGCTGCATCGCCGGCTGGAAGGAGATCGAGTACGAGGTGATGCGGGACGGCGCCGGCAATGTGATCACCGTCTGCAACATGGAAAATATTGACCCGGTGGGCGTGCACACCGGCGACAGCATCGTGGTGGCCCCCTCCCAGACCCTGGGGGACAAGGAGTACCAGATGCTCAGAACCTCCGCCTTAAACATTATCACCGAGCTGGGCATCACCGGCGGCTGCAACGTGCAGTACGCCCTGCACCCGGAGAGCTTTGAGTACTGCGTCATCGAGGTGAACCCGAGGGTGAGCCGTTCCTCCGCCCTGGCCTCCAAGGCCACCGGCTACCCCATCGCCAAGGTGGCGGCGAAGATCGCCCTGGGCTACACCCTGGATGAGATCAAGAACGCGGTGACGAAGAAGACCTACGCCAGCTTTGAGCCCATGCTGGACTACTGCGTGGTGAAGATGCCCAGGCTGCCCTTTGACAAGTTTATCAGCGCCAAGAGAACCCTGGGCACCCAGATGAAGGCCACGGGAGAGGTGATGAGCATCTGCACCAACTTCGAGGGGGCCCTCATGAAGGCTATCCGCTCCCTGGAGCAGCATGTGGACAGCCTGATGTCCTACGATTTTACCGGCCTCACCGACGAGGAGCTGACGGAGATGCTCCACCGAGTGGACGACCGAAGAATCTGGGTCATCGCCGAGGCCCTGCGCCGGGGCGTCTCCTATGAGACCATCCACGACATCACCAAGATCGACATCTGGTTCATCGACAAGCTGGCCATCCTGGTGGAGATGGAGGCGGCCTTAAAGGCGGCCGGAAAGGACCTGGACGCCGACCTTTTGCGGGAGGCCAAGAGGATCGAGTTCCCGGACAACGTGATCGCTGCCCTCACCGGCATTTCCCAGGGGGAGATCAAGGAGATGCGCCATGCAAACGGCATCCGCGCCGCCTACAAGATGGTGGACACCTGCGCGGCGGAGTTTGCCGCGGAGACGCCCTACTACTACTCCTGCTACGGCAGCGAGAACGAGGCGGCCCAGACCGGAGGCAGAAAGAAAGTGCTGGTTCTGGGCTCCGGACCCATCCGCATCGGCCAGGGTATCGAGTTCGACTTCTGCTCCGTGCACAGCACCTGGGCTTTTGAGAAGGAAGGCTACGAGACCATCATCATCAACAACAACCCGGAGACGGTGAGCACGGACTTCGACATCGCGGACAAGCTGTACTTTGAGCCCCTGACCCCCGAGGACGTGGAGAGCATCGTAGACATCGAGAAGCCGGACGGGGCGGTGGTGCAGTTCGGCGGCCAGACGGCCATCAAGCTGACGGAGGCCCTGATGAAGATGGGCGTGCCCATTCTGGGAACGGCCGCCGAGGATGTGGACGCGGCGGAGGATAGGGAGCTGTTTGACGAGATCCTGGAGAAATGCGGCATCCCCAGACCGGCGGGACACACGGTGTTCACCGCCGAGGAGGCCAAGAAGGCGGCCCGGGAGCTGGGATACCCGGTGCTGGTTCGCCCGTCCTACGTGCTGGGCGGCCAGGGCATGCAGATTGCCATCAGTGACCAGGATATCGACGAGTTCATCGGAATCATCAACCAGATCGCCCAGGAGCACCCCATCCTGGTGGACAAGTACATCATGGGCAAGGAGATCGAGGTGGACGCCATCTGCGACGGCACGGACATCCTGATCCCCGGTATCATGGAGCACATCGAGCGGACGGGCATCCACTCCGGGGACAGCATCTCCGTCTACCCGGCCCAGAGCCTGACGGAGGGCAACAAGAAGACCATCGTGGAGTACACGGAGAAGCTGGCCAGAGCCCTGCACGTGAAGGGAATGATCAACATCCAGTTCATCGTGGACGGGGAGAATGTCTACATCATCGAGGTGAACCCCCGCTCCTCCAGAACGGTGCCCTACATCAGCAAGGTGACCGGCATCCCCATCGTGCCCCTGGCCACCCAGATCATCTGCGGACACACCATCCGGGAGCTGGGATACACCCCGGGCCTGCAGAAGGAGGCGGAGTACATCGCCATCAAGATGCCTGTGTTCTCCTTTGAGAAGATCCGCGGCGCCGACGTGAGCCTGGGGCCGGAGATGAAATCCACCGGCGAGTGCCTGGGAATTGCCAAGACCTTCAACGAGGCCCTCTACAAGGCCTTCCAGGGAGCCGGCATCAAGCTGCCCAAGTACAAGAACATGATCATCACCGTCCGGGACGAGGACAAGGAGGAGGCTGTGGGCGTGGCCAAGCGCTTCCAGGCTCTGGGATACAGGATCTTCGCCACCAGAGGGACGGCAAAATACCTGTTCAGCCACGGCGTGCGGGTGCTGTCCGTGCCCAAGCTGGAGCAGGAGTCCCCCAACATTCTGGACCTGGTGCTGGGACATGAGATCGACCTGGTGATCGACATCCCGTCCCAGGGGGCGGAGAGGAGCAGGGACGGCTTCATCATCCGCAGAAATGCCATCGAGACCGGCGTGACCGTTCTCACGGCCATCGACACGGCGGAGGCTCTGGCCACCAGCCTGGAGAACCGGGCGAGGGAGCTGACCCTCATCGACATCGCCACGGTGAAGAACGCGTAATATAGGGAAAATCGAGAAGAGAAGATAGAAGAACGGCGGCATGCTTCCGGGGAGGGAGGCATGCCGCCTCTTTATTTGGCGGGGAAGTCTGCGGGATTCACATTTGCGCAAAACAAAAACCGGCATGGCTGCCGGTTATATAGGGGGATAGTATGAAAGAATTTATATGAAAAGGATCGCTCCTTGTCTACGATTTAAGGATACCGTTTATCTGTGACAAAAGTGTGTCCAGATTCTGAAAGATTCCTAAAGTGAAAGGGAAATAATTATAAAATGGGCGGCGGAAAAGGGGACACGGTTGCAAAATAGGGGAAAACCCGCTATGATAGTGAGCAGAGACTGAATTGCTGGAGGAAGAGACCGTGAGTGAGAGGACGAAAGAGAAATTGGCCCTGGAGGTCATCGACCGCCTGAAGCGGGAGTACCCGGATGCGGACTGCACCCTGGATTACAACGAGGCGTGGAAGCTGCTGGTGAGCGTGCGCCTGGCGGCCCAGTGCACCGACGCCCGGGTCAACGTGGTGGTGGAGAAGCTGTACGAGAAGTATCCGGATGTGAAATCCCTGGCGGCGGCGGATGTGGACGACATAGAGGCCATCGTGCGGCCCTGCGGCCTTGGCCGCAGCAAGGCCAGAGACATCAGCGCCTGCATGAAGATTCTGGACGAGGAGTACGGCGGAAACGTGCCGGAGGATTTTGACGCCCTGCTGAAGCTCCCGGGGGTGGGGAGAAAGAGCGCCAACCTCATCATGGGGGATGTGTTCGGCAAGCCGGCCATCGTGACGGACACCCACTGCATCCGCCTGGTGAACCGCATCGGCCTGGTGGACGGGGTCAAGGATCCCAAGAAGGTGGAGATGGCTTTGTGGAAGCTGATCCCCCCGGAGGAGGGAAATGATTTCTGCCACCGTCTGGTGAACCACGGGAGAGAGGTGTGCACCGCCAGGACCAAGCCCCACTGCGATCGCTGCTGTCTGGCGGACATCTGTGAGAAAAACGGAGTGTAGGAGAGCGGCGGGCGGGCTTTCGCCCGCCCGTTTTTAGGTGCAGCGCCTGTTTCGCCCGCCCGACTGCCTGCTTCGCCCCGCCCGGCCCCTGCGGGCGGCGCCTGTTCTTGCGCGCAGCGCAGCCCGGCAAGACGGCCTGCGTGGAAAAACAGAAAAACGGACAGCAAAAAACCTCGTACCGGCCAGCTCTTCGCTGTCATACGAGGCTTTCTTCAGTGGAAGCAATGGGGCTCGAACCCATGACCTCTCGCGTGTGAGGCGAACGCTCATCCCAGCTGAGCTATGCTTCCGAACAAATGGTATTATAGCACTCCTGAAAAAAGATTGCAAGAGGAAATTTACAGAATTTTCAGAAGTTAAATGGAGACAACGGGATTCGAACCCGCGACCTTTGCGTTGCGAACGCAACGCTCTCCCAGCTGAGCTATGTCCCCTTTACCCAATTAGTATAGCACTAAATGAGAAAAATGCAAGCGAAATTGTGAACAATTATGGATTTTTCCCGAAAATATGGGAAATTCGGAGAGCTTTGGCGGGGGAGACCCGTCCGTCAAAGCTCAGACCTACGGACAATGGCCCTTGCCAGGCAGACCTCGTAGCAGTTTCCGCAGTGGAGGCAGTGCTCCTGCTGGATCACCGCAGGCCTCCGGCTGATGTCGATGCACTTCTGCGGACATTTGGAATAGCAGAGGCGGCAGAGCACGCAGCGGTCCGTGATAAAATACCCCTCTTTCCGGGCGTCGGAGCCGCCGAAGGAGAAGCTCTCCCGCTCAATGGGCCGCTTGGAGAGGTCAAACCATTCCCCCGTCCCATGCCAGAGCTGGAACACGGTGAGATTTTTCCGGGACGCCTCGTCCGGATAGATGGCGGCCATGTAGGGGTTCTTCTCCAGAAGCCCAGCCAGAGGTTCCTGGCCCAGCTCCTTCACAGCGCCCCGCAGAGTCAGGGAGCGGCAGGACAGGGTGTCCTCCCCCTTCATGCCGGTGAGGGAGAGAAAATGCCGCCTGGTCAGCCGGCGGTAGAAATCCTTCCCCTTGGCCGTGAGAAAATAGATGCCGTCCTCATCCCAGTCCATCAGGTCGATGACGCAGGTCACCGGCTGACCGCCGTCGTCCACGGTGGCGGCCACCACGGAGTGAATGTCCTGCACCAGATATTTAAAATAGTCCTGTACTTCCATGTTTCATCCAACCTCCTCGCCAACCAGTATAGCAGGGAAGGGGGAAGGTGGCAAGAAAAAAGGAATTCAATTCAATTGCGCACCATGGCGGAATGTGATACAATTGGAGGGACCGCAATTTGGAACGAAATCAGGCCGCTGTCTGCCGGGGGCGGGCGGGGCCGAAAGGAGAACGATAGAAGAATGAGTGTAGAGGCGAAATTGACCAATGACACAGGATTCCAGGGGCTGCTTGAGAAGCTGAGAACGGCCCCGGAGCTGTATACGCTCCTGTCTGTATGCACGAAGGAGCCTTATGTGGTCTGTGACCCGGAGACTTTTGACGATGAGATCGCACTGTTTTTTGAGGAGGAGGACGCCAAGAAGGAGGCGGCCAGGCTGGCGGGGGAGAAGATCCCCGTGGGCGTGATGCGCATGGAGAACCGCCAGATGCTCCCGTTTTACACCAGTCTGTACACCATGGGGATCAATGCCCTGCTGGTCTTTGACGGCGGAGAGAAGACTCCGGTGCAGCTGGGAGATTTTGTGAGGAGGAGAAAGAACGAGGACATCCCCGAGGGGAAGGTGTGGGTGGAGAACCCGGCCCTTCACCTGACGGCCCTCTATTTCCTCCAGGATGCCAGAAGGCAGCCGGCTCAGCAGATGAGCCAGGAGAGCCGGGAGCTGCAGGAGGAGCTGCTGGCCCATTTCTCCAAGGGCAGATACATCTTCCCCATCCGCAAGGACGGGAAGGGAGTGCCCCTGGCCCGCCTGAACAACGGGGACACCTACCAGCCCATTTTCACGGACATTCTGGAATTCCAGAAGTTCAACAAGGAGGATCAGCTGAGGGCCGTGGTGGTGGATGCGGCCAAGATCCCTCAGGTGCTGGCCAAGGAGGCCAAGGGCGTTCTGCTCAACATCACAGGCATCAACCTGCCCCTTCCCATCCGGAGAAGCGCTCCGGCGGCGGCCCAGACGGCGGCTGGGGCGGCAGCGGCAGAATCCCAGGAGAGCGCGGGGACTCCGGCGGAGAACGCCTGACAGACAAACAGAATAACAGCGGGGAGCTCGTGAGCGGGCTGAGAGGAAGTCATCAAACTTCGACCGATAACCTGATTTGGGTAATGCCAACGT
>DXEU01000076.1 GCA_019114845.1 Candidatus Lachnoclostridium stercoripullorum | reverse complement strand
TTTCATCCGTTGACAAAAGAAAAATCCCTCACTATAATGGTATACGTCGGAAGTTTGGCTTCTATATGAAAGAGGAAAACACCGGCAAAAGAGAAAGAAATGAAAGGACAGCGGCAGGTTATGGACAGTGGCTCGTGTTACCACGCGGAAATTGAAGAAGGACGAAAGCGGAAGCCTGCACTGGACAGCGGATCATGATCCCTCCTTTCCCGGTGCAGGAAACCGGTGCTGCACTGGCGAAAGGAGAAAAGAGAAATGATTCGTATTTTTAAGACGGAAGAAGGGGCAGTCCATCAGCAGGACGAGATTACGTCCGGGAGCTGGATTGCGCTGACGGATCCGACGGCGACGGAGATCCTGGAGATCGCGGACAGATACCGCATCGACCCGGATGACTTGAGAGCTCCCCTGGATGAGGAGGAGAGATCCCGTATTGAGGTGGAGGATGACTACACCCTGATTCTGGTGGATATCCCCCTGATCGAGGAGAGAAACGGAAAGGACTGGTATGAGACCATCCCCATGGGCATTGTGACCACGGAGGAGGCCATCATCACCGTGTGTCTGGAGGACACGGCAGTCTTGAGCGCGTTCATGGACGGCCGTGTGCGGGATTTCCACACCTACATGAAGACCAGATTTATTCTGCAGATTCTTTATAAGAATGCACAGCAGTATCTGCAGTATCTGCGAATCATCGACAAGAAGAGCGCTGAGATCGAGAAAAAGCTGCACCAGTCCACCAAGAACCAGGAGCTCATCGAGCTTTTGGAGCTGGAGAAGAGCCTTACCTACTTCATCACCTCCCTGAGAGCCAATGAGGTGGTGCTGGAGAAGCTGCTGAGAAATGAGAAGATCAAGAAGTATCCGGAGGACGAGGATCTGCTGGAGGATGTCATCATCGAGAACAAGCAGGCCATTGAGATGGCCAACATCTACAGCGACATCCTGAGCGGCACCATGGACGCCTTCGCCTCCGTTATCTCCAACAATCTGAACATTGTCATGAAATTCCTGGCGACCATCACCATCGTGATGTCCATCCCCACCATTGTGGCCAGCTTTTACGGAATGAACGTGAATGCGGCGGGGATGCCCTTTGCGGACAGTCCCTGGGGATTTCTGGTTATCATCCTGTTTGCGCTGGCCATCTCCCTGATTGTGGCATTCTGGTTCTACAAGAAGGACTATTTATAATTTGTAAAGGAAGAGCGAATGGAATTTTTTAAAAAAATTGAACGGAAATACGGCAGATACGCGATCCACAATCTGATGAACTATATTGTGGCGATGTACGTGGTGGGATTGTTTCTGCAGTACACGAACCCCGGATTCTATGTCAGGTGGCTGTGCCTGGATCCGGCGGCCATCCTGCGCGGGCAGATCTGGCGGATTGTGACCTTCATGGTCTGGCCGCCCTTCGGCAGTCTGCTCTCCAACGCCCTGATGATCTACCTGTACTACTCCCTGGGCAACACCCTGGAGCGGGTATGGGGGGCGTTTCGGTTCAACGTGTACTTCTTCCTGGGAGTGCTGGGGCATGTGGCGGCGGCGCTGCTGCTGTACCTGCTGTTCGGGACGCGGGTGATCCTGACCACCACCTATTTGAATATGTCCCTGTTCCTGGCCTTTGCCGCCACCTTCCCGGATCTGCAGTTCTGGATCTGGTTCGTCATCCCCATCAAGGCCAAGTGGCTGGCCCTCATCGAGAGCCTGTTCATCCTCTACGGCCTGCTCCTGGGATCGGCGGCGACGCGGGTGGAGATCGTATTCTCCCTGCTGAACTTCATCCTGTTCTTCTTTATGACCCGCAACTACAGCCGGGTGAATCCAAGGGAGATCAAGCGCAAGCAGGAGTTCAAAACGCAGGTGAAGATGAGGCCTCAGGGCAGGACGCACCACCGCTGCGCGGTATGCGGCAGGACGGAGCTGGACGGAGACGATCTGGAGTTCCGCTACTGCTCCAAGTGCGAGGGAAACTACGAGTACTGCCAGGATCATCTTTACACACATAAACATGTGACAAAATAAGGAAATTTTTCCGGAGGGTTAGAGAATGAGAAAAACAAAAATCGTCTGCACCATGGGACCAAACACCAATGACAGAGAAATGATGAAACAGCTCGCTTTAAGTGGGATGGACGTGGCCAGATTCAACTTCTCCCACGGCGACCACGAGGAGCACAAAGGGCGCCTGGAGATCTTAAAGAGCGTGCGGGAGGAACTGGGAATTCCGGTTGCCGCCCTGCTGGACACCAAGGGCCCGGAGATCCGCACCGGATCTGTGGAGGGCGGCGGCAAGGTGACCCTCACCGAGGGCCAGGAGTACGTGCTCACCACCAGGGAGGTGCCCACGGACGACAGGATTTGCTATATCAACTATGACAAGCTGCACGAGGACGTAGTTCCCGGCAACACCATCCTCATCGACGACGGCCTGATCGCCCTGACGGTGGAGAAGGTGGAGGGAACCGAGATCCACTGCCGCGTTCTCAACGGCGGGGAGCTGGGTTCCAAGAAGGGAGTCAATGTCCCCAACGTAAAGATCAAGCTTCCGGCGCTGACGGAGAAGGACAAGGAGGACATCGAGTTCGGTATCCAGGAGGGATTTGACTTCATCGCCGCCTCCTTTGTGAGAACGGCGGACGCCATCCGCGAGATCAAGGCGATCCTGGAGGCCCACGACTACGACATGGGCGTCATCGCCAAGATCGAGAACGCCGAGGGAATCGAGAACCTGGACGAGATCATCGAGGCGGCCGACGGCATCATGGTGGCCAGAGGCGATATGGGCGTGGAGATCCCGGCTGAGAAGGTTCCCTACATCCAGAAGACCATCATCCGCAAGTGCAACGAGGCCTGCAAGATCGTCATCACGGCCACCCAGATGCTGGATTCCATGATCCGCAACCCCAGACCCACCAGGGCAGAGGTGACGGATGTGGCCAACGCCGTGTACGACGGCACCGACGCCGTGATGCTCTCCGGCGAGACGGCCATGGGCAAATACCCGGTGGAGGCCGTCCAGATGATGGCCAAGATCGTGGAGGATTCCGAGTCCCATCTGGATTACAGCCAGCACCGCCACACGGGCGCTGTGGTGCAGGGCGTCAGCAATATTTCCAACGCTGTCTGCTCCGGAACCGTTTCCACCGCCCATGAGCTGGGAGCCAAGGCCATTGTGACCCCCACCATCAGCGGATTTACGGCCAAGCTTCTCTCCAAGTGGAGACCGGAGGCGCCCATCATCGGCCTGTCCCCCAGCGCGTCCGCAGTGCGCCGGATGCAGCTCTACTGGGGCGTGAAGCCCTACCAGGCCAAGAGAGCGGACTCCACGGATATCCTGGTGTACGCCTCCATCGAGCTGCTGAAGGACAAGAAGGAGCTGCAGGAGGGAGACCTGGTGGTGGTGACCGCGGGAGTGGTGAGCTACTCCAAGCGCCACGAGCCGGCCAGCGACACCAACATCATGCGCGTGGTGACCGTGGACTGATCATAGGACAACAGGGTTTTCCGCCCTTGGCGGAGGCCGTTTTATAAGGAAACATATGGACAAAGTGGTCCGCCTTGGGTACAATAGCAGTACGCTGCTGTCCCGGAGGCGGACCTGCTGTTTTCAGGGACAATATACCCAGATGCGAGAGGAGAACGACTATGGAGAAGAAACCGTTTGTAACTTTAGAACAGCTGGAAGAGATCGTGAAGGACTATCCTACGCCGTTTCATTTATATGACGAGGCCGGAATCCGGGAGAATGCCAGAAAGGTGAAGGAGGCTTTCGCCTGGAATCCTGGATTTAAGGAGTATTTTGCCGTGAAGGCCACGCCCAACCCCAGGATTCTGGAGATCCTGAAGGAGTACGGCTGCGGTACCGACTGCTCCTCCGCCACGGAGCTGATGATGTCCGACGCGGCGGGATTTTCCGGGCAGGAGATCATGTTCTCCTCCAACGACACGCCGGCGGAGGAGTTTCAGATGGCGGACGAGATGGGAGCCATCATCAACCTGGACGATTTCACCCACATTGAGTATCTGGAGAAGGCCATCGGCCATATCCCGGAGACCATCTGCTGCCGCTACAATCCTGGCGGAGTGTTCGAGATCAGCAACGGCATCATGGACAACCCCGGGGATTCCAAGTACGGCATGACAGAGTCCCAGCTGATGGAGGCCTTTCGGATTCTCAGGGAGAAGGGGGCGAAGCGCTTCGGCATCCACGCCTTTCTGGTGAGCAACACGGTGACCAACGACTACTATCCCATGCTGGCGAGTGAGCTGTTCGCCCTGGCGGTGCGGGTGAAGCAGGAGACGGGGATAGAGGTGGACTTCATCAACCTCTCCGGCGGAGTGGGGATCCCTTACCGCCCGGAGGAGAAGCCCAACGACATCGGCGTCATCGGCGAGGGCGTGAGAAGGGAGTTTGAGCGGATTCTGGTCCCCGCCGGTCTGGGGGATGTGTCCATCTACACGGAGATGGGGCGCTTCATGCTGGGGCCCTACGGGTGCCTGGTGACCAGGGCCATCCACGAGAAGCACATCTACAAGGAGTACATCGGGGTGGACGCCTGCGCCGTGAACCTGATGCGGCCGGCCATGTACGGTGCCTACCACCACATCACGGTGATGGGCAAGGAAAATGCGCCCTGCGACCACAAGTACGACGTGGTGGGTTCTCTCTGCGAGAACAATGACAAATTTGCCATCGACCGCATGCTGCCCAAGATCGACCGGGGGGATCTGCTGGTGATCCACGACACGGGAGCCCACGGATTTTCCATGGGATACAACTACAATGGAAAGCTGCGCTCCGCAGAGCTGCTCTTAAAGGAGGACGGTTCTGTGCAGATGATCCGCCGGGCGGAGACTCCCAGGGATTACTTTGCCACCTTGGACGTGTGCGAGGAGATGAAAAAATACCTGTAAAAATTCCCCATAGACAGAAAAAGCCCTCTGCCGTGATGAAGCAGAGGGGGAATTTTTCTTTCGAATTCGGGATTTCAAAAAAGGGTAAAAGTTGATTGCTTTCTTATGGT
>DXEU01000075.1 GCA_019114845.1 Candidatus Lachnoclostridium stercoripullorum | reverse complement strand
AAAAAGGATATTACGATTTATCAGGGATGTCAACTCCTTTTTGTGCAACTTCAACATTCTTCCTTTACGCAAGAAATGTTATAGAGTATAATTTACTTAAAAACGGCAAGGGGGAGCAACTATCCTATGACGATCAAAGAACTGGCCCAGCTGGCGGGTGTATCCGTCTCCACAGTTTCAAAAGTGATGAATCAAAAGGATGAGGGGATCAGCGCCGAGACCAGGGAGCGCATCCTGACTCTGGCGCGGGAGTACGGCTACAGCCCCTACTCCTCCATCTCCTCCATCCCGTCCAAGACCCCCCTAATCGGAGTGCTCCTGCGCTCCCAGGCCCGGGAGGTCTGCGAGGGGATCATGGCCCAGGCCCAGGCCATGGGCCACCGGGTGATCTACTCTGTCAGCGAAAACAGTCTGAAGACAGAGGCTCAGACCCTGAACATCCTGTGCCGGGCCAAGGTGGACGGCATCCTGTGGGAGCCAGTCTCCTCCGCCAGTCTTTCCCTGAAGAACATACCGGAGAAGGCAGGCATCCCCTACCTCCTCTTCCAGAGCCCGTGGGCCGCTGAATCCGAGTGCATACGCTGCGACTCCATAGCCGTGTGCGCCGTGGAAACCCTGCTGGAGCACTACCACACCTCCATCGCCTGCCTTCTCTCCGGGGGAGAGCAGGACGACATGTTTCTGGAAGGATATAAAAAATGTCTCTTTGACCACGGGATTCTCCCGAAGGACTCCCTGGTATTTCACGATCTCACCCCACTCCTGCTGCAGAAGATCTCCTCCCGGCAGGTGAGCGGAGTGATCTGCTCCAGCTATCTGACGGCCCTGGAGCTGTACGGAAAACTGACTTCCCTCCACTACTCCATTCCCAGGGAGCTATCCATCATCGCTATGAAGGATGGACAGCTTCAAAAGCTCCCCTTCCCGGCCATCTCCTGCTGCCCTGTGCCGGAGTACGCCTTTGGGAAATATCTGACAGAGAAACTTCTCCGCATGGGAGACCCCGACTGGGCCCGGAGAAGCTTTCGGCCCGACATCCGCCTGGACAGCCTGGCCACCGTCTCTCTCCCGCCCCATATGCAGGAGGAGCGGATTGTGGTGGTGGGGAGCATCAACATCGACCACTATCTGAATGTGGAGCAGCTTCCCTACTCCGGCAAGACGGTGATGACCACCGACTCCCTGGTATTTCCCGGGGGGAAGGCGTTGAACCAGGCTGTGGGGGTATCCCGGCTGGGCCACATGGTCACTCTCATCGGCTGCGTGGGGACGGATGGGGACGCTGAGATCATCGATTCCGCCATGGAGAAATACTCCCTGGACACCTCCGTCATCAAGCGAATTCCCGGGGAGCAGACCGGCAAAGCCTATATCTTTGTCCAAAAAAATGGGGAGTCCATCATCTCCATCCTGTCTGGGGCCAACCACCATCTCACCCCCAGCGATATCGAGCGCAGCCACAGCCTTTTCAAGCGCACCGCCTACTGTCTGATCCAGACGGAGGTGCCGGACGAGACTGTGCTGGCCGCTTGCAAAACCGCCAGATCCTACGGGGCGAAGACAATTTTAAAACCCTCCGCCCGCCACCTCCTGGACCCGGAGATTCTAAAATATGTGGACATCCTGGTCCCCAACTTGGACGAGATGAACGAGATCTGCCCCCGGGAATCCTCCCTGGAGAGGCAGGCGGACTATTTCCTGGGCCTGGGAATCTCAGCGGTGATCGTCACCCTGGGAAAAAATGGCTGCTACATGAAAACCGCCTCGGAGGAGCTTTGTCTGCCGGCGGAAAATTTTCTCTCCATCGACAATACAGGGGCCGGGGACGCATTCATCAGCGCCCTCGCCTCCTACCTGCTGTACGGATACGAGATGAAGGATGCCATCCGCATCGCCAACCTGGCCGCCGGCTTCAGCGTCACCCGGCGGGGCGTGGCGCCGGCCTTGATCGACAAGAGCACCCTGGACGCCTACATCCGCCAGAAATATCCCACGATCCAGAATCCCAAGGGCTGAGAATCTTTCCTGTCAATCAAAAAAGTGTGCGCCGCGGCGCACACTTTTTATTTTATAAGATTACAGTCTCTTCAACAGCTCTTCTCTCTCCTTCTCATATCCAGGTTTTCCCAGGAGAGCGAACATGTTCTTCTTGTAGCTCTCCACGCCCGGCTGATTGAAGGGATTGATGCCAAGCAGGTATCCGCTGACGCCGCAGGCGAACTCAAAGAAGTAGAACAGCTCGCCCAGATAGAAGGCTGTCTGCTCCGGGATGGTCACCATCAGGTTGGGCACATCTCCGTCGGTGTGGGCCAGGATGGTTCCGTTCATGGCGCTCTTGTTTACAAAATCCACGCTCTTTCCGGCCAGATAGTTCATTCCATCGGTGTCAACCTCCTCCTTCTGCAGAAGGATCTCCTCCGGGGACTCCTCCACATTGAGGACGGTCTCAAACATCACCCGGGAGCCATCCTGAATGAACTGGCCCATGGAGTGAAGGTCTGTGGTCAGATCCACAGCCGCCGGGAACAGGCCTCTGTTGTCCTTGCCCTCGCTCTCGCCGAACAGCTGCTTCCACCACTCGGATACATAGTGCAGGCTGGGCTCGTAGTTGGCTACGATCTCCACGCTCTTGCCCTTTTTATATAAAATGTTGCGCACCGCAGCGTACTGAAGGGCTCCGTTCTCCTCATAGGGCTGCTCGAGAGCCTTCTTTCTTCCGGAAGCCGCACCCGCCATCAGCTGGTCAATGTCCGCGCCGCTCACCGCGATGGGAAGCAGGCCCACAGCCGTCAGAACGGAATAGCGTCCACCCACGTCGTCCGGCACCACGAAGCTCTCATAGCCCTCCTCGTTGGCAAGGCTCTTTAACGCTCCCTTTGCCCGGTCGGTGGTGGCGTAAATTCTCTTATTTGCCTCCTCGCGGCCATATTT
>DXEU01000074.1 GCA_019114845.1 Candidatus Lachnoclostridium stercoripullorum | reverse complement strand
GGACATTTCGGAAGTGATCACGACCCTGGAAAATATCGGAGAAAAGTATCATGTGACCTTTGTCCTGAGCGTGTCCATGGACAAGGAGAATATGCCTGAGAACGCTCAGAACGACGTGATTATTTCTTTATAAGATAAACATCTATAAAGACCTCTGCACCCCAACGCGGAGGTCTTTTTGCGCGATCTGCCCAGCTTGCCGGGGGAGAGCGCCATCTGACCTTTGGAGGATCATTCATGGCAAAGAAAAAACGTCCGGAAGTCATCGACCTGGAGAAGAGGAAACGACGCCTGCACGGAAGAGACAGGCTCAGCCATTTTAATATCGGAGCCATCATATTTCTCCTGATTTTTCTCTACATGGCCTTCTATGTCTACGCCTACCTGACCAGGGAGAAGGTGCAGTTCTACGAGGTGGCCGAGGGGAGCATCGTGGAGGACCGGGAGTACACGGGCCTGATTCTCCGGGAGGAGTCCGTCTACACCACCGAGCAGGCCGGCTACATCAACTACTATATCCGCGAGGGAAAACGGGCCTCCGTGGGGGCCAGCGTCTACTCCCTGGATGAGTCGGGGAGGGTGGAGCAGTTTCTGGAGGAGAACGGGGCCGCCTCCGCCCAGGTGAGCAGCGAGGATATGGCGTCCCTGAAGAAGGACCTCACCGCCTTCTCCCTGTCCTACGACGACGACCGCTTCTCCCAGGTGGAGGACACCAAGTACTCCCTGGACGCGGCCATGATGGAGTACGTCAGCTTCAACGCCATGGAGGGGCTGACGGACGCCATGGCGGAGGCGGGGATCAATTTCCACCAGATCCGGGCGTCCAAAGCCGGCGTGGTCTCCTACGTGGTGGACCAGTACACCGATTCTGAGAACCAGACCCACAGCTATTCGGATCTGGATCCCGCGGCGGTCACGGCGGACGCCTTCAACCGGGCGGGCTACAGCCGCACCCAGGCGAAATCCGGGGATCTGGTGGAGCAGGGCGCCCCGGTCTACAAGATCATCACCTCCGACCAGTGGTCTCTGCTCTTTGCCATGGACGAGCAGGACCGGGCCGATTACGGCGGCGAGAGCCAGCTGCATGTGACCTTTCCCGGCTATGACCTGGAGCTGACGGGGGATTTCTCCGTGATAACAGGGGCGGACGGGAACACTTACGGGAAACTGGATTTCACCAAGTACATGGTCCAGTTTGAATCGGAGCGCTTCCTCACATTTGAGATCAGCGCGGAGGGGGCCACGGGGTTAAAGATTCCCAGGACCGCCGTCACCCAGAAGCAGTTTTACCTCATCCCCGAGGAGTATCTGGCCTACGGCGGGGACAGCACTTCCGAGGGCTTCATGAAGGAGACCTACTCAGAGCAGGACGGATCCGCCTCCATCGTCTTCGTCCCCACCACCCTCTACAATTCGGTGGACGGGTATTATTACATAGAGATTTCCGATCAGAGCGAGATCAAGGCCGGGGATTATCTGGTAAAGCCCGGCTCCAGCGATCGCTTCCAGGTGGGGCAGACAGCCGACCTGGACGGAGTTTACAACATCAACCGGGGCTATACCGTGTTCCGCCAGGTGGAGATCTTAAACTCCAACGAGGAGTACTACATCGTGGCCAAGGGGACCAGCTACGGGCTGTCCGTCTATGACCACATCGTGCTGGACGCCTCCACCGTGACGGAGGGAGCCATTATCTATCAATAGAGGAAGGAGCTTTGTACTATGGTGAGAGAAAATCTTGCACAGGTGAGAAGACATATGGAAGAAGCCTGCAGACGGGCGGGCAGACAGACGGATGAGGTCACCCTCATCGCGGTGAGCAAGACCAAGCCGGTGAGCATGCTGATGGAGGCCTACGAG
Organism: Candidatus Lachnoclostridium stercoripullorum; assembly: GCA_019114845.1. GTDB lineage: Bacteria > Bacillota > Clostridia > Lachnospirales > Lachnospiraceae > Lachnoclostridium_A > Lachnoclostridium_A stercoripullorum. Next base: position 9,505 of record DXEU01000074.1, on the reverse strand, counting down.
GCGGGGGCCAGGGATTTCGGTGAGAACAAGGTGCAGGAGATCCTGGAAAAGCGCCCGGAGATCCCGGCGGACGCCCGCTTCCACATGATCGGCCATCTCCAGCGCAACAAGGTTCGCCAGGTCATCGACCAGGTGACCCTGATCCATTCCGTGGATTCCCTCCGCCTGGCCGAGCAGATCGAGCACGAGGCGGCCAAGAAGGAACTCCACGCGGACATCCTGCTGGAGGTGAATGTGGCCAGGGAGGAGAGCAAGTTCGGCTTTTTCCTGGAGGAGGTGGAGAATGCCCTGAGAGAAATCTCCAAATATCCCCATATAACGGTGAAAGGTCTCATGACCATCGCTCCCTACGTGGAGGATCCGGAAGAAAATCGCGATATTTTTAAAAAATTACATCAAGTTTTTATTGACATGAAAAGTAAAAACATTGATAATAGTAACATGAGTGTCCTCTCCATGGGAATGACCGGAGATTATCAGGTGGCCATCGAGGAGGGGAGCACCATGATTAGAGTTGGCACCGGTATCTTTGGCGCCAGATAGGAGAGTCATAATGAGTATTTTAGCTAAGATCATGGATACCATGAGATTAACCGACGATGAAGACGACGATTACTTCTTAGATGATGATTATGAGGAGGAGAAGCCGGCAAAGAAGGGATTCTTCTCAAAAAATAGCAGTTACGACGAGGAAGAGGACGAGCCGGAGCAGCCCCGCCCCCGGTTCCTGAACCGGAACAGCAGCAAGGTGGTTCCCATGCGCCGCGGGATGGAGGTCTCCCTGGTGAAGCCCACCTCCATGGAGGATTCCAAGGATATCTGCGATTACCTTCTGGCCGGCAAGGCGGTGGTGCTGAATATGGAGGGGATACATACGGAGGTGGCCCAGCGGATCATCGATTTCGCGTCCGGCGCTACCTACTCCATGAACGGAAATCTTCAGAAGATTTCCAACTACATCTTCATCGCCACACCGGAGTCCGTGGAGCTGTCAGGTGACTTCCAGGACCTACTTAGCGCCGGCGCCTTCGATGCGACCGGCCTGAACGTGCATTTTAACTGATGAACGCTGCCCTTATCCCTTCCATTGTCGGAATCTTTGGCGGCCCGTGTCAGGGGCTGCCGGGGAGGACGATGGAAAGGGATATCTTTTTGTTTAACAGGAAACTTCGGAGGAACGCAAATGTCTGAGAGAATGACCATCCATCTGAACGGGAGAAGCGTCTACGATATTGTGCTGGAGACGTCCTTTGACAGGCTGGGCCGGGAGGCGGCCCCCTTTGTGGACGGCCGGAAGGTCTGCATCGTCACGGATTCCAACGTGGCCGGCCTCTACCTGGATGAGGTGGCGGAGATTTTTTCCGCCTGCAGCCGGCATGTGACCCGCTTTATTTTCCCCGCCGGGGAGGAGCACAAGAACCTGAACACCGTCCAGAACCTGTATGAGACCCTGATTCTGGAAAAATTTGACCGCAGGGATATCCTGGTGGCCCTGGGGGGCGGCGTCGTGGGGGACCTCTGCGGATTTACCGCCGCCACCTACCTGCGGGGGGTGGATTTCATCCAGATTCCCACCACCCTGCTCTCCCAGGTGGACAGCAGCATCGGAGGAAAGACCGGCGTGGATTTCCTCGCCTACAAGAACATGGTGGGGGCATTTCACATGCCCCGCATGGTGTACAGCAACATGGCTGTGCTGGGAACCCTCGCCCCGGAGCAGTATTCCTCCGGCATGGGCGAGGTGGTGAAGCACGGGCTGATCCAGAACGCGGACTATTACCGTTGGCTGGATGACTGCTCCGGCGAGATCATGGAGCGCCGCCTGCAGACCTGCGAGGAGATGATCCTCTCCAGCGATCTGATCAAGCAGAAGGTGGTGGAGGAAGATCCCACGGAGCAGGGCGTGAGGACTCTGCTGAATTTCGGCCACACCCTGGGCCACGCCATCGAGAAGGAGATGCAGTTTACCATGCTCCACGGCCACTGTGTGGCCCTGGGCTGCCTGGCTGCCTCCTACATTTCCCATCTCAGGGGGAAATTGTCCATGGACGAGGTGGAGCATCTGAGAGAGCTTCTGACTCGCTTTGATCTGCCGGTGCGCCTTGCCGGCCTGTCCGCAGATCAGGTGATTCGGGCCACAAAAAATGATAAGAAGATGGACGCCGGAAAGGTAAAGTTCATCCTCCTGGAGCGGATCGGGGACGCCTATGTGGACCGCACCGTGACGGAGGAGGAGATGGCCTGCGGACTGGCTTACATCTTTCAGTAGGAGGAACCTATGAAGAAGAAATGGGAGCAGTTTGCCGCCTTTTTCCTGGGCTGCGCTCTCCTGGTGGGGCTGGACCAGTGGACCAAGGCGCTGGCGTCAGCTCACCTGAAGGGCGCTCCGCCCATTGTGGTCCTGGACGGCATCTTTGAGTTGACCTATCTGGAGAACCGAGGGGCCGCCTTCGGCTTGCTCCAGGGACAGCAGGCGGTCTTTCTGGTGATCGCCATCGCCGTCATGGCCGCCGCCGTCTACGGGGTGTGGAGAATGCCCCCGGAGAGGAAGTATATCCCCCTGTACCTGTGCGCCGTGGGCCTGGTGTCCGGCGCCGCCGGCAACATGATCGACCGGCTGGCCCAGGGGTATGTGGTGGATTTCTTTTACTTTTGCCTGATTGATTTCCCGGTGTTCAACGTGGCCGACTGCTACGTGACCTTGTCCGCGGCCGTTCTGGCCCTGACGATCCTGTTCTACTACCGGGACCAGGATCTGGAGCCCTTTTCTCTCAGGCGGCAGAAAGGAGAGATCCGTTGAAACAGTTTTTTACCGTCACCGGAGAGGGAGAGGCCTCCCGGCTGGACGCCTTCTTGAGCGCACAGCTGGATGGCCTTTCCCGTTCTCATATACAGAAAATTTTAAAGGGGGGCGGCGTCCTGGTCAATGGGCGGCCGGAGAAGAGCAGTTACCGGGTAGCCCCCGGGGACCAGGTGGAGCTGGAGGTCCCTGAACCGGAGGAGCCGGAGATTCTGGCGGAGGAGATGGACCTGGACATTCTCTATGAGGACCGGGATATCATCCTGATCAACAAGCCCAAGGGGATGGTGGTCCATCCGGCGGCCGGCCACTACAGCGGCACGCTGGTGAACGGGCTCATGGCCCACTGCAGGGAGGATCTGTCCGGGATCAACGGGGTGCTTCGCCCCGGCATCGTCCACCGCATCGACATGGACACCACCGGGGTGCTCATCGCCTGCAAAAATGATTTCGCCCATACAAGCATCGCCCAGCAGCTGAAGGTCCACTCCATCACCAGAAAATATTATGCCATCGTCCACGGCGTGATCCGGGAGGAGGAGGGCACTGTGAACGCCCCCATCGGCCGCCACCCCACGGACCGGAAGAAGATGAGCATCAACACGAAAAATGGTCGGGAGGCCGTCACCCACTACCGGGTGCTGCAGCGGTTTGAGAAATTCACCTACGTGGAGTGCCAGCTGGAGACCGGGCGCACCCATCAGATCCGCGTCCACATGGCCAGCATCCATCACCCACTCCTGGGGGACACCGTCTACGGGCCGGCCAAATGCCCGGTGAGCGGGCTCCAGGGGCAGACGCTCCACGCGGGAGTGCTGGGCTTTCTTCATCCCCGGACGGGGGAATATATGGAATTTTCCGCCCCGTTGCCAGAATATTTTCAAGAACTTTTGAAAAAATTAAAATAATTATATACTTTTCCCGCTGTTTGCTATATAATATGGGTAGTAAATAATCTTTTCAGCTCATTGGACAGATGAAAGGAGCGGATCAGTATGACAAGTAACCTGATTATCACCATCGGACGGCAGTCCGGAAGCGGCGGAAAGGAAATCGGCCAGAAGGTTGCTGAAAAACTGGGGGTTAAGTGCTACGACAAGGAACTGCTGGCCCTGGCCGCCAAGGAGAGCGGACTCTGCGAGGAGTTGTTCCAGTCCCACGACGAGAAGCCCACCAAGAGTTTTCTCTACTCCCTGGTGATGGATTCTTATTCCTTCGGCTACACCTCCTCCGGCTACATGGACATGCCCATCAATCACAAGATCTTCCTGGCACAGTTTGAGGCCATCAAGGCCCTCGCCGACCGGGAGCCCTGCGTGATCGTCGGCCGCTGCGCCGACTACGCCCTGGAAGATTACCCCAACCGCGTCAGCATCTTCGTCACCGGCGACGACAAGGCCAAGATCAAGCGCCTGGCGGAGCGCAACAATGTGACTGAGGCCAAGGCGAAGGAGATCATGATGAAGACGGACAAGGAGCGCTCCAGCTACTACAATTATTACTCCAGCAAGAAGTGGGGCGATGTGCGCAGCTACGACCTCTGCGTCAACAGCAGCGTCCTGGGCATCGAGGGAACGGTGGATCTGATCATCTATTTTGCCAACGCCAAATTAAAGAAAAACCAGAAGTGAATGACACGAAAAAAGAGAGCGGTGCTCTCTTTTTTCATGTCCAAGTTTATAGGTCCGATCCGGCGGATGTCATTCCACGGTCACGGATTTGGCCAGGTTTCTGGGCTGATCCACGTCCAGCCCCTTTAGGAGAGAGGCGTAGTAGGCGATCAGCTGAAGGACCACAGCGATGGGGAATACGGTGAAGCGGTCGTGGAGATCCGGGATACGGATGCAGACGTCCGCCAACCCCTCGTCCACCGCGGCGCTCTCCTTGGCGATGAGGATCACGTAGGCTCCTCTGGCCTTCACCTCCCGGACGTTGGAGATGGTCTTGGAGAAGATCCGGTCCTGGGTGGCGAGGGCCACCACGGGCACCTGGTCCGCGATGAGGGCGATGGTTCCGTGCTTTAATTCCCCGGCCGCGTAGGCGTCCGCATGGATGTAGGAGATCTCCTTCAACTTCAGGGCTCCCTCCAGGGAGAAGGCGTAATCCAGGTTTCTGCCGATGAAGAATGCGTCCGGCTTATCCACCAGGGGGCGGACCAGCTGCCGGATCTCCTCTTTTCTCTGGATCATGGACTCCATGGCCGGAATCACATCCAGAAGATCGCTCATGAAGGCGCAGCCGTCCTGCTCCGTCATTTTCCCCCTCACCAGGGCCATGCGGCAGATGATCATGTAGAGGGCCGCCAGCTGGACGGAGTAGGCCTTCGTGCTGGCCACCGCAATCTCCGGGCCGGCGTGGGTGTACAGGACATAGTCGCTCTCCCTGGCGATGGTGGATCCCTTCACATTGACCACGGACAGCACGGAGGCGCCCAGCTTTTTTGACAGGCGGAGAGCCGCCAGCGTGTCAATGGTCTCCCCGGACTGGGAGATCACGATGGCGAGCGTGCGGCTGTCCACCAGGGGATCCTCATAGCGGAATTCGGAGGCGACGGAGACCAGCACCGGAATGCGCAGGAGAGGCTCCATAATGGCTCGCGCCACCATTCCCGCGTGCATGGCCGTTCCGCAGGCCACAATGCGGATCTGGCTGCAGTCCGCGAAAATCTGGTCCGGAATTCCGTCCTCGGAAAAATCCGGCAGCCCTCTGGTCAGTCTGGGGAGAATGGTGTTTTTCATGGCGTCCGGCTGCTCATGGATCTCCTTCAGCATGAAGTGGGGGAAACCGTTTTTCATGGCGGCATCCGTGTCCCAGTTCACCTCCAGGATCTCGGGCTGAATCTCATGGCCATTTTCATCGTAAAAGGCCATGCGGTAGGGGGTCATCTTCACAACCCGATCCTCCGGCACCACCACGTACTTTTTGGTATACGGGATCAGGGCAGTCAGATCCGAGGCGACGATGGAGCCGGAATGGGTGTAGGCCGCCACCAGCGGACTCACGTTCCTCAGGGCATAGATCTCCCCCGGATGGTCGGAAAACAGGATGCAGAAGCTGTAGGAGCCCTTTAAAAGGGGCTGGAATCGGCGCAGGGACGCCAGGGGATCCCCGTCGTAGAGGGCGTCAAGAACCCTGGCTGCCACCTCGGTGTCCGTCTGGGAGATCAATTTCTCCTCCAGCTCAAAATCTGCCGTCAGCTGATGATAATTTTCTATGATTCCATTGTGAATCATGGTCACCCGCCCCGCCTGATGGGGGTGGGCGTTCTCCGCCGTCACGCCGCCGTGGGTGGCCCAGCGGGTGTGGCCGATCCCGCAGTGGATCTCCTCCTGGATCCCCGCGCACAGATCTCTCAGTCTGGCCACTTTCCCCACCGTTTTCAGCACATGTACTTTCTGGTCAGCGCCGAAGAAGGCGATGCCGGCGCTGTCGTATCCCCGGTACTCCAGCTGGGACAGCCCGTTCAAAAGTACATTTTTGGCCGCGAGCGGCCCTGTATATCCGATAATTCCACACATATGCTACCTCCTGATAAGTATTAAACATGGTGCCATCAAACATAGCGTAAATTATAAGCAGTTTGCACTGACACGTCAATACGGTAAACGGGCATAAATATTCGAATTAAGTAAAAATTAAGGGAATTCTACTGTTTTTCTACTTTATTCTATGATATAGTTTTTAATTGGATTACCAGCGGCAGCGCGGGATCCATCAAACACGAACAATCTGTAAGGAAATACATATATGGACAAAAGAAAGCGATTTTTCCAGGTCCTGTGTGCCGCCTGGATTGGCGCCGGCAGCCTTCTCGCCGTGGCCGCCGGCCGGACAGTTCCCCTGTGGAGCGGGCAGGCGGAAGGGCCGGCCAAGGAGGCGATCCCGTTCTCCTCCCCGGTTTCCCCTCCGCAGGAGACGGAGATGGCGGAGAGGGAGACAGAGGCAGCCGAACCGGAGTATGAGCCTCTCCCTTCCGTCCTGAATCTGGCTTTCGTGTATCCGGATGGAACGGAATCCTCCGATGTGATGGACAGCCGAATCGGCCCCATTTACAGGGAGCTGGAGATCACGGATTTAAACTGGCTGGATGAGATTTACAACCTATCCGGCCTGACGCCGGAGCAGATGGCTGGCCGGCTGGGAATTCCCCCAGAGGCGATTCTCGGGAAGTACGACCGGGAGAATGAGAGCCACAACCCGGAGGACCCATCCTCGTGGAAGGTGGGGGCCTGGAAGCAGGTCAATCTCTCCGTGCTGGACGGGGACGGCCGCCGGATTTCCAGGGACTCCAATGTGAAGGAGATCCTCTCCATGGCCAGTGTCTACACTTATTTCCACGACTATGAGGACGGAGACCTGTTCCTGGATTACGCGAAAGAGCTGTGGGAGCGCTCCCACAGCTACTCCATATCCATGGGCGGCGTCTATTACTGCGGCGGCTGCGTGGAAGAGGAGGGCGGGACCGCCGGCGGGGAGGAGGCGGCGGATGGGACGTCCCAGGCGGAGACGGTCAGCGGTGATGAGGCCGTCTCATCGGGCGAAGTCTCACCTGCCAGTGCCGTCTCATCGGGCGAAGTCTCATCTGCCAGCACAGTCTCATCCGAAGCCTCCTTTAGCCTCTCCAGTGCCTCCTCGGGGCCGGGGGTGGAGATGGGCTCCGCCATCGAGGAGAGCATCGCCCAGATCGAGGAATCCTTGTCCCTCGGCGATGCGGCGACACCTTCCGATATAGCCGCCTCCTCGGCATCCGCCTCCCCCAGCGCAGTTCTACCCACGGACGCTGCCCCGGGGGACACGGGAGAATTTATATCCTGCCCGGGACACATCGATTTACATGTGACCGTGCGGATCGCCGGCACAGCGGAGAAAAACAACAGCCTGTTCTCCCTGGATCAGCGGGGAAGTGCGCCGTCGGAGAACTGGCCTGGATGGACGGAGGAGATGAGAGCTCTGGTGGCTGAGCTGGACAGCCAGGACTGGTATCAGCAGTACGGACTGAGTATCTCCGATCTCTCCCTTCAGCCCCCCATATCCCAGGAGGATATGGACCGCTACCTGGGGCTTCTGCCGGAGGATCTCTCCGCTGAGAGAAGGGAGCTGATCCGTTTTGCCCTGGAATCCGTGGGACGGGTTCCCTATTATTGGGGCGGAAAGGCGTCATCCCCCGGATACACCGGCAACCTCTTTGGAACCCTGGTGGAGCCGGACCCCAAAGGCCGCATCAAGAAGGGGCTGGACTGCTCCGGCTGGGTCAGCTGGGTATACTGGTCGGTCACCGGTGAGCGGCTCGCCGCGGAGAGCACAGCCGGGCTGATCCACTGCGGATCACCCGTGGCCAGGAGCCAGCTTAAACCCGGGGATATCATCATCCGCACCGGGGACGAGACCCATGTGATCATGTTCCTGGCCTGGGAGGAAAATGGCCGGATTCTCTGCATCCACGAGAGCAGCGGAGCGGCCAACAATGTGACGGTCAGCAGCCTGGACGCAAACTGGGAACATTACAGGAAACTGTTGGAATAAAATGGAGGAAAACTTATGAGTTACGAGTATGAAGACGAGCTGGAACGGATGAAGCACAGAAAGAAGGCCAGAAAGAGAGATTCCGATTTCATCAACCGCCATCAAGAGGAATTTGAGGAGAGGAAAATCCGCCGCGCCAGAGCTCTCAAGAAAAAGAGAAAGCGCCAAAAGATGATCCGTCTGACCGCAGTTTTCGCCGTCCTGGCCGTCCTGATCGGCGGATTCCTGATCTATCGCCATATGCACGACGACGGTTACTGGACCATCGCCGTCTTCGGTGTGGATTCCAGGGACGGAAACCTGGAGGAGGGCGCGCTGTCCGACGTGGAGATGATCTGCAGCATCGACAAATCCACCGGGGAGATCACCCTGGTATCTGTGTACCGGGATACGTATCTGAAGATCGACAAGGAGGGCACCTACCACAAGATCAATGAGGCCTACTTCAAAGGCGGGCATGAGCAGGCGGTGGCTGCCCTGGAGGAGAATCTCGACCTGAAATTTGACAATTATGCCACCTTCAACTGGAAGGCGGTGGCGGACGCCATCAACATCCTGGGGGGCATTGATCTGGAGCTGAGCGACGCTGAGTTCGCCTACATCAACGGTTTTATCACCGAGACCGTCAACTCCACCGGCATCGGCTCCCACCACCTGGAGCACTCGGGCATGAATCATCTGGACGGGGTACAGGCGGTGGCTTACGCCAGACTTCGCCTGATGGACACCGATTTCAACCGCACGGCCAGACAGCGCAAAGTGATCAGCCTGGCCATGGACAAGGCAAAAAATGCCGGCTGGTCGGAATTAAACAACATCCTGGTGACGGTTCTTCCCCAGATCTCCACCGATCTGGGAATTGACGACCTGCTTCCCCTGGCCAAGAACATCTCCAAATATCATATCGGGGAGACCACGGGATTCCCGTTCTCCAGAGATACAAAGCGGATCGGAAAGATGGACTGCGTCATCCCCACAACCCTGGAGAGCAACGTGGAGCAGCTCCATAAACTTCTCTTTGGAGACGAATCCTATCAGGCGCCTGCATCCGTGCGGGCCATCAGCCAGAAAATCGGGGAGGACAGCGGCCTGACGGAGGTGGGGGAGAATGCCCCGGAGGCGGGCACCGGCGGCGGCAAAGCTCCGGCGCAGACAGAACCGGCTGCCCCTGAGACAGAGCCG
>DXEU01000073.1 GCA_019114845.1 Candidatus Lachnoclostridium stercoripullorum | reverse complement strand
TGTTTCACGTGAAACATTCCCGCTCTCCCATCTATTTTCCCATATTCTCCTGCAGCCGCCTAGGCAAGGGGCATCTTGGAGGGAAGTCCCGCCTTTCTGGGATATTTTGTGCTCAAGGGCTTCACTTTTTTCACCGTCACCAGCACGCGCTCATCCCCGTTGGGCAGGGCAAAGCGAAGCACCTTTTCAATCTCACTTCCCAGCTTGCCCACTGCCCCTCTTCCGCTCTCCAGCTCCTCCTCCAGTTTCCCGGACTTGTAAGATACAAAAGCTCCTCCCACCTTCACAAAGGGAAGGCAGTACTCCGACAGTGTGGCCAGGTTGGCCACCGCCCTGGACACGCAGAGGTCATACTGCTCCCGATATCTCCGATCTCTCCCGAAATCCTCCGCTCTTCCATGGATGGTCTCCACCCCTTCCAGCTGCAGCTCCTCCGCCACAGCATCCAGGAATTTAATCCTCTTGTTGAGTGAATCCAAAAGGGTAATTTTAAGCTCCGGATAGGCGATTTTTAGGGGAATGCCCGGGAATCCAGCTCCCGTTCCCACGTCCATCACCCTCCAGCCGTGTCCTGCCAGATCGGGAACCGCCTCCCCCAAGGACAGACTGTCCACAAAATGCTTTGTCACGACCTCCTCCATCTCCGTGATGGCCGTCAGATTCATCACCTTGTTCCACTCTGTGAGCATTTCACAATAGCGGTAAAATTGTTCCATCTGGCGCTCTGAGAGAACCACTCTCCCCTGAAGCTCCCGCTCCATCTGCTCTGCAAATTTTTCCTTCATCTGAACCCTCTATTTTCTTTGATGTCTTAATTGTTCCAAATATATCAACAAAACAGAAATATCTGCCGGAGACACCCCTGAGATTCTGGACGCCTGGCCGATGTTCATGGGCTTATAGAGGTTCAGCTTCTGCACCGCCTCTCTTCTCAGGCTGGGAACCTCCGAGTAATCAAAATCCGGATCCAGGCGTTTGCTCTCCAATTTTTTAAACTGAGCCACCTGCTGCTTCTGTCTCTTGATATAGCCGGCATATTTGATATTGATATTCACCTGCTCCGCCACATCCTCGGGAAGTTCGGGCCGATTTTCGTCCAGCTCCGCCAGCACAAAATAGTCCAGCTCCGGCCGTCTCACCAGCTCCCCCAGGGTGCTTCCGGATTTCAGAGGCGTACTTCCATGGGCTTCCAGGAATGTCTGCACCCTCTCGTTTGCCCCGATCACCGCCTTCTCCAGCCTCTCTATCTCCTGATCGATGGCCTTTTCCTTCCAGAGCAGCCTCTCATAGGCCTCATCGCTCACCAGGCCGATCTCATGGCCGATCTTCATAAGCCTGAGATCCGCGTTGTCCTGGCGCAGAAGGAGGCGGTACTCCGCCCGGGAGGTCATCATCCGATACGGCTCATGGTTCTCCTTGGTCACCAGATCGTCGATGAGCACGCCGATGTACGCCTGGGAGCGGTCGAGAACATAGGGTTCTCTCCCCATCACCTCCATGGCCGCGTTGACGCCGGCCATAAATCCCTGAACCGCAGCCTCCTCATAGCCGGAACTTCCGTTGAACTGCCCGCCGCTGAACAAGCCCTTGATCTTTTTAAATTCCAGCGTCGCGTTCAGCTGCCGGGAATTGATGCAGTCGTACTCGATGGCGTAGGCATTTCTCACGATTTTCACATGTTCCAACCCCGGCACCGTTCTGTACATTGCATACTGTACGTCCTCCGGCAGGGAACTGGACATACCGCCCAGGTACATTTCGTTGGTGTACAGGCCTTCCGGCTCCACAAACACCTGATGGCGGTTCTTGTCCGGAAATTTCACCACCTTATCCTCTATAGACGGACAATATCTGGGGCCGGTCCCCTCGATGGCGCCGGAAAACAGGGGGGAGCGGTCCAGGTTGTCCCGGATAATCCTGTGGGTCTCCTCGTTGGTGTAGGTGAGCCAGCAGGACACCTGCTCCTTCTGCACCGTCTCCGGGTCCGTGGAGAAGGAGAAGGGCACCACCCGCTTGTCGCCGAACTGCTCCTCCATCTTTGAGAAATCGATGCTTCTCCTGTCCACCCTGGCCGGCGTCCCCGTCTTAAATCGGTACATTTCGATCCCGTTGGCCTTCAGGGAGTCCGTCAGATGATTGGCCGCCTGCAGGCCGTTGGGCCCCGTGTAGGAGCTCACATCCCCGTATATGCACCTGGCTTTCAAGTAGGTTCCCGTGGCCAGCACCGCAGCCCTGCAGTGATAGACCGCCCCGGAGAATGTCTTCACCCCTGTCAGCTTCCCATCCTCCACGAGGATCTCCGACACCTCCGCCTGGCGGATGGTCAGATGATCGGTATTTTCTAGGGTTTTCCGCATTTCCCTGGTGTAATCCTGCTTGTCCGCCTGGGCTCTCAGAGAATGAACCGCCGGGCCCTTGGACTCATTGAGCATTTTGGACTGTATAAATGTCTTGTCGATGTTTTTTCCCATCTCTCCCCCCAGGGCGTCCAGCTCCCTCACCAGATGTCCCTTGGAGCTCCCGCCGATGTTGGGATTGCAGGGCATCAGGGCGATGCTGTCTACGCTGACGGTGAACATAATCGTCTCCAGCCCCAGCCTGGCGCAGGCCAGGGCGGCCTCGCAGCCCGCATGTCCTGCCCCCACCACCACGATGTCATAGGTCTCTTCTACATTCGGCATATCTCTTCAACTCTCTTCTTTCTTCAAAATCCATCCGCGCCGGGCCCTCTTGCCCAGAGCTTTGACTCCGGCTTTTATTTTCCCATACAAAATTTGCTGAAAATCTCGTTTACCAGGTCGTCCTCCACCGCCTCGCCGATGATGGTTCCCAGCTGCTCGTAGGCGTTCATGAGGTCGATGGAATAGAAATCCTCGGGCATTCCATCCTCAATGCTCTGCATCACCATTCCCAGGCTGGATTTCGTCTCCTCCAGGGCCGCCTTCTGCCTGGCGCTGGTGATGTACACCTGATCGTTAAAATCCAGCTCCCCGTGGTAGAACATTCCCTCTATCTCGCTCTCCAAGCGCTCGATTCCCGTCCGCTCCTTGGCGGAGACAGGCACCACCTTCACCCCGGCAGCCGCCTCTATCTCCCCGGCTGTCACCTGCTGGGGCAGATCCGTCTTATTCAACAGAACCACACACTTCTTGTCCCGGATCATCTCCATGATTTCCCGGTCATTCTCGTCCAGGGGGCAGGACCCGTCCACCACGTAGATGATCAGATCCGCCTCCCCAGCCATCTGTCTGGCCCGGTCCACGCCGATTTTTTCCACCACATCCTCCGTCTCCCGGATTCCGGCGGTATCCACAATATTCAGGCTGATACCCTTCAGACGGATATTTTCCTCCAGGATATCCCTGGTGGTTCCGGCGATGTCGGTGACGATGGCTCTCTCCTCCCCTAAAAGCACATTCATGAGGGAGGATTTCCCCGCGTTGGGCTTGCCCAGAATCACCGTCTTGATCCCCTCCGTCATCACTCTCCCGTCGTCCGCCGACTGGATCAGCCTCTCCGTCTCCTCCCTCAGCGGTCTCACCACCGCCTCAAGTCTCTCCCCGTACCCGTCCAGGGAAATGTGTTCCGGATCGTCCAGGGCGGACTCGATAAAGGCGATCTCGTAGAGAATTTTTTCCCGCATGGCCCGTATCTTCTCGGAAACCGCCCCGCCCAGCTGGCTCACGGAGGAACGCAGGGCATACTGGTTTCTGGCGTTGATCACATCGATCACCGCCTCCGCCTGGGAGAGGTCGATTCTCCCGTTTAAAAACGCCCGCTTGGTGAATTCCCCCGGCTCCGCCGGCCTGGCTCCCGCCCTCAGGGCCGTCTCCAGGATGCGCTTCATCACCAGAACACCCCCGTGGCAGTCGATCTCCACCGTGTCCTCCGCCGTATAGCTGTGGGGTCCCTTCATAATCAGCATCAGGACCTCGTCGATTTTCTCCTCCCCATCGCAGATAAACCCATAATACACCCGATGGGATTCCGGGTTCTCCAGCATTTTCCCGTTCTTTCTCCGAAAAATCCGCCCGGCAATCTCCAGCGCCTCATCGCCGCTGATTCTCACGATTCCGATTCCCGAACTGCTCATGGCGGTGGCCACCGCCGCAATGGTATCTGTTCTGTTCACCTTCTCAACCTCTCTCCACATATGAAAGAAGGTGCTGCAAATCTGCAGCACCTTTTATTCCTTCTCTATCTCCGCAGCCAGATATCTTACTTCTGGGAGGAAGACGGTTCATTGTATCTCCCGCCTCTCCTGGAGCCTTCCTTCTTCAGGAAGATCACCACATGGCGGAACGGCTCCTCGCCCTCGCTCCTGGTGGTCACAAACTTATCATTCTGCAGAGAAGAAT
>DXEU01000072.1 GCA_019114845.1 Candidatus Lachnoclostridium stercoripullorum | reverse complement strand
CTCATAGAGTTTGCAAAGCCTGCGGCAGCTACAACAAGAGAGAGATCGTTAAGGTTGAGGACTAATCTTTTCGAATATCCGAAGAATTGAGCATCAGGGATCTTCAGAAATGAAGGTCCCTGATTTTGTCTGATGAAATGCGGTTTGGGAGAGGTAAGATGGAAAGAATACGGAAGATATGGAGCGGGAAGGCGGCGGGAAAAGCTCTCGCTGTCCTGCTGGCACTTTTCCTCGTGCCGGTGTCCGCGTTCTATCTCATGCAGTTTGTGTACGGCGGCTGGCCCTGGGAGTACTCCCTCCCGGTGGTTCTGGGAAATTCTCTCTGTGTGGGGATTTTCTACTGCCTTCTTGTGGCCCTGAGCGGGCGGATGGTGTTCAGCGCCGCGGCAGTGGAGATCACGGCTGCCCTGTGGGGGGCCGCCAACTATTTTGTGGTCCAGTTCCGGGGAAATCCGGTGCTCCCCTGGGATTTCACCGCCCTGGGGACGGCGGCAGCCGTGTCCGGCACCTACCGGATTGTGCCCACTAGGAGAATGATGCTGGCTGCGGCCTGCCTGATTCTCCTCTGTACGGCTGCGGCCGTGCTCCGGAAGAAGAGATGGCTGCGGGTGAGGCTCCTGGGAAGAGCCGCGGCCCTGGCCTGCGGCCTCGTCTGCCTGCACCTGGTGTTCCGCACGGACACCCTGAAGGAGTTTGGGGTGTCCGCCGACGTGTGGGACCAGGCGGGGGCCTACCGGGAGAGGGGCATGGCGGGAGCTTTTGTGAGCAACCTGAAATATCTGAATGTGGAGATCCCGGAGGGCTATTCCCCGGAGCGGGCGGATGAGCTCTTGATGGCCGCCCAGGCGGCGGCCGAGGGGGAGGAGGGAACCCGTCTGGCGGCGGTGGGGGATCCCGCCCTGGAGGCGGAGATCCCGGCGGAGAAGCCCCACATCATCGCCATCATGAATGAGTCCTGGGCGGATTTTGAGGAGTTTGGCAACCTGTCCCTCACGGAGAGCCCCATGGAGTATATCAATTCCCTGGACGGGGCGAAGGGACACGCCTACACCTCCGTGTTCGGGGCGGGGACCAGCGCCAGCGAGTTTGAGTTCCTCACGGGGAACACCATGGCGTTCCTGCCACCGGGGAGCATCCCCTACCAGCAGTACATTCTGCAGCCCTCCCCGTCCATGGCCTCCGTGCTGAAGGAGAATGGCTACACCTGCCTCGCCTTCCATCCCGGGGAGATGAGTTCCTGGCAGAGAAACCAGGCCTATCCCCTGCTGGGCTTTGATCAGTTTAAGTGCGGGGACGATATGGATGTGGAGGCGGCGGAGTCCCACGGATATGTCAACGACCAGTCGGATTTCAACCAGGTGATCTGGGAGTTTGAGAACCGCGAGCCGGGGGAGAAGCTCTTCCTCTTCAATGTCACCATCCAGAGCCACGGCAGCTACACGGACCCGGACTATCCGGCCAGGGTGCAGCTGGAGGGGAAAGAGGGAGCCTATCCCATGGCGGAGCAGTATCTGACTCTGGTGCAGGAGACGGACCAGGCCTTTGAGAAGCTGATCCGCTACTTTGAGGAGCAGGAGGAGCCGGTGCTGATCGTGATGTTCGGAGACCATCAGCCGTCCGTGGAGCAGGAGTTTCTGGATCTGGCCTACGGGGTGGAGCAGAAGGATATGACCATGGAGGAGTACATGGGAAAATTCCGGGTGCCCTTTGTGATCTGGTCCAACTACGGCCTGGAGCCGAAGATCCCGGAGATCACCAGCCTGAACTTCCTGGGACAGTATGTGCTGGATCTGGCGGGGATCGAGAGCGACACCTACGGGGATTTCCTCCGGGAATTCCGGAATGAAATTCCGGCCCTCACCTTCTCCGGGTACTTTGACAGCGAGGGGGAGGCCCACAGCCACCTGGAGACCAACGCCTTCAACGAGAAAATAGAAGAGTACCAGATCGTCCAGTACCATCGGATGTTTGGGAGAGAATAGCGGAAGTGCCGCAGAACCAACCCCTGGGAGGGGGGAGCTCTGCGGCACTTCTTTCATTAATAGGAAACTTCGTTCCCTATTTATTTGCGGCCGGATTCGATGGCGTCGATGGCGTCGATCACGGCGGCCCGAAAGCCCATCTCCTCCAGGACGGACACACCCACGATGGTGGTGCCGCCGGGGGAGCAGACCGCGTCCTTCATGGCCCCCGGGTGGGCTCCGGTCTCAAGCTGCAGCTTGCCGGTGCCGGCCAGCATCTGGCTGGCCAGGCGGTAGGCGGCGGCCCGGGGAAGGCCGTGCTTTACCGCCCCGTCGGCCAGAGCCTCGATGAACATGCTGGCGAAGGCGGGGCCGCAGCCGCTGAGGGTGCCGGCCACGGAGAGCTGGGAGGTCTCCACCGGCTGTACCACAGCGATGGAGGAGAAGAGCTCCTCAAAGAGCCGGTACTCCTCCTCCGTCAGGGAGTGGCGGCTCTCGCAGACGAAAATTCCCTCCCCCACAGAGACTGGGGTGTTGGGGATGGTGCAGATGAGGTGAGTGTCCGGGGCCAGGATCTCCTGAAATTTCTCAAAATTCCAACCGGCTGCCACGGACACCACGATCTTGTCCTTCAGAAGCTCCAGAATGGGGGCCGTAACCTCCTGGATCAGGTAGGGCTTCACCGCCAGCACCACCAGGTCGGCCAGCTCTGCCGTTTCCGCGGCGGTGGGGCAGGGGATCATCCCTGCGGGGAGGGTGTTGGCCTTTAACTTCTCCCAGTTTTTGGCGCAGGCGCAGATCTGCTCCGGCCTTACGGCTCCGGCCCCCAGAAGCCCTCTGGCGATGGCCTGGGCCATATTGCCGAAGCCGATGAATCCGATTTTAACCGTTTCTCTTGTCATAGTCCCTCACCTCCTGAATGGTTTACCCGATGGACTTGCAGACGTCCACCCACTGCTTGGCCCGGGAGTACTCCTCCAGCTCCTGGCAGGTCAGCTCAATGGCGGAGTTGGAGCTGCCGGCGGCGGGAAATACCGTCTCGAACCGCCTCATGGACTCGTCCAGGTAGACGTCCACGTGCTCCGGGTTGCCGAAGGGGCAGACGCCGCCGATGGCGTGGCCGGTGAGGCGCGTCACGTCCTCCCCGGAGAGCATCTTCGCCTTGAACCCGAAGAAATGCTTGAATTTGCTGTTGTCAATCTTCATATCACCCGCTGTGATCACCAGGATGCAGCCGTCCTCCTCCTTCTTGTAGAAGGAGAGGGTCTTGGCGATTCTCGCCGGCTCCGTCCCCACAGCCTCCGCCGCCAGCTCCACGGTGGCGCTGGAGACGGGGAATTCCAGAATATCCTGCTCCCGCCCGAGGGGACGGAAATATTCCCGTACTTTGTCGATGGACATGGTCTGATACCTCTTTTCATTAGATTATCACTCTGAACTGTTACATTGTAGCATTGATATTCAGAAAAGTAAATGGTATAGTATAAGAACGCGAGGAGAGAATATCAATGTCAAAATCGTTATATATAGCAGAAAAACCCAGCGTCGCCCAGCAGTTTGCGGCGGCTCTTCACGTAAATGGCCGGCGGGCCGACGGGTATATCGAGTCGGAGAATGCGGTCATCACCTGGTGCGTGGGCCATCTGGTGACCATGAGCTACCCGGAGGCCTACGACCCCAAGTATAGGAGATGGAGCCTGGAGACGCTCCCATTTTTGCCCAGGGAATTTAAGTATGAAGTGATTCCCGCAGTGGCCAAGCAGTTTCAGACGGTGAGCGGCTTATTAAACCGCCCCGATGTGGATACCATATACATATGCACCGACTCCGGGCGGGAGGGAGAGTACATCTACCGCCTGGTGGATCAGATGGCCGGCGTTCACGGCAAGACGAGAAAGCGGGTCTGGATCGACTCCCAGACGGAGGAGGAGATCCTGAGGGGAATCCGGGAGGCAAAGGATTGGTCCGACTACGACAATCTGTCCGCCTCCGCCTACCTGCGAGCCAAGGAGGACTACCTCATGGGGATCAATTTCTCCCGCCTTCTGACCCTCAAGTACGGGCCCTGCATCTCCAGCTACCTGCGGACCAACCGGACGGTGCTGTCCGTGGGGCGGGTGATGACCTGCGTGCTGGGCATGGTGGTGCGCCGGGAGCGGGAGATCCGTGAGTTTGTGAAAACTCCCTTCTACCGGGTGGTGGGAGGCTTCGGCTGGGAGGATTTCCGGCTGGAGGGAGAGTGGCGATCCACGCCCGGATCCCGCTATTACCAGTCGCCGGTCCTCTACAAGGAGAATGGATTTAAGGAGAAGAAGACGGCCCAGGAGCTGGTGGACCGGCTGCAGGCCGTCCGCCCGGCGGAGGGACTGCTGAGAAAGGCGGAGAGCAAGAAGGAGACCAGAAAGCCTCCCCTCCTCTACAACCTGGCGGAGCTGCAGAACGACTGCTCGAAAATGTTCAAGATCAGCCCCGACGAGACCTTAAAGATCGTCCAGGAGCTCTACGAGAAGAAGCTGGTCACCTACCCCAGGACGGACGCCAGGGTGCTGTCCACGGCGGTGGCCAAGGAGATCACCAAGAATCTGTCCGGCCTCAAATCCCTGGACCGCCTGGGGGCGTTTGCGGCGGAGATCCTGGAGCAGGGTTCCTGGAAGAATCTGTCCCGCACCCGGTACGTGAACGATAAGCAGATCACGGACCACTACGCCATCATTCCCACCGGCCAGGGTCAGGGCGCTTTGAGAAGCTTAAAGGGGCTGTCCGCCTCCGTCTACGAGGTGATCTGCCGCCGGTTTCTGAGCATCTTTTACCCGGCGGCGGTCTACCGGAAATTCAGCCTGGAGATCGAGATGGCGGACGGGGAGCAGAGGACGGAGACGTTTTTTGCCGGCTACCGGGTCCTGGAGGAGCCGGGCTACCTGAAGGTGGCGGCTGTGACCGGGAAGAGAAGGCAGAAGGCGGAGCAGGAGGAGGAGAAGGAGGTGCAGACCGACGATCCGGCGTTCATAGGACGGCTGCAGGCCTTAAAGAAGGGCGACCGCCTTCCCCTCATGGATCTGGCCATCCGGGAGGGGGAGACATCCCCGCCCAAGCGATACACCTCCGGCTCCATGATCTTAGCCATGGAGAATGCCGGCCAGCTCATCGAGGACGAGGAGCTGCGGGCCCAGATCAAGGGGAGCGGCATCGGCACCAGCGCCACCAGGGCGGAGATCTTAAAGAAGCTGGTGAACATCAAGTACCTGGCCCTAAACGGCAAGACTCAGGTGATCACCCCCACTCTGCTGGGGGAGCTGGTGTTTGACACGGTGAACGCCTCCATCCGGCAGCTTCTGAACCCGGAGCTGACGGCCAGCTGGGAGAAAGGGCTGACCTACGTAGCGGAGGGATCCATCACCTCCGAAGAATATATGGAAAAATTAGAAAAATTTGTAGCCGGGAGAACCTATTCTGTGCTAAAATTGAGAAATCAGAGTGATCTGCGGACGGTCTTTGACGCCGCCGCTGTCAATTATAAATAAGGAGAGTAATCAATCATGAAGAAACAGGACATGACTATTCAGGCGCTTTACGATCTGACCAATACAATCAGCCGCAAGTGGCTGGAGAAATACACCTACCCCTGGGAGGTTCTTCCCCACATCGGAGAGATCATCGAGGAGATCGCCAAGATCCTTCCGGCGGGCGAGTACCAGCTCATCGGCAAGAATATGTACGTGCACAAGACGGTGAAGCTGCCGCCGACGGCCGCCATCAAGGGACCGCTGCTCATCTGCCCGGACACGGAGATCCGCACCGGTGCCTTCCTGAGGGGCAATGTGATCATCGGCGGGGGCTGTGTGATCGGCAACTCCACGGAGATCAAGAACGCCATCCTCTTTGACCGGGTGCAGGTTCCCCATTTCAACTACATCGGGGACTCCATCCTGGGAAGCAAGGCCCATTTCGGCGCAGGCTCCCTGACCTCCAACGTGAAGTCTGACAAGACTCTGGTGAAGGTGCACGCCGCCGACGGCGACATCGAGACGGGGCTCAAGAAGTTCGGCGCCATGGTGGGCGACGGGGCGGAGATCGGATGCAACAGCGTCCTCAACCCGGGAACCATCATCGGCAAGAACTCCAACGTCTACCCCCTTTCCAGCGTGCGCGGCTGTGTGGACGCCAACTCTATCTATAAAAAGCAGGGCGAGATCGTGGAAAAACACTGACAGATCCTCTGCAGCAACCCTTATCCCTGCGCGGGTTCCGAAAAAGCGGAGTCCGCGCGGGGATTTCCTGCATGATGGGCCGGGAAAGGGAGATGGAGACCGTTTGCCGGGCTCATGAGACAAAAAGGGAGCGCTGCAAAATGAATTTGCAGCACTCCCTGTGTGCGCGATGCGCTCCGCGAACATTTATTTGGTGCCGAAGATGCGGTCGCCGGCATCCCCCAGGCCGGGGCAGATGTAGGCGTTCTCGTTGAGGCAGCGGTCCACATGTCCCACGTAGATCTGGATGTCCGAGTGGGCTCTGTGCAGCCGCTCCAGGCCTTCCGGCGCGGCGATGATGGACATGAATTTGATCTTTTTGCCGCCGTGCTCCTTGATGAAGTTGACGGCAGCCACGGCGGATCCGCCGGTGGCCAGCATGGGGTCGGTGACGACGATGGTCCGCTGATCGATGGGATCCGGCAGCTTGCAGTAGTACTCGTGGGGCTCATGGGTCACCTCGTCCCGGTAGAGGCCGATGTGCCCCACCTTTGCCGAGGGAACCAGGGCCAGGATGCCGTTTACCATGCCGAGGCCGGCCCGGAGAATGGGGACCACCGCCAGCTTCTTGCCGGCGATCATGGGCGTCATGCAGGGCTCGATGGGAGTCTCCACAGGCACGTCCTGCAGGGGAAGGTCCCGGAGGGCCTCGTAGCCCATGAGCATGGCGATCTCCTCCACCAGGGACCGGAACTCGTTGGTGCCGGTATTCTTATCCCGGAGGATGGATATCTTGTGCTGGATCAGCGGATGGTCAAATACGGTTACATTTTCCATGACAGACTTCCTTTCTCTATTTGGTGTCCGGTGTGAATTTTACGATGGCGTAGTCTCCCAGGGCGTGGGGAACCGGTATGGAGAAGAATATGTCTCCCTCGGTCTCGTAGCTGAAGCTCTCCGGGAAGGTGTCCCCCTTGAGGGGGAAGTCGGCGCCGCGGAACAGCTCCGTGAAATAGTCCATGGACTGGCCGGCGATGTATTCCCGGACGGCCTTCTCCGTCTCCCCGTCCAGGCCGTCGAACTGACAGCCCTCGGACATCACGTAGCCGGCCATGGTGGAGGGCTCCGCGTAGGTGGAGAAGCCGATATCCACGGCCTTGTCCATGTCCACCGTGTTGGTGTAGAAGATGGCGGTGGGATGGGCGGCTCCCTCGGCGGTCAGCTCCCCGGTGTAGATGGCGGTGAGCTGCTGGCGGTCGGCGGAGAGAATCTCACATGTCACGGACAGGGTGTCCGCGTCCTCGTCGATGCCCTGGGCCTGGATGATGGAGAGGGCGTTGGATTTCAAAAGCTCATTGACAGCCTCCTCCCCCTCACTGCTGTTCATGCCGGTGACGGAGGGGTACTCGATGGATACGCCGCCGGAGGAGTAGGTCTCCACGGTGGCGGTCAGCCCTTTCCCGGGGTCAGGGCGGGAGGAAGTTTCGGACTCCTCCGTCTCTGTCTGGGAATCGGTTTCCTCCGGCTCATCGGCGGGGGCCATGGACTCAGCCGCTGTGGTGTGGGCGCTGGAGAGATCCACTTCCTCGGACCCGCAGCCGCCGCAGCCGGAAGCCAGGCACAGGCCGGAGAGCAGGAATAAGGGAATGATATGGGAACGCTTCATAGGCTGGCACTCCTTTCTGCAAAATGATGGTATTGTTTCTAATTTGAGGTCATTATATAACAAAAAACGGGATATATCCACTATTTTTCCGTTTCTTCGCAGTTTCTTAAGAAGAAAGACAGAAAAATAGAGGAAATTTTAAAGGTCACAGGAGGAAGAGGCGATGGGAATTCTCGCGGAGGCGGACAGAAGAATCCTGGAGAGAATCGGATATGGAAATGGAAGGAGAGGAGAGCGGGTGGTCCGCTGTCTGGAAAACTGCCGCAGGAGAGGCGGCGGGGAGCGGTCCCCCAAGATGCCTGCCGGGCCTGTGGATCTGGAGGCGGCTCTCTGGATGGCCAGGGGCTGCCAGGCTGTGGGCCGGTATGACGACCACGTCCTCGCCGCCGCCTGGCTGGAGCGGGCAAGGCCCGGGGAAGAGAGCAGGGATCCGGCGGCTCGGGAGACAGCAGGTTCGGCGGCGAGCGGGGGTTTTCAGGGGAGTGCAGATCCGGCGGAGGAAGGCCGGGCCGCCCGGGGGGAGTGGCACTGGAGAATGGCCCTGTCCTCCATGTACTGCGGGGATCCCGAGGAGGCGCTGGAGGAGGCCAAGAAGGGGGTGGAGTTCGCCCCCGACTCCCCCATGGCCTGGAGAATATTTGCGGAGCTGTCCGCCGGGCTGGGAGACCGGCAGGCTGCCCTGGAGGCGGTGAGGCGCGGGAGGGCGTCCCTGGAGGGGGCATCGTCCGGAGAGGAGGATGCAGCTTTCGGGCACCCGCCGGACGACTGGGGAGAGCTGGAGGAGATGATTCTCTCCGGGGCCGGTTTGGAGGATCTGGAGCGCGCCAGACTCCTGCACATGGGTCAGAAAAATGGGGAGAGCGGTAGCCGGCTGGAGCGCCTTCGGCTGGAGGCGGCCAGGGGGATAACGGAGGATGAGGCGGGACTTTTGCGGGTGAAGGAGGTCCTGCGGCCGGAAATATGGGATACGGACACAGCCTACTGCGGTTTTTGCTGCAATTTCGAGGGGCGGGAGCTGGAGGGGGCCTTCTACATGAACGAGGCGGCGGTGTCCAAGTGGACCCCCGAGGAGATGCGGGAGATTTTAAAAATGCTTCCCAAAATCCACCGCCAGGCCCGCGTCTTGGCAGCAGCGGAAGAGGATGACTGGGGGCTTTTGGAACTGTACGGGGACCACAGCTGGGGTCTGGCCTTTGAGACCGATGAGGGGGAGAGGCGGGTGCTGGTGTCCGCGGGGGGAGAGCTCGCCCTGGAGCCAGCGTCGGTGTCGGCGGAGCGGGAGATTCCCCTGCCCCGGGGGAACTGGAGTTTTCAGGCGTTCATGGAGCAGCTGGAGAGGGATTGGGGGATCTCCCCGGAGAAGGCCGGGGCCAGGATCCGACCTGGCAGACGCTTCACCTTTGAGGAGGGCGGCTTATCCAGGACGGTGGAAGTTCTCCGCAGCGGATTTTTGAGGCGTCAGCCCACGGCGGTGAAGATCACCGTGAAGGCCAGGGAGGGAGAATGGCTGGAGGCGGAATTGGAGCTTGAGCGGCTGGCGGAGACGTGCGCGCGGCTGTCGGAGTGACAGGCAGGCGGCGCAGGCAGAAAATATCACCCGGGCGGCGGATCTCCTGCACGTGACTCAGCCGACGCTGAGCCGGCAGATCATGGATTTGGAGCGCGAGCTGGGCGTGGCGCTGATGCTGCGGGCCCAAATCGAATAGCTCTTCTCAATGGAGTAAAATGGATCAAAACTCCCCACCTCTCAATAACTGGGAGATGGGGAGTTTTTTGTTTTAAACTTCGAGGATTTCCTAGTGTGGAGTTTGTACAGTCACGTATTCCTGATTGTGGCTCCGTGGCTTATCCGGGATGGTCATTTGCAGCCGGCCGGATTTCAACAGAGGTTTGAGATATTTTTGGGTGAAGTGCTTGGTATCCTGATAGCCTCAG
>DXEU01000071.1 GCA_019114845.1 Candidatus Lachnoclostridium stercoripullorum | reverse complement strand
TTAATAGGAAACTTCGTTCCCTATTAAATAAAAACGCTCCGCTGTGGATGCGCACTCCGCGCTTAAGGAAATTGGTTGCTGACGCAACCGCGCTCCGGCGCGAGTGTGCGCAGGAGCGCACACTTTTTTGTAAGCCCGGCGAGCGGCATTTATGCCGCGAGTGGGCAGGAGAAAAAGAACTTGCGGAAGGGGCGGGGCGTGATAAAATAGAAGAGCAATACGACGAAAGGGGAGATGGGAGTATGTGGATGGTATTTGCACTGCTGTCGGCAGTATTTGCGGCTTTGACATCCATCCTTGCCAAGGTGGGGATCGATGGGGTTAATTCCAACCTAGCTACGGCCATTCGGACCATGGTAGTGGTGGTGATGGCCTGGGGGATGGTGTTCCTCACCCACGCCCAGGGTGAGATCACGGCCATCAGCAGAAGGAGCTGGCTGTTTTTGATTCTCTCTGGGCTGGCGACGGGGGCGTCCTGGCTGTGCTATTACCGTGCTCTGCAGATGGGAGATGCGTCCAAAGTGGTGCCCATCGACAAGCTCAGCGTGGTGATCACTCTGGTGCTGGCTTTTGTGTTTCTCCATGAGAATTTCACAGGAAAATCTCTGGCGGGCTGTGTGCTGATCGGGGCGGGAACCTTGCTGATGGTGCTTTGACAGAGAGAAGTGAAAAGAGGAGGAGATTATGAAGAAACGATTATACCTGATGCGCCATGGACAGACCATGTTCAATGAACAGAAACGGATTCAGGGCTGGTGTGATTCTCCCCTGACGGAGCTGGGAAAGCGGCAGGCCCTGGGGGCCAGACGCTATTTTGAGGAGAAGGGGATCGCCTTCGACCACGCCTACAGCTCCACCAGCGAGCGGTGCTGCGACACCCTGGAGCTGGTGACGAACCTCCCATACGTGCGGTTAAAGGGGCTCAAGGAGGTGTTTTACGGGCAGCTGGAAGCGGAGAGCGAGCGGCTGGCCTGCAAGGATCCGGTGAGGGCGGTCACCTACTATCTCCAGTTTGGCGGTGAGTCCACGGATCAGGTGCGGGAGCGGATGACCAGAACGCTGACGGAGATCATGGAGAAAGAAGATCACCGGAGCGTGCTGGCGGTCTCCCACGGCGGGGCCTGCTTTAATTTCCTCAAGGGGGTGCAGGATCCGTCGGAGGAGCTGAAGAAGGGGTTTACCAACTGCTGCATCTTTGTCTATGATTTCGAAGAGGGGAAATTTGCCCTCCGGGAGGTGGTGCGGCCGGAGCCTGCAGAGGGGTGAGAACTAAAGGACTTTTGTATATTGCAGAAGATATTCCGACGTCCCTTCCTGGAGTTTTCTGGATCCGTCTGGGGCAAAGCCGCAGCGGCTGTACAGAGATCTGGCGGCCGGATTCTTTTCCAGGACCCAGAGGGAGGCTGTCCTCATTCCCGCCTGTTTGGCGGAGGAGAGAAAGGCTTTCAGGAGGGAGAGCCCCAGCCCCTGGTGCTGGAAAAATGGATCCACATACAGTTCCTTCAACTCCCAGTGGAGGCAATTTTCCCGGCTCTTGTCCCACCTCGTCATAGCTTTTACGATTCCGTCATCCCAGACAAACACGCCCTTTCGCATGTCCGGATCGTCTCGAAAACGCAGGGCTAAGTCCAGCACCTGCATCTCATTGAAGGATACAAAATCATTCTGAAAAACGGACCGAAAAGCGGTCCGTTTGGCAAATATCTGTATTTCCGCCAAGCGGGAGGCGTCGGCGGGGACGGCGGGGCGAATCACGGCGCCCCTCACTCCAGCCCCTCGGCGATCTCGTACAGCAGGCGCTCGGAATCCTCCCAACCCAGGCAGGGGTCGGTGATGGATTTGCCGTAGCAGTGCTCGCCCACCTTCTGGGAGCCGGGCTCGATGTAGCTCTCGATCATCACGCCCTTGACCATCTCACGGATCTGGTCAGAATGGCGGCGGCTGTGGAGCACCTCCTTCACGATGCGGACCTGCTCCATGTACTGCTTGTTGGAGTTGGAGTGGTTGGCATCCACGATGCAGGCACGGTTCTTCACATCCCGCTCCTGGTAGAGGCGGTACAGGAGGATCAGGTCCTCGTAGTGGTAGTTGGGCAGACACTGGCCGTGCTTGCTCACAGCGCCCCTGAGAATGGTGTGGGTCAGGGGATTGCCGTGGGTCTTTACCTCCCACTCCCGCATGATAAATTCATGGCCGGTCTGGGCGGCCACCACCGCATTCAGCATCACGGAGAGATCCCCGCTGGTGGGGTTCTTCATGCCCACGGGGACATCGCAGCCGCTGCTCACCAGGCGGTGCTGCTGATTCTCCACGGAGCGGGCGCCCACGGCGATGTAGGACATGATGTCGTTTAGATAGCTGACGTTCTCCGGGTACAGCATCTCGTCGGCGGTGGAAAATCCCGTCTCATCCAGCACTTTCATGTGGAGATGGCGGATGGCGTGCAGCCCCTCGGAGACGCTGGGCTGCTTTTCCGGGTCGGGCTGATGGAGCATGCCCTTGTAGCCCAGGCCGTTGGTGCGGGGCTTGTTGGTGTAGACTCTGGGGATCAGGAGCAGGCGGTCCGCCACTTTCTCCTGCACCTTCGCCAGGCGGGTGGTGTAGTCCAGGACTGCGTCCTCATTGTCTGCGGAGCAGGGGCCGATGATCACCAGGAATTTGTCGCTCTCCCCGGTGAAAATTTTCTGGATCTCCCGATCTCTCTCTGCTTTTATGGCTGCCAGGCGGGCGGGAAGGGGAAACATGTCCTTGATCTCCGCCGGTGTGGGCAGCTTCTGTACAAACTCGAAACTCATTGGTACTCCTCCATTGGCCGGTGCGGGTAAATTTTGCATAATTTTTCTAACCGTTTATGAACAAATTGACCAGCCTCTAATTTTTCATTATAATATAAAACAATGCCGCGGTCAAAAGCTTTTTGCGGCCAGAGGAGGAGAACTATGAGTCAGGGAGAACGGATGCGCATCGGCAGCCTGATGACCATCGCCGGGGGAATCTGCTGGGGATTTTCCGGCTGCTGCGGACAATTTTTGTTTCAGGAGAAGGGGGCCACGGCGGAGTGGCTGGTGGCCCTGCGATTGATCGGGGCGGGAATCCTGCTCATGGCGGCGGGCTTTATCCGCAGCGGAAAGGGAAATCTCAAGATCTTTCACAGCAGGAGAGACCGGATCCACCTGGTCGTGTTCGCCCTGGCGGGGATTCTCATGGCCCAGTATCCATATTACGCGGCCATCCAGTACTCCAACGCGGGCACGGCCACGGTGCTCCAGTACATGTTTCCCGTGTTCATCCTGCTGATCGTCTGCGCCCAGGAGAGGAGGATGCCGTCCCCGGTGGAGGGGCTCGCCATCGTCCTGTGCCTGGCCGGGACGTTCATCCTGGGGACCCACGGAAATTTCCGGGAGCTGACGCTCACGCCCAAGGCGCTGTTCTTCGGCCTGCTGGCGGCCTTCGGGGGAGTGCTCTACAACATGATTCCGGGAGATCTGATGAAGCGCTACGGCGTCTGCCAGGTGCTGGGGTTCGGGATGTTCCTGGCGGGGATTGTGATGACTGCGGCGGTGAGGCCCTGGAGATATGAGATGGCGTGGGATGCGGGGCTGATTTTGGCCCTGGCCGGGGTGACGGTGATCGGGACGGCGGTGGCCTTCGGCCTGTACCTGGGAGGCGTGTCCATCATCGGCCCCTTCAAGGGCAGCCTGTACGCCAGCACGGAGCCGGTGTCGGCGGTGATCATCTCCTTTCTGTGGCTGGGGACGTCCTTCACCGGGATGGATCTTCTGGGATTCGGGCTGATTTTGGGAACCGTGCTGCTGCTGACGGTCTATCAGTCAAAATTGTAAATGGGGTGTTGACAAAGGGGCGGAAAAGCGCTTATAATACAGACAATTTCACAGGCAAATGCAGAGAAGGGAACAAGTAGTTCCGGGAACGGGCGGACAGAAAGCAGCCGGGAGATGAGAGGCGCGCGCACCCCCTGGGGACGAATACATCCCGGAGCAGCGCCCCCAACGGACCAGCGGTGGCAGATTCCTGCGGCGGCGGTCGGTCTCAGTAGGCGGCGACGGGGCGGCGGACGTTATTTCCCGCCGGAGTATGTCAGTACTCCATGAGACAGGCGGTGCGAGCCGTCTGTGAATAAAGGTGGTAACACGAGCGGCAGCCTCGTCCTTTTGGACGCAGCTGCCTTTTATATTTTGCTGAAAAGGAGATTAGAAACATGCAGATTTATGAAGAGTTAGTGGCCCGCGGCCTGATCGCCCAGGTGACCAACGAGGAAGAGATCAAAAAGATGGTGAACAATGGACAGGCCACCTTTTACATCGGCTTTGACCCCACGGCGGACAGCCTCCATGTGGGACATTTCATGGCCCTGTGCCTGATGAAGCGGCTGCAGATGGCCGGAAACAAGCCCATCGCCCTCATCGGCGGCGGTACCGGCATGATCGGAGATCCCTCCGGCCGGACCGACATGAGACAGATGATGACGGTGGAGACCATCGAGCACAACTGCGAGTGCTTCAAAAAGCAGATGAGCCGCTTCATCGATTTCTCCGACGGAAAGGCCCTGATGGTCAACAACGCCGAGTGGCTGACCAAGTTAAACTACATCGACCTTCTTCGGGAGGTGGGAGCCTGCTTCAGCGTCAACAACATGCTGCGGGCGGAGTGCTAC
Source organism: Candidatus Lachnoclostridium stercoripullorum (assembly GCA_019114845.1). Lineage (GTDB taxonomy): Bacteria > Bacillota > Clostridia > Lachnospirales > Lachnospiraceae > Lachnoclostridium_A > Lachnoclostridium_A stercoripullorum. The sequence goes on along the minus strand of DXEU01000071.1, from coordinate 28,360 downwards.
AAGCAGAGAATGGAGAAGGGACTCAGCTTCCTGGAGTTCAACTACATGATCATGCAGAGCTACGACTTCTATATGCTGTTCCAGAAATACGGCTGCAACATGCAGTTCGGCGGCGACGACCAGTGGAGCAACATGCTGGGCGGCACGGAGCTGATCCGCAGAAAGCTGGGCAAGGATGCCCACGCCATGACCATCACCCTGCTCTTGAACTCCGAGGGCAAGAAGATGGGCAAGACCCAGTCCGGCGCCGTGTGGCTGGATCCCAACAAGACCTCTCCCTTCGAGTTCTACCAGTACTGGAGAAATGTGGCCGACGCCGACGTGCTCAAATGCCTGCGGATGCTCACATTCCTTCCCCTGGAGCAGATCGACGAGATGGACAAGTGGGAGGGCAGCCAGTTGAACAGGGCGAAGGAGATCCTGGCCTACGAGCTCACCAACCTGGTTCACGGCGAGGAGGAGGCCAAGAAGGCGGAGGAAGCCTCCAAGGCTCTCTTCGGCGGCTCCGGCGATTCCGCCAACATGCCCTGCTATGAGCTGACGGATGAGGATTTTGAGGACGGAAAGATCGGCCTGCTGGCCATCATGCAGAAGTCCGGCCTGTGCACTTCCCGCTCCGACGCCAGGAGAAATGTGGAGCAGGGCGGCGTGTCCGTGGACGGAACCCAGGTGAAGGATATCAAGGCGGAGTTCACCAAGGACCAGATCGGAAGCGATGGAATCATCGTGAAGAGGGGCAAGAAGAACTTCATGAAGATTGTGGTGAAATAAAACAGATAGGGCGTGCAGCAGTTTCCTCGCTGCACGCCCTTTGACGTTCTGGGATCGAATCATTCAGAATGATGCATCAGGAGAGGGAGCCGTCGGCGGCGGGGGTGAAGGTCTTCGCCTCCGTCAGCATGGAGCCGTCCTCCTGCATGTAGTAGGTCTTGCCGTCCACCTGGATGAAGCAGCTTCTCTCCATCACGCCGGTCTCCAGGTTGAGGAAGTACCATTTTCCGCTGTCCTCCACCCATCCCTTGGCCAGGGATCCGTCCTGGTTGTAGTAGATCCAGCGGGCATCCGCCGTTCCGGCCTCGCCCTCGGTGAGAACCCAGCCGGTCTGCTGCTCGTAGGGCTGAACCGTGTCCTCGCTTCCCGCCTCCTCAGGCCCGTAGGGCTGGAACATCATGATCTTGGAGGCGGTGCTGCCGTCGGACCACACCAGGCAGCGGGCGCCGGGATAGAGGTTCTCCAGGTACAGCATATTTCTGGTGAGGTAGGGAAGAATGGGGCAGTCGGCGGGCACCTGGAAGGTCAGTCCGTCCGCCGCCGTGAGGCGGTATCCTCCGTCCACTGCCTCCATGGACTGCACTTCAATATAGTCCGGGGCCTTGTAGTCGGCGGGCAGGTCGGTGAGAATCATGTCCGCCGTGGTCTGCGGCGGCAGGCTCATGGTCATGGCCGGGCTGATGTAGGCGTACACCGTCTCGCCCTCCTCCACAGATGCCGGCATGCCGCTGGTGCCGTCCAGAATCAGGGTCTCCTCGGAAATGTGGATCACCACATCCCCGGCGTAGGAATTGGAATTCTGATTGTCGATGACCAGGCTGGAGTCGGTCACCTCGCTCACCGGCCCCCAGATCTTTAAGTCAGAGGCGGGCTCAGCCATGGAGGAGAAAGCTCCTCCGGCGGTGATAACGGCCGCTGCTGCGAGAACGGCCAGAATAGATCTCGTTGTCTTCTTAGTCATAGTATATGTCCTCCTTAGGGGTAATGGCCGGCAGGAACATTTCCTGCTGACGGGGACAGTATATCAGATAAAGGGGGAAAGAGATAGTAGCAGAAGGCTTAAAGAATTCTTACTTTTTTCTGTTCAGCCGTATATCTTCCAAGTACTGGAACAGGTCGGCGTCCACGTTGTCGAAGAGCCGGTTCTTTTTGGAGGGGATCCGCTCCAGGTGCTGCTTGTGGATCTCGTCGTTGGTCTCGCTGATCTCCTTGAAGAGGTCCCTGGCGGACATGCGGACAGCTCCCTTTCCCAGGATGATCACCTGCTCCAGGCGGTCGGAGGTGGCCACCCGCACATGGTGGGTGCGGCCGATCTCCTGGGTCACCTTTTCAATGTACTGGTCCGCGGTCTCCGCCTCCTTGGTGAAGATGACGTGGATGTTGTGGTACTTGAGCACCTCCCCGGGGTTTCCCTTCACTTTGTAGCCGTCGAACACCAGGATCACCCGGCACTTTTTAAAGCCCTGATAGTTGCAGAGAATATCCTGCAGGCGGATGCGGGCGGAATCCAGGTTGGTCTCCGCCAGACTTTTGAGCTCCGGCCAGGCAAATATGATATTGTATCCGTCTACCAGCAGATAATCTTCCATGTTGTGATTCACGATCCTCTCCCCTGATATGCCGGGGCAGGGATCAGGATTTGTAATGTATAACATATCTATTTTAGTGTCTGGCGGAGGGGATGTCAAGGAAAAGGGGAGGGCCTCGGGGTACTTCCGATGAAAAAGTGCTTGCGCAATCAGAAGTTTTGGTGGATAATGGTAGCGTTGCATTTTAAGGAAGATGCAGGATTCTGCAGATGATAACAGGAAGACTAGGAGAGTGAACAATGAAACCGTATGCTGAAATGACAATGGAGGAGCTGAGAGCGCTTCATGACGAGCTGTCAGCCCAGTATAGGGAGATGCAGGGAAGGGACTTGAAGCTGGATATGTCCAGGGGAAAGCCGAGCCTGGCGCAGCTGGATCTGTCCATGGGAATGATGGACGTGCTCAGCAGCCACGACGATCTCACCTGTGAGGACGGCACGGATTGCCGCAATTACGGCTGCCTGGAGGGAATCAGCGAGGTGAAGGAGCTGATCGCCGACATGATGGAGGTGGCTCCCGCCAACGTGATTATCTATGGAAACTCCAGCCTGAACGTGATGTACGACACGGTCGCCCGCTCCATCACCAACGGCGTCATGGGCAGCACGCCCTGGGGCAAACTGGACAAGGTAAAGTTCCTGTGTCCCGTTCCCGGCTATGACCGCCATTTCGCCATCACGGAGTATTTTGGAATAGAGATGATCAATGTGCCCATGACTCCCCAGGGACCGGATATGGATATGGTGGAGGAGCTGGTGGCGGGCGACGATTCCATCAAGGGAATCTGGTGCGTGCCCAAGTACTCCAATCCCCAGGGATATTCCTACTCGGATGAGACGGTGAGACGGTTTGCCAGACTGAAGCCGGCAGCCCAGGATTTCCGCATCTACTGGGACAACGCCTACACCATCCATCACCTGTACGACAATGACCAGGACCACCTGATTGAGATTCTGGCGGAGTGCAAGCGGGCCGGCAACCCGGACCTGGCGTACAAGTTTGCGTCCACGTCCAAGATCTGCTTCCCCGGCTCCGGAATCGCCGCCCTGGCGGCGTCCCCCAACAACCTGGAGGACATCCGCAAGCAGCTGTCCGTGCAGACCATCGGCCACGACAAGGTGAACCAGCTGAGAAATGTGCGCTTTTTCAAGGATATCCACGGCATGGTGGAGCACATGAGAAAGCACGCCGACATTCTGCGGCCCAAGTTTGAGGCGGTGGAGAGAATTCTGGAGCAGGAGCTGGGAGGTCTGGGAATCGCCGACTGGACCAAGCCGAAGGGGGGATATTTCATCTCCTTCGAGGCCATGGACGGCTGTGCCAAGGAGATCGTCGCCCGCTGCAAGAAGGCGGGAGTGGTGATGACGTCCGCGGGGGCCACCTATCCCTACGGAAAGGATCCCCACGACAGCAATATCCGGATTGCGCCCTCCTACCCGCCCTTAAATGATCTGGAGCTGGCCACGGAGCTTCTGTGCCTGTGCACAAAGCTGGTGAGCACGGAGAAACTGATGGCGGACAGGAAGAAGGCGCCCAAGAAGGCGGAGGCAAAGAAGGAAGAAGCCTGATGAAGAGGGAGTGCTGCAAAATGGAGAGATGAGTTTTGCAGCACTCCCTTATTTGATTTGCGGGGAAGAAAATCAGGTTACAGAGAAGAGAATCACGTTCATGAAGGCCTGGAAGGCCGGGGACTGATATTTGTCCTGGAGAAAGGTCACGTGGGTCGTGCAGTCCAGGTTGAAGTCCGGCACGGAGAGCTCCGTCAGGGAACCGTTCTCCAGATCCCGGCTGGCCAGAGCCCGGGGGAGAATGGTGATCCCCAGGCCTTCCCGGGCGGCCTTCAGCAGCACTGCGGAGCTGGTGCTGGTCCAGGACGGGGAGACCGCTATGTCGTAGAACAGGAAGGCGGCGTCCACCAGACGGCGGATCATGCTGGCATCCTCCTTCAGCAGGAGGGGCTGCCTGGCCAGGTCCGGGGCGGAGATCTCCCCGGCCGCCGCCGCGGGGAAATCCGGGGAGCAGAGCACGGCCAGCGGCTCGGAGGAGATGGGGACCTTGACGAAGTGCTCGTCATCCGTCATCCCCTCCGTGAGGGCCATATCGATCTGGCGCTGGAGCAGCATCTGCTCCAGGACCGGCTCGCTGTCCACGGTGACCCGGATCTGCACGTCCTCATGGCCGGAACGGAATTTTTCCAGGATCTGGAAGAGAAGGGTGCCGGCCAGGGAGGGGGTGGCCCCGATCCTCAGCTGGTAGCGGACGTCGGAGTCCGGAAGTCCCTTTTCCAGGTCCTCGTAGAGCTCCAGGAGGGGGATCACCTTGGAGAGGAAGAGCTGGCCCGCCTCATTGAGCACAATCTTCCTGGATGTGCGGTCAAAGAGCTGGGTGCCCAGCGTCTCCTCCAGCTCGCTGATGGTCCGGGATATGGCCGGCTGGGTGGTGGAGAGGCGCTCGGCGGCCCGGGTGATGCTCTCCTCCTCGCAGACGATTTTAAAGGTATAAAGCTGCCTGATTTTCATATGCATTCCTCGAATTCGTGGTAATAATTCCCCCACATCATATCATTTTTGCAATCAAAAATCCAGCATTTATATAAAAAAAGAGATTAAGGAGAATGGAGATTGAAACTGAAAAAAGCGATAGCGGCGGCGGTGCTCGTCTGCGCGTCGGTCCTGGCGGCTGGCGGCTGCGGGAGGAGGCAGGCGGAGCCGGTGAGCCGCTCGGATTTTCTGCTGAACACGTTTGTGACCGTCACCCTCTACGACTCGGAGGACGAGGCGATTCTGGACGGCTGCCTGGAGCTGTGCAGCCATTATGAGGACCTTCTCAGCCGCACGAAGGAGGACAGCGAGATCTTCCGCCTGAATCACCGGGAGCCGGGAACCAGGGAGATGGAGGTGTCCGCCGAGACGGCGGAGGTCATTGAGAGAGGGCTCTACTACAGCCGCCTGTCGGGCGGGGCCTTCGACATCACGGTGGAGCCCTTGAGCTCCCTCTGGGATTTCACAGCCGCAGAGCCGGAGCTCCCCGACCCGGAAATGATCCGGGAAAACCTGCCGAAGGTGGGCTATGAGCGGGTGTCGGTCTCGGGAAACACGATTGTGTTTGCCGACGATGAGACGAGAATCGACCTGGGAGCCATCGCCAAGGGCTATATCGCAGATAAGATGAAGGAATACCTGCTGGAGCAGGGGGTGGAGAGCGCCATCATCAACCTGGGGGGAAATGTGCTCTGCGTCGGCGGTTACGGGGAGGAGCCGTTCCGCATCGGGATCCAGCGCCCCTACGCGGACCGCAGCGAGACGGTGGGCGTCCTGGAGATCCGGGATCTGTCGGCGGTGTCCTCGGGGGTCTATGAGCGCCATTTTGAGAAGGACGGGGTGAATTACCACCACATCCTGGACCCCAAGACGGGATATCCCTATGAAAACGGCCTCACCGCCGTGACCATCGTCTCGGAGAAGTCCGTGGACGGGGACGGCCTCAGCACCACCTGTTTCTCCCTGGGATTAGAGAGGGGAATGGAGCTGGTCAACTCCCTGGAGCATGTGTGGGCGGTGTTCATCACCGACGACGGGGAGCTCCACTATTCAGACGGGATGGAGCAGTGGCTGGCCAGGCAGTGAGGCAAAGCGGTCTTTACATTTTACAGCCCCTGTAATACAATAACCGGAAAGACGGGCTGACGGCGGAAAGGATGGTGCGCAAGGAGATGTTGAAACAGATCAGAGCCAGGCTGGTGAACCGGGAGACGGTGTCCTACCTGATTTTCGGGGTGCTGACCACCCTGGTGGACTGGGTGTCCTACGGGGTCATGCGCGTCCCCCTGGGCTACCGGGCGGCCACGGTGCTGAGCCAGGTGTTCGCCATCCTGTTTGCCTACGGGACCAACAAGGTCTTTGTGTTTGAGAACTTTAATTTTCACCTGAGATACCTGATGAAGGAGATGGCCAGCTTCTTTGGATGCCGCCTGTTCACGGCGGTGTTCACCTATGTGGCCATGGTGGTCATGGTGGATGGGCTGAAAATCCAGCAGGACATGCTGTGCAAGATCGCGGTGTCCGGGATCTCCCTGGTGCTGAATTACGTGTTCAGCAAATGGCTGATATTCCGGAAGGGCACGGCACCAAAGAAGTAGCGGAGAGGAAATGGGATGAGACAGGAAGAGGGCGGAGCGGTTTCCAGGGAACTGGATGAGATTCTGGGTGTTATGGAGAAGAGAGAGATGGAGAGAGAACTGCAGGGCCGGCTTCGGGGCACGGCGGAGAGACTGGAGGAGGATCTGGTGATCGAGGATCTGGACGCGGAGGAGGAGACAGAGACGGGACAGGAACTGGAGACTGGGAAGGAGACGGGACAGGAGCGGGAACCAGGGGAGGAGATCCCCCGGGGGCGCTCCGGGGAGCACTTGGGGGGCTTTCTGCGCCCCCGGGACGGCCTTCTGGCGGCTTTCCTCATCCCCGTGGTGATCATGATCCTCATATTTGTGCAGAGGGGAATCTTCCCCTTTGGGGACTACAGCTTTCTGAGGACGGACATGTACCACCAGTACGCCCCGTTTTTCTCGGAGTTTCACCACAAGCTGCGGACGGGGGGGAGCCTGCTCTACAGCTGGGATGTGGGCGGGGGCGTAAATTTTGCCGCCCTGTACGCCTACTATCTGGCCAGCCCCGTAAACTGGCTGGTGGTTCTCTGCCCCAAGGCCTACATCATCGAATTTATGACCTACCTGATCGTGGCCAAGATCGGCCTTTCCGGTCTGACCTTCGCCTGGTATCTGAGAAAGCACGGCCGGGCGGGGGATTTCGGCGCGGCCTTTTTCGGGATCTTTTACGCCCTGTCGGGCTACATGGCGGCCTACAGCTGGAACATCATGTGGCTGGACTGCATCTGGCTCTTCCCCCTGGTGATGTACGGGCTGGAGCGCCTGGTGCGGGAGAAGAAGGGGCTCCTCTACAGCGTGACCTTGGGGCTGTCCATCCTTTCCAATTACTATATCTCCATCATGACCTGCCTGTTCATGGTGATCTATTTTGTCAGCCGGCTGATCCTGGAGGGGAGAAAGAGCCTGAAGGACTGGGGGGCCATCTGCCTGAAGTTTGGAGTCTACTCCCTTTTGGCGGGGGGCGTGGCGGCGGTGGTGCTGCTGCCGGAGATCTTCGCCCTGCAGATGACGGCCTCGGGGGATTTTAATTTTCCCCAGACCTTCAGCAGCTACTTCTCCATCGTGGATATGCTGGCCAGGCATCTCCCCTGCGTGGAGACGGAGGTGGGGCTGGACCACTGGCCCAACATCTACTGCGGGGTGGCGGTGCTCCTCTTCTTCCTCCTCTATCTGGCCTGCCGGAAGATACCGGTCCGGGAGAAGGCGGTGTACTGTGGCCTGCTGCTGCTGTTTTTCGCCAGCTTTTCCATCAATGTGCTGAACTTTATCTGGCACGGGTTCCACTACCCCAACAGCCTTCCCTGCCGGCAGTCCTTCATCTACATTTTCCTGATGCTCTTCATCTGCTATCGGGCCTATATGTTTCTGGGGGAGACGCCCTGGAAGCATGTGGCTGCGGCATTTTTCGGCTCGGTGTGCTTCGTGCTTTTGGCGGAGCAGACGGTGGAGGACGATGCCTACCATTTCATCGTATTTTACGCGGCGATCCTGCTGCTGGCCCTCTACGCCGGCCTGATCTACCTCCACACCCGCAGGCGGGCCGGCGCCGGCCTCATCGGCCTTCTGGCCCTGGCTCTGGTGTCGGTGGAGGCGGCGGTGAACACCACGGCCACCAGCGTCACCACCACCAGCCGCACCGCCTACTTGGACGACAACCGGGACGTGATGGATCTGGTGGCGGGATTGAGCCCCGAGGAGGTGTTCTACCGGGTGGAGAAGGTGGACGGAAAGACGAAGAATGACGGGGCGTGGATGAATTTCCCCACAGTGTCCCTGTTCTCCTCCACGGCCAACGCCGACATGACGGAATTTTTCCGCCGCATGGGCTGCGAGGCCTCCACCAACTCCTACAGCATCGAGGGGAGCACTCCCCTGGTGGACTCCCTCCTCTCCATCCGCTACGGCCTGTACGACTGGAATCAGGGGAGCAGCAACCCCCTGCTGACCCTGGCGGGACAGGAGGGAAACACCTGGCTCTACCGGAAGGACTATACCCTGCCACTGGGCTTTGGCATCTCCATGGACCTGGAGGACAACTGGCAGCTGGATCTGGGAAACCCGGCGGACGTGCAGAATGACCTGTGCGCCGTGCTGGGAACTTCCTGGGTTCTGGAGGAGGTCTACGGGGAGGACGGAGGCTCCTCCTACAGCTACGGGGTGGAGCAGGAGGGAGAATATTACGCCTACATCTCCAACCGCCAGGTGAAGGAGGTGAAGGTGAGCTGGGGCGAGGAGAGCACCACCTACGACAATGTGAACCGGGGCTATCTGCTGGAGCTGGGCAGATGCCTGCCGGGGGAGGAAATCCTCCTCACCGCCGTGGACCCGGCGGGGGCGGATCTGAGCGCCAGAGTCTACCGCTTCTCCGACGACGCCCTCAGGCAGGTGTACGAGACCCTGAGCCGGGAGTCCTGGAACCTCACAGAGTGGACGGACACGGCCCTGGCGGGGACCATCACCATGGAACATCCCGGTCTCCTCTACACCAGCATCCCCTACGACCGGGGGTGGACGGTCCTGGTGGACGGGGAGGAGACGGAGACGAGAAAGCTCTTTGACACCTTCCTCACCGTGGAGCTTCCGGCGGGAAGCCACACCGTGGAGATGCGTTATGAGCCGGAGGGCCTGCGGGCGGGCGCAGCCATCACGGCGGTCAGTGCGGGATCGCTTGCCGCCGCAGCCGTCCTGGGAAGATGGGCGGAGCGGAAAAAGAAGGAGAGACGATGATGAGAATAGAAGAATTTTTGGATGCCCTGGCCTCCGGCGCCCCGGTGCCGGGGGGAGGAGGGGCCTCCGCCCTGGGGGGAGCTCTGGGGAGCGCCCTGGGGCAGATGGTGGCGAACCTGACGGTGGGCAAGAAGAAATACGCCTGCTGGGAGGGGGAGATCCGGGAGCTTCTGGGGCAGCTTGGCAGGCTGCAGCGCCGGTTTTTGGAGCTGGCCAGGGAGGACGAGGAGGTGTTCGCCCCCCTGGCGGAGGCCTACCGCCTGCCCGCGTCCAAGGAGGAGGAGAGAGCCTTTAAGGAGCAGGTCATGGAAAAATGCCTGCTGGACGCCAGCCTGGTGCCCCTGGAGGTCATGAGGGCGGGGCTTGAGACCCTGGACATTCTCAAAGTCCTGGAGGAGAAGGGGAGCGTCATGGCGGTGAGCGACGTGGGCGTGGGCGCCCAGCTGGCCCGGGCGTCCGTCGCCGGCGCGGCCATGAACGTGCGCATCAACACGAGATCCATGAAGGACCGGGGGAAGGCGGAGGAGCTGAACCGGAAGGCGGATGAAATGCTGAAGAGAGGGATGGAGCAGGCGGATGCGGTGTACGAGCGGATCCTGCTCCGATTGAGCTAGATGAGGGGAGCGGAGAGATGATCATTTTAAAGGGGGCGGAGGCTGCCGCCCAGATACAGAGGGAAGTGGAGGAGCGCCTGAAGGCCCTGGGGGGATATGTGCCCACCCTGGCCATCGTCCGTGTGGGGGAGAAGCCGGACGACCTCTCCTACGAGCGAGGAGCTCTCTCCCGGATGAAAAAATTTGGCCTGCGGGCGGAGAGCCATGCCTGGCCCGCAGACATATCTATGGAGGAGTTTGGGGAGCGGTTTCGGAGGATCAGCGAGGACGGGGACGTAGACGGGATTTTGCTGCTGCGCCCCCTCCCGCCCCAGCTGGATGAGAGGGAGATCGAGCGGATGATCGATCCGGGGAAGGATCTGGACGGGATTTCCCCGGAAAATGTGGCTAAGGTCTTCCTGGGGGACAGGGATGGATTCGCCCCCTGCACGGCGGAGGCCGTGATCCGGATCTTAAAGACCTACCAGGTTCCCATGGAGGGGAAGCGGGCGGTGATTGTGGGCCGCAGCCCCGTGGTGGGCAGGCCCTTGGCCATGCTGTTCCTCCAGGAGCACGCCACGGTGACCGTCTGCCATACCAGGACCAGAGACCTTGAGCGGGAGTGCAGGGAGGCGGATATCCTGGTCTCCGCCGCCGGGAAGGCGGGGATGATCGGCGGGAACCATGTGCGCGAGGGGGCCGTGGCCGTGGACGTGGGCATCAATGTGACCCCGGAGGGAAAGCTCTGCGGGGATATGGACTTTGAGGCGGTGTCCGGGAAGGCCGCCATGGCCACCCCGGTGCCCGGCGGCGTGGGGGCTGTGACCACAGCGGTCCTGGCGGAGCACCTTGTGCGGGCGGCGGAGAGAAGAAAAGAACAGGGGAGAGTATAATCTAATCCTCCAGTGCAGAAACTAGGAATATCAATCTGCATTGGAGGATATTTTTATGTGGGGAATTTTAACAGCCCTTCTGTCGGGGGCGCTGATGAGCGTGCAGGGGGTGTTCAACACGGAGGTGACCCGGCAGACCGGCGTGTGGGTGTCCGCCGGATGGGTGCAGCTGACGGCCTTTGTCACCTGCGCGGCCGCCTGGCTCCTTTCCGGCCGGCAGAGCGTGGGATCTCTCCTGGCGGTGGAGCCTAAATACATGCTGGCCGGGGGGATTTTGGGGGCGTTTATCACCTACACGGTGATCCGCAGCATGGAGAGTCTGGGGCCTGCCAGGGCGGCCCTGCTGATCGTGGTTTCCCAGATTCTCGTGGCCTACGGGATCGAGCTCTTCGGCCTGTTCGGGGTGGAGCGGGCGGCCTTTGCCTGGAGGAAGGCCCTGGGGGCGGCGGTGGCCATCGCCGGAATTATTATTTTTCGCAGTTGATTTCCTGAAAGGTTTTATGTAAAATAGAATTTGTCAGGCTGAGAACGGTTTCCGCGCCGGAAGAAGGGAGCGGAGAGCCGTGAAAAAACAATACTGGAAGACGTGTCTGGCTGTGCTTCTGCTGGCGGCTGCGGGGTTCATCTACAGCTGCAGCGGGGACGGCATATCAGAAAATATCGGTGAAGATCAGACGGAAAGCCTGGGTACATCTGCCTTGACTGAAAGCGAGGCGGATACCCAGGCTCCTGTTTACCAATATATACATATCTGCGGGGAAGTGATGAATCCCGGCGTGTACCAGGTGGAGGAGGGCAGCCGCATTTTTCAGGCGGTGGAGCTGGCAGGAGGCTTCACGGAGGAGGCGGCAGCGGAAGCTTTAAACCTGGCGGAGCTGACGGAGGACGGCATGAAGATCGACGTCCCCTCCAAGGAGGAGGCACAGAGCGGCATGACCGGCGTCTCCGGACAGACCGGAGGCAAAGTCAATATCAACAGGGCCGGCCCGGAGGAACTGATGACCCTAACGGGGATCGGGGAGTCCAGGGCGGCGGATATTATCCGGTACCGGGAGGAGAACGGCAGGTTCCAGTCTGTGGAAGACATTATGAAAGTGCCCGGCATCAAGGAAGGGGCATTTGAAAAGATAAAAGACAACATCAGTGTGTGAGCAAGGGGAAAGACGATGGCAAGAGCATTAGTTGTGGATGATGAGAAATTGATTGTAAAAGGGATCCGCTTCAGCCTGGAACAGGACGGCATGGAAGTGGACTGTGCATATGACGGGGAAGAGGCCATCAATATGGCCAGAGCGAAGGAGTACGACATCGTGCTGCTGGACGTGATGCTGCCCAAGCACGACGGCTATGAGGTGTGCCAGGCGATCCGGGAATTTTCGGAGATGCCCATCATCATGCTGACGGCCAAGGGGAGCGATATGGACAAGATCCTGGGCCTGGAGTACGGGGCGGACGACTATGTCACCAAGCCCTTCAACATCCTGGAGCTGAAGGCCAGGATCAAGGCGATCATGAGGCGCAACGCCAAGAGAAGCCGGGGAAATCAGAAGCAGGAGAACAAGGTGGTCACCGCCGGCGATCTGAAGATGGATCTGGAGGCCAGGAGAGTGTTTATCGGGGAGCGGGAGATCAACCTGACGGCCAAAGAATTTGACCTTCTGGAGCTTCTGGTCTGCAATCCCAACAAGGTCTACAGCCGGGAGGCCCTCCTGACCTACGTGTGGGGCAACAAGGCCATGGACACCGGGGATGTGAGGACGGTGGACGTCCATGTGCGGCGGCTGCGGGAGAAGATAGAGCCCAGCCCCAGCGATCCCAAGTACGTCCACACCAAGTGGGGCGTGGGATATTATTTTCGCGTGTAGAGGAGTTTGACAGAATGGAATATACGATCAGAGAAGTGAGGACAGAGGATCTTGCGGGGGTGACCGCCCTGGAGGCGGAGTGCTTTCCCGCCGCCGAGGCGGCGGAGGAGGCGTCCCTGAGACAGCGGATTGCGGCGTTTCCCGGGAGCTTTTTTGTGGCGGAGGACGAGGACGGCCGGATCATCGGCATGATCAACGGGGCTGTGACGGACCGCCGCACCATCTGTGACGAGATGTTTGAGGATGCCGGGATGCACCGGGAGGATGGAGCCTACCAGAGTATCTTCGGCCTGGACGTGGCCCCGGATTGGCGCCGCCGGGGAGTGGCGGCCGCCCTCATGGAGCGCATGATCCGCGGGGCGAAGGAGGCCGGGCGGCGAGGGCTGATCCTCACCTGCAAGGACCGGCTGATCCCCTACTACGAGAAATTCGGCTACCGGAATCTGGGGGTGTCCGCGTCCGTCCACGGAGGGGCAGTGTGGTACGATATGATTCTGGAGTTTGACCGGACGGAGGCCTCTGGGCCGGCGGCAAACACCTGCGGGGAGTGACGTCTATGCGCATAACCGTGGTGGCAGTGGGAAAGCTGAAGGAAAAATTTTACGAGCAGGCGGTGGCGGAGTACGCCAAGCGCCTGGGCCGCTACTGCAGGCTGGAGATTCTCCAGGTGGCGGACGAGAAGACGCCCGATGGAGCCTCGGAGGCGGCGGAGCGCCAGATCCGGGAGAAGGAGGGAAAGAGGATCCTGGCTCAGATCAAGGACGGAGCCTATGTGATCGCCCTGGCCATCGAGGGGCAGATGCTCACCAGCGAGGGCCTGGCGGAGAAGCTGGGCAGGCTGGGGGTGGAGGGAAACGGCCACCTGGTCTTCGTCATCGGGGGCTCCCTGGGGCTCTCCGACGAGGTGATGCGGCGGGCGGATTATGCGCTGAGCTTTTCCAGAATGACCTTCCCCCATCAGCTGATGCGGGTGGTTCTTCTGGAGCAGATATACAGGGGGTTTCGCATTTTAAACGGGGAACCCTACCACAAGTAGCGAAGGAGGGGGAGTTATGTATCGGATTTCAAATCTGACGGACAACGACGACATCCGGATCGTGGAGACGGCGGGGGCATTTACGGTGATTGAGTACCGCAGGGACTTGAGCGTGTCGCCCCAGTCCGCCATGAACGCCTATTTCTGCGACGCCATGAACGTGCGCAAGCGCCAGGTGATCTGCGAGCTGAGCAAATCGCCGGTGACGGTGCAGGCCGGCGCCATGCAGTGGATGGTGGGAAATGTGAACGCCACCACCGGCATCAAGGGCGTGGGGGACCTGCTGGGGAAGGCGGTGCGCGGGAAGGCCAGCGGGGAGTCCGCCATCAAGCCGGAGTACACGGGGACGGGGACCATGGTGCTGGAGCCCACCTACAAATACCTTCTCCTCCTGGACGTGGGGGAGTGGGGCGGCTCCGTGGTGCTGGAGGACGGGTATTTCCTGGCCTGCGAGTCCAGCTTAAAGCACAAGACGGTGATGCGCACCAACCTCTCCTCGGCGGTGGCCGGGGGCGAGGGGCTCTTCAACCTGGCCCTGGCGGGGAAGGGCATTGTCTGCCTGGAATCCCAGTCGCCCAAAGAGGAGTTGATCGAGGTGACCCTGGAGAACGACGTGCTGAAGATCGACGGCAGCATGGCGGTGGCCTGGAGCGGCAGCCTGGATTTCACGGTGGAGCGCTCCGGAAAATCCCTGCTGGGCTCCGCAGTGTCCGGCGAGGGGCTGGTCAACGTGTTCCGGGGCACTGGCCGGGTGCTTTTGGCCCCGGTGGACAAGGTGTGACGACAGCGCCGTGTATAAGGGGCAATACGATCAGAGGATAGAGATGTGAGGAGGAATTCCCATGGAGATTCGCTTCGCCCGGGAGACGGACAGCAGGCAGCTGCTGGAGATATACAGACAGTACATAGACACGACGGTGACCTTTGAGTACGTCCTGCCCACCGAGGAGGAATTTGCCGGGCGGATCCGGGAGATCGGCGGGGAGTACCCCTACCTGGTGTGCGAGGAGGGAGGCCGGGCGGTGGGATACGCCTACGCCCACAAGCCCTTTGAGAGGGCGGCCTACCAGTGGGATGCGGAGCTGTCCATCTATCTGGACCGGGAGTACCGGGGAGATGGCTTGGGGAGACGGCTCTACGGGATGCTCATGGAGATCCTGAAGCTCCAGGGGGTGAGAAATGTGTACGGTTGCGTCACTATCCCCAACCCCAGGAGCGAGAGACTCCACGGCAGCATGGGATTTGAGAAGCTGGGCACCTTTCACCACACCGGCTGCAAGAACGGGCGGTGGGTGGATGTGGCCTGGTATGAGAGACAGATCGGTTCGCTGGATGGGGATCCCCGTCCGGTGACTCCCATCGGGGAGATCGAGGAGGATAAACTGAGAGAAATTCTGAGGGGAGAAGGAGGAACTTTATGATGGAAACGGTGAGACTTGGCAAGACGGAAATCACGGTTCCCAAAAACGGCTTCGGAGCGCTGCCGGTGCAGCGGGTGAGCCTGGAGGACGGGGTGAAGCTCCTGAGAAACGCCTACGAGGGCGGCTTCCGCTTTTTTGACACGGCGAGGGCCTACTCCGACAGCGAGGAGAAGCTGGGGGAGGCCCTGGCGGATGTGAGGGAGCATATCTTCCTGGCCACCAAGACCATGGCCAAGGACGGGGAGGGCTTCAAGCGGGATCTGGATGCCTCCCTGAAGCTTTTGAAGACGGACTATATCGACATCTACCAGTTCCACAACCCGTCCTTCTGCCCGAAGCCGGGGGATGGCAGCGGCCTCTATGAGGCGATGGGGGAGGCAAAGCGCCAGGGGGTGGTGCGCCACATCGGCATCACCAACCACCGCATCCACGTGGCCAGGGAGGCCATCGAATCCGGCCTCTACGAGACGCTGCAGTTCCCCTTCTGCTATCTGGCCACGGACAAGGATCTGGAGCTGGTGGAGATGTGCAGGGAGGCGGACATGGGATTCATCGCCATGAAGGCTCTGTCCGGCGGCCTGATCACCAACTCCGCGGCCGCCTACGCCTACCTGGCCCAGTACGACAACGTGCTCCCCATCTGGGGCGTTCAGAGGCAGAGCGAGCTGGAGGAATTTCTCCGCTATATGGATGAGCCGCCGGCCCTCACGGAGGAGCTTAGGGCCGTCATCGAGGGGGACAGGAAGGAGCTCTCCGGCAATTTCTGCCGGGGCTGCGGTTACTGCATGCCCTGCCCGGTGGGGATTGAGATCAACACCTGCGCCCGCATGAGCCTGCTGATCCGCCGCTCTCCGTCGGACAAGCAGCTCACCGAGAAGGCCCAGGCCATGATGAAGAAGATTGAGAACTGCCTCCACTGCGGAGCCTGCGCGAAGAAGTGCCCCTACGGCCTGGACACGCCCAAGCTGCTGGAGGAGAATTATAAGGACTATCAGGAGATTCTGGCGGGAAAGCCCCTGTGAGGGCAGCCGGATTTGCGGGCTGGATGAGAGAAAAGGAGGGAACCCCATGAGATATCCCCAGGGATTAAAACCCGGCGGAACCATCGGCTTTGTGGCCCCGTCCTTCGGATGCGGGGAGGAGCCGTTTCGCACCATGTTTGAGCTGGCGCAGCAGGCGTTTGTGAGGCGCGGGTACAGGCTGGACCTGGGCCCCAACTGCTACGAGGAGAAGGGAATCGGCATCAGCAACACGCCCCGGGCCTGCGGGGAGGAGCTGACGGAGTGGTACTGCCGGAAGGAGAATGACGTCCTCATCTCCTGCGGCGGCGGGGAGCTGATGTGCGAGATCCTGGATTACGTGGACTTTGAGCGGATCCGCAGGGCGGAGCCCAAGTGGTATATGGGCCTCTCCGACAACACCAATTTCACCTTCCTGCTCACCACCCTCTGCGATATGGCGTCCATCTACGGCCCTTGCGCCGGATCCTTCGCCATGAACCCCTGGGATCCGTCCCTGCAGGACGCCTTTGACCTGCTCACAGGGGAAAAGACCTGGGTTCAGGGCTACCCGCTGTGGGAGAAGGGCGGCATGGACATGGAGGAGACCATGAGAAACCGGGATCCGGAAGCCCCCTACAGGCTCACGGAGCCGAAGATTTTGAGGAGCTATGTGGGAGGCCGGCCCGCCGCGGGCGGGGAGGAGATCCGCTTCAGGGGAAGGCTTGTGGGAGGTTGCCTGGACTGCCTGGCAAATCTGGCGGGGACCAGCTACGACCAGGTGGAGGCCTTCGCCGGCCGGAACCGGGACGAGGGGATCATCTGGTTTCTGGAATCCTGTGACCTGACGGTGATGTCCGTGCGCCGGGCCATCTGGGAGTTAAAACACGCCGGATGGTTCTCCCATGTGAAGGGCTTCCTCATCGGGCGCCCCCTCCACTTCGGGGAGGAGCTCATGGGGCTGGATCAGTACCATGCGGTCCTGGATTTGCTGGAGGAGCTGAATGTGCCGGTGATCATGGACGCGGACCTGGGACATCTCCCGCCGTCCATGCCCATCCTGTGCGGGGCCATGGGGGAAGTGACGGTGCGGGACAGCGATATCCGGATCTGCTATGGAAAAGAATGACGACAGGAACTGCCGGGGCTGCGGAGGATGACATCCCGCAGCCCCCTTTTTGGCGGGTGAAATCTTGAAAAGCCCCATTTCCTGTGATAGAATGGGACTGTTTTTGAGACGATACATAAGAAAAACGGAAGGTGCTGGCAAAATGGGCAAGAAAAATGACAATTACCTGGTGCAGGGGAGTATTCTGGCGGCGGCGGGCATTGTGGTCCGGCTGATCGGGCTGTTTTACAAGGTTCCCATGACCCGGATTCTGGGGGATGAGGGAATCGGATACTACAATACGGCTTATGAGATCTACAACATCGGCCTGATCCTGTCCTCCTACAGCCTTCCCCTGGCGGTGTCCAAGCAGATCGCCAAGAGCCGGGGCGGGAGGAAGAAGGGGGATATCGACCGGGTATTCAACTGCGGCATCGCCTTCGGCGCCGTCACCGGCGGGGTGATGACCGTGCTGCTGATTTTCGGCGCGGACTGGATTGCCTCCAGCATCTTCAACAGCCCGGGCAGCGCCCTTCCCCTGAAGGTGATGGCTCCCACCATCCTGGTCTTTGCGGTGATGGGCGTGTTCCGGGGATTTTTCCAGGGGCGGGGCAACATGATCCCCACCTCCATCTCCCAGATCATCGAGCAGCTGGTCCACGCCGGCGTCAGCATCTGGGCCTCCTATGACTTTATGAAGCGGTTTGCCAGCCAGCCCAACCCCGCCTCCTACGGGGCGGCGGGGGGAACCCTGGGGACGTTTGTGGGCGCCCTGGCGGCGTTTGCCTTCCTGGGGGTGGTGATGATCGCCTACCGCCACGGCCATAAGGGGCGGGAGGGGGAGCGCCACTCCTCCTACCGGCGGGTGGCCATGGGGCTGTTTCTCACGGTGGTGCCCATCATCCTCAGCCAGACGGTGTATCAGCTGAGCGGTTCTGTGGATAACTCCATGTTCGGCCTCATCATGGGGGGAAAAGGCTTCGGCGAGCAGGAGAGAATGGAGCTCCTCGGCATCTACAGCGGCAAGTACCGGCTGCTGACCAACGTGCCGGTGGCCATCGCCACCTCCCTGGGGGCCTCCATGATCCCCAGCATCGTCACATCCAGGGCGATGCAGAAGAACGGGGCGGTGCGCAGGAAGATCTATATGACCATCAAGTTCAACATGCTCATCGCCATCCCCTGCGCGGTGGGCATGGGGGTTTTGGCCTCCCCCATCCTGCAGCTCCTCTTCGGGGACAGCAGGGAGCTGTCCGCCCAGCTGCTGATGATGGGCGCCTCGGCGGTGGTATTTTTCTCCCTGTCCACGGTGACCAACGCGGTGCTCCAGGGGATCGACCTGATGGCCAAGTCCGTGACCCACTCCGCCATCTCCCTGGCGATCCATGTGGTGCTGGTGTACCTGATGCTGGACAAGCTCAACTGGGGAGTCTACGGCCTGGTTTTGGGCAACGTGACCTTCGCCCTGGTGGTCTGCGTCCTGAACTGGATTTCCATTGGCCAGACCATGCGGTACCGGCAGGAGGTGATCACCACGTTCATCCTCCCCGCCGCGGTGTCGGCGGTGATGGGGGCGGCGGCCTTCGGGGTGTACCATCTGGTCCACCTGATCCTTCACTCCAACGCCCTGAGCCTTCTGGTGGCTGTGCCGGCGGCCATGGCGGTGTACGGCGTGGGGATCATAAAGACGCGGGCGGTGCGGCCCAGAGAGCTGAAGGAGATGCCCATGGGCGGGCGCCTTCTGCGCCTCTGCAGAAAGCTGGGGCTGATGTAGGGAGGAGCGCGGCGGGCTGCGAGTGCGGCCGGCGCAGTGAGCCTGTGAGTGCGGCAGGCCCAGGCAGCCCGATGCCCGCGGCAGGACTGGGCTGCCCGAATACGGGACGAAAGAAATGAGAATGAGAGGAATTGAGATATGAAGATGGTAGTGCAGCGGGTGACCCGCGCATCCGTGAAGGTGGACGGAGAGACGGTGGGGGAGATCGGCAGAGGATTCCTGGTGCTTCTGGGGGTGCAGGCCTCCGACACGGAGGAGATGGCGGACCGGATGGTGGACAAGATGTGCCGCCTGCGGATTTTCGAGGATGAGAACGGCAAGACCAACCTCTCCCTGGCGGACGTGGACGGGGAAATCCTCATGGTGAGCCAATTCACCCTCTACGCCGACTGCAGGAAGGGGAACCGCCCCAGCTTTGTGAAGGCGGGCCCGCCCGAGATGGCGGACCGGCTCTACGAGTACGCGTCGGACAGATGCCGGCGCTATGTGAAAAAGGTGGCCCAGGGGCGCTTCGGAGCCTACATGGAGGTGAGCCTGGTAAATGACGGCCCCTTTACGGTGGTGCTGGACAGTGAGGAGTTAATCAGATGAGAAGAGAAGTCCGGATGGAGGATATTTCCGACGGAAAGCTTTACAGGGCGGAGGACCTGGTGCGGGCCGGCTGCGGCGGCTGCGAGGGCTGCTCCGCCTGCTGCCGTCATATGGGGGAATCGGTGATTTTGGATCCCCTGGACATATATAACCTGAATATTGGAGCCAAAGTGGGGCTTGGAGAACTATTTTCCCGCTATCTGGAGCTGCATGTGGTGGATGGAGTCATCCTCCCCACCATGAAGATGACGGGGGAGGACGAGGCCTGCGGCTTCCTGAACGAGGAGGGGCGCTGCCGGGTGCACGCCCACCGGCCGGGGCTCTGCCGCCTGTTTCCCCTGGGACGCTTTTACGAGGACGGGGGATTCCGGTATTTTCTCCAGACGGGGGAGTGCCGGAAGAAGAATCGGTCGAAGGTGCGGGTGAGCCATTTCATCGATATCCCCGATTTGAAGGCCAACGAGGCCTACGTGGCGGACTGGCACTATTTTCTGCTGGACGCGCAGAGGTATGTGCAGGGCTGCGGGGACCAGGAGCGGGCCAAGCAGGTGAATCTGGAGATCCTGAACCGGTTTTTCCTCACCCCCTACCAGGGCGGGAGAGATTTTTACGGGCAGTTTTATGAGCGGTTTCAGGCGATTCAGAAGATGAGAGAGGAGTGGAGACGGTGAGGCGGTATGCGGCCCCCATGGAGGGGATCACCGGATATGTATATCGGAACGCTCATCACCGGGTGTTCGGCGGGGTGGATCGGTATTTCACCCCTTTTTTGTCCCCGGGAAAGAAGCGGGGACTGCGCTCCCGGGAACTGAACGACGTGCTGCCGGAGCACAATGAGGGGGTCCCGGTGGTGCCCCAGATTCTCACCAACGACTGGGAGGATTTCCTGCACACGGCGGAGATTCTCAGGGAGTTCGGGTATGAGGAGGTGAACCTGAACCTGGGCTGTCCCTCCGGGACGGTGGCGGCCAAGAAACGCGGGGCCGGATTCCTGGGGTACCCGGAGGAGCTGGACCTCTTTCTGGGGAGAATCTTTGACGGCACGGATATGGGGATCTCGGTCAAAACCAGGATCGGCGTGGAGAGGCCGGAGGAGTTTGAGCGGCTTCTGGCCATTTACCGGAAATATCCCCTGCGAGAGCTCATCGTCCACCCCAGGGTGCTGAGGGACGGGTACGGCAACACGCCGAATCTGCCGGCCTTTCTGCAGGCGCTGGAGGACTCCCCCTTTCCCGTCTGCTACAACGGGGATCTGTTCAGCAGGGAGGCGGCCCGGGAATTTTCCAGGTGCTTCCCCCAGGCGGAGAGGATCATGTTCGGCCGGGGGCTCATCGCGGATGCGGGGCTGGCGGAGGGGCTGGCCGCCGAGGAGCGGGGAGAGAGGGATCCGGGGATGACGGCGGAGCGCTTTCGGGAATTTCACGGGGAGATTCTCCGGGGCTACTGCCAGATCATGTCCGGGGATCGGAATGTGCTGTTCAAGATGAAGGAGCTCTGGTTTTACATGCTTCGCCTCTTCCCGGACAGCGAATCCTACGGGAAGAAGATCCGGAAGGCGGACACGGTGGCGGAGTACAGCCTGTGGGTGGAGAAGCTCCTGAGAGAGCGGGAGATTCTGCCGCAGGCCCCAGAAATTGCCCTTCCATTTTCTTTCAAAATAGGATAAAATGAAACTTAATTCATTATATCGGAAGAAGGAGAAAGAGGAGACCATGAGGATCGGTATTATAACAGACAGCAACAGCGGGATCACCCAGAGCCAGGCGAAGGAGCTGGGGATCCATGTGCTTCCCATGCCGTTTATGATCGACGGGGAGACCTATTACGAGGATATAGATTTGACCCAGGAGCAGTTCTATGAAAAGCTGGGCACCGGGGCGGACATCTCCACCTCCCAGCCCACGCCGGAGTCGGTGACCGGGCTCTGGGACCGGCTTTTGGAGGAGTATGACCAGCTGGTTCACATTCCCATGTCCAGCGGCCTCAGCAGTTCCTGCCAGACGGCCATGGCGCTGGCCCAGGACTACGAGGGGAAGGTGTTCGTGGTGAACAACCACCGGATCTCCGTGACCCAGCGCCAGTCCGCCCTGGACGCCAAGATGCTGGCGGAGGCGGGAAAGACGGGGGAGGAGATCCAGAAGATTCTCTACGACACCCGCTATGAATCCAGCATCTACATCACCGTGGATACCCTGAAATATCTGAAGAAGGGCGGCCGGATCACCCCGGCGGCGGCAGCTCTGGGCACGCTCCTGCGGATCAAGCCGGTGCTCACCATCCAGGGGGAGCGGCTGGACGCCTTCGCCAAGGCCAGAACCATGAAGCAGGCCAAGGACATCATGCTCACCGCCCTGAAGAAGGACCTGGAGGAGCGCTTCCACGACAAGGATTGCCGCAAAACTTGGCTCCAGATCGCCCACACGGCCAACGGGGAGGCGGCGGAGCTTCTGAAGAAGGAGATGGAGGAGATGTTTCCGGGGGTGAGCGTCCATGCGGATCCCCTGTCCCTGAGCGTGGCCTGCCACATCGGACCGGGGTCCCTGGCGGTGGCCTGCTCCAAGATGCTGGAAGTGTAAGCGATGAGAAGATGGTGGAGCTGGCTGAAGAAGAAGCTGAGCATGCGGATGGTTCTGTTCGCTATGCTGTTTGTCATGGGGGTTCTGCCCATGCTGATTCAGGGGCGGCTGCTTCTCACGTCCCTGAGCAAGAGTCAGATCGAGACCAGGATTCTGGACATTCAGAATCAGGCTCTGATTCTGAGCAACCGCCTGACCCAGTCCGGATATCTGGGAAGCGAGGTGACGGACACGGTGCTGGACAGCCAGATGGATGTGCTGGCGGACGTGTTCAACGGGCGGATCGTGGTGGTGAATGAGGATTACCGGATCATCCGGGACACCTTCCGCCTGGCGGAGGGGAAGTACCACGTCTCCGAGGAGGTGATCCGCTGCTTCCGGGGGGAGACGAGCAGTGAGTACAACAGCGGCAAGCACTACATCATCGAGACCTTCCCCATCTACAGTCAGGGATCGGACGGGGAGATCGACGGGGTGCTGCTGGTGACGGCTTCCACGGCCTCCATCCTGAACCTGATGGATGTGGTGGGGGAGAAGATCACCATGTTCGAGGTGATGGCCCTGATCGTGATCATCGCGGCCATTTTTCTGGCGGTGCGGCTGTACCTACAGCCGGTGTACGCCTTCCGCAGGTGGCTGGGGAAGATCGCCCAGGGGGATGCGGAGACCATCCGGGTGGAGGATTACCGGGAGCTGCAGGAGATGTCCGAATCGGTGAGCCAATCCTTCGCCAAGCTGCGGGAGGTGGACAATTCCAGGCAGGAATTTGTCTCCAACGTGTCCCACGAGCTGAAGACCCCCATCACCTCCATCCGGGTGCTGGCGGACTCCCTCATGTCCATGGAGGACGCGCCGGTGGAACTCTACCGGGAGTTTATGAACGATATCTCCGACGAGATCGACCGGGAGAGCAAGATCATCGACGACCTTCTGACCCTGGTGAAGATGGACAAGTCGGCGGCCCAGGTGATGAACATCAGCCAGGTGAATGTGGGGGCTCTGCTGGAGCTGATCTTAAAGAGGATCCGCCCCATCGCCAAGAAGCGGAATGTGGAGCTGACCCTGGAGACCATCCGGGAGGTGACCGCCGAGGTGGACGAGGTGAAAATGTCCCAGGCCTTCACCAACCTGGTGGAGAACGCGGTGAAATACAACCGGGAGGACGGCTGGGTCCGGGTGGTCCTGGACGCCGACCACAAATTCTTCACCGTGAAGGTGGCGGACTCTGGGATCGGCATCCCGGAGGAGTTCCAGACCAGGATCTTTGAGCGATTCTACCGGGTGGACAAGGCCAGATCCAGGGAGACCGGGGGAACGGGTCTGGGCCTCGCCATCACCAGAAATATTATTCAGATGCACCGGGGGACGATCCAGGTGCAGAGTACGGAGGGGGAGGGGACGGTGTTCACCGTGAGGATTCCCCTGACGTACATCTCCCAGAAGGAGGTGCCGGGTGGAAAATAAAAAGACAAGCGTATTTGCGGTGCTTCTGCTCCTCCTGGCGCTGGCAGCCCTGGCGGCCGGCTGCGGGGGGAGGACGGCGGACCCGTCCCGGGGGACGCCGGAGGAGGGCGTGTTTCAGATCTACTACCTGGACGCCTCCGGGACGGTGCTCACCCCCAATGAATACCGGACGGAGACCCGGGATACGGACCTTCTCATCGCCGAGCTGATGGATCAACTGCGCACGGTCCCCAACGATCTGGACAGCCAGTCGGCCATCCCGGAGCGGGTGGAGTACAGGGATCTCCGCCGGGAGGAGATGGTGGTCTATCTGCTCTTCAGCGACTCCTACAACGCCATGAGCCGGGATCAGGAGATCCTGTGCCGGGCGGCCCTGGCCAAGACCCTGACCCAGGCGCCGGGGGTGAACTACATCAGCATTCTGGCGGGGGAACAGCCTATTTTGAACGCCAAGGGGCAGCCGGTGGGGATGATGGCCGGCGGCGATTTCATCGACAGCGTCAGCGACGTCAACGCCTACGAGCGCACGGTGCTCACCCTGTATTTCACAGATGAGAAGGGGGAGCGGCTGTACCCGGAGACCAGGGAGGTGGTGCACAACACCAACACGTCCATGGCCCAGCTGGTGCTGGAGGAGCTGATCTCCGGGCCGGAGAGCTTTTCCCTGTGCCCGACCGTGCCGGAGGACACCCGGCTTCTCAACGTGACGGTCAACGACAATGTGTGCTACATCAACTTTGACGAGAATTTTCTCAGGGGCAGCGGCAGCCTGGCGGTGGCGGATTACATCCCCATCTACTCCATCGTCAACTCCCTGGCGGAGGCGGCGGGGATCAACCGGGTGCAGATCGCTGTCAACGGATCGGTCAATGTGAAATTCCGGGATTCCATCTCGCTGGAGTCTCCCTTTGAGAGGAACCTGGACTATATAGGAGGAGAATAAAATCAGACGTCCGCTGGTATTTCTTGCAGGGGGATTCGTACTTGGAGAGGTATTGGCTCTGCATGCGGCGGAAATGGCTGTCCTGCTGACGGTGTATCTGTCGGCGGCGGCCTGTTTGGAGTGCAGAAAGAACAGGAGCCTGTGGATCGGGTTCCTGTTCCTTTTTATGGCCCTGGGCTTCTGGAGAATGGAGGGAGCCAGGGCGGAGGCGGACCGGATGCGGGAGATGGGGCTTGCGGAGGCCGGACTGCAGAGGATCTCGGGGATTGCGGGGGGATTGGAGGATAAGACCTACGGCTGGGGGACGGAGCTTCTGGAGGCCAGGCTGGAGCCATCCGGGGAGGAGCTGGGGACGGTGTCCGTCTTTTTCGAGGCTGGACCCGGGTTTGAGGCCGGGGACCGGATTCTGGTGTCCGGGGAGCTGGCCCCCTACGACCCGGCCTCCAACCCCGGGGAGTTCGACTACCGCGCCTACTACGACTCCCGGGGCATGTACTGGAAGGCGTCGGCGGAGAGCTGGGAGCGGCTGCCCGGGGGCAATCCCCTGCGGCGGATGCTGGGCAGGATCCGGGAACACAGCGCGGGGGTTCTGGACGCCTGCGCCGGGGAGAACGCGGGCATTTTCAAGGCGATGCTCCTGGGGCTTAAAGGGGACATCCCCGACGAGGTGTACGCCCTGTACCAGGAGAGCGGGATCTCCCACCTGCTGGCCATCAGCGGCCTCCACGTCTCCATGCTGGGGATGGGATTTTACGGGCTCTTGGGGCGGCTGGGGATGGGAAAACGGCCCCAATCGGTTCTGGCGGCGGGGTTCATGGTCCTCTACGGGGTGATGACCGGATTTTCCCCCTCCACCAGGCGGGCGGTGATCATGTTTCTGGCGTCCATGGCATCCGGCTGGGCGGGGAGAACCTATGACCTGCCCTCCGCCCTCTCCCTGGCGGCCCTGGCGATCCTCTGGAGAAATCCCCAGGTCCTGACCCAGGGCGGCGTCCAGCTCTCCTTCCTGGCGGTGGGGGGAATCGGGGCCTTAAACAGGGCCATGGAGGGGGCCGGCCTGTGGAAGAGCCGGGCGGGAAAGGTGCTGGGGAGCGGGCTGGCGGTCCAGTTTGCCACCTACCCGGCGGTGGCGTGGCATTTCTTCGTGTACCCGCCCTACAGCATTTTCCTCAACCTGCTGGTAATCCCCATGATGACCTATGCCATGGTGTCGGGCCTTCTGTGCCTGGCCCTGGGGAGCGTGAGCCTTTCCCTGGGAAAGCTCTGCGTGGGCGGCGGGTACTATATCTTGAAGTGCTATGAGGCTCTCTGCGCCCTGTGGGGGCGGATGCCGGGGAGCAGCCTGGTGATCGGGAGGCCGGCGCTCTGGCAGATTGCCGCCTACGGGGTGGTCCTGGGGGCCGCTGTCCTCCTTGCGGGGCGGCTGAGGAGAAAGGGGCTCTGGCTGGCGGGGAGTACCGCCCTGCTGTTTTTCATGCTCTTTCCCCTTCCCAGGGGCGGACTCTCCGTCACCTACCTGGATGTGGGGCAGGGAGACGGGATTGTGGCGGAGGCGGGGGCGTGCCGGATCCTGTTTGACGGGGGGAGCAGCGATGAGAAGAGCGTGGGGGAGCAGGTGCTGACGGCCTATCTCCACTCCCGGGGGATCCGCTCCCTGGACTACGCCGTGGTGAGCCACTGCGACGGGGATCACATAAGCGGGCTTGAGACTCTGCTGGCGAGCGGGGCGGTGGAAATCGGAACCCTGGCCCTGCCGAAGGCGGGGGCGGGGGAGGAGGCCTGGGAGGAATTGGCGGCCCTGGCCAGGGAGAAGGGGGTGCGGGTGGTGTCCATGGAGGCGGGGGACCAGATCCAGGCGGGGAAACTCACCCTGAGCTGCCTGTACCCCTTTGAGGGGGCGAAGCTGCCGGCGGACAGAAACGAGAGGTCCCTGGTGGTGAAACTGGAGTACGGGGAGGCGTCGTTTCTGTTCACCGGGGACATTGGCGCAGCCTGCGAGGAGGAGATGCTGAAAAATCCCGCTGTGCGGCGGGCCCTGGCGGGCTGCACGGTGCTGAAGGTGGCCCACCACGGCTCCGCATCCTCCAGCAGCGAGGCGTTTCTGGAGGCGGTGCGGCCAAAGTATGGGGTGATCTCCTACGGGGCGGGGAACTCCTACGGCCACCCGGCCCCGGAGACGGTGGAGCGGCTCTCCGAGGCGGGGGTGAGAGTCCTTGAGACAGCCAGGGGCGGGGCGGTGACCGTTTGCACGGACGGGAGAAGCCTGGAGGTGAAAACCTTCTTGTCCGCCCCCTGATTTTGGGGTATAACTATAGTACGAGATTTTGCTGGCAGTACGAGATTTTGCTGGGCGCCTGGGGGATTGGCGGGAAAGGAAGAGACATGCAGACATTGAACAGGGATCTGAAAGAGGGAAATTTCCGGAAGATCTACCTCCTCTTCGGGGAGGAGGATTTCCTGAAAAAGAGCTATAAAAACCGCCTCCGGGAGGCCATCACCGGCGGGGACTCCATGAACTACAACTATTTTGAAGGGAAGGGGCTGGATGTGAAGGAGATCATCAGCCTGGCGGACACCATGCCCTTTTTTGCGGAGCGCAGGCTGATTTTGCTGGAGGACACGGGATTTTTTAAGAGTGCGGCGGGGGAGGAGCTGGTGACCTACCTGCCCCTGATGCCGGACAGCACCTGCGTGATCTTTGTGGAGTCCGAGGTGGACAAGCGCAATCGGCTGTACAAGAAGGTGAAGGAGCTGGGCTATGCGGCGGAGCTCTCCCGGCAGGACGCCTCCCAGCTGGCCCGCTGGGCCGGCGGGATCTTGGCCCGGGACGGAAAGAAGATCACCGGGCGCACCATGGAGCAGTTTCTGGCGGCGGCGGGGGACGATATGGAGAACATCCGCATGGAGCTGGAGAAGCTGATCTGCTATGTGGGGGATCGGGAAGTGGTGACGGACGCGGACGTGCAGGCCATCTGCACCGTCCATGTGAACAGCAGGATTTTTGAGATGGTGGCGGCCATCGTGGCGGGGGAGACGAAAAAGGCCATGGACCTCTACGAGGATCTGCTGACCCTGAAGGAGCCGCCCATGCGCATCCTCTACCTCATCGCCCGCCAGTTCAACCAGATTCTTCAGGTGAAGGAGCTGATGGGGCAGGGGATGGACCGGCAGACCATCGCCTCCCGGCTGAAGATGCAGCCCTTTGTGGTGGGGAAAACCATGCCCCAGGCCAGGGCCTTCACCAGGGAGCAGATTCTCTCCTACGTGAACCTCTGCGTGGAGTCGGAGGAGGCGGTGAAGACCGGAAGGCTCCAGGACCGGCTGGCGGTGGAGCTTTTGATCGCCAGAAAATACCGATGAGGGGAGAGGCATCAAAAAAGTGTGCGCTTCTGCGCACACTCGCGCCGGAGCGCGGTTGCGTCAGCAACCAATTGCCTTAAGCGCGGAGTGCGCATCCACAGCGGAGCGTTTTTATTTAATAGGGAACGAAGTTTCCTATTAAATAGAAAAAGACCCCCGATCCGTCACACCTTCGGATCAGGGGTCTTAAAATATCTTCTTGTATATGGATTAAGCCATGCCGTTGACAGCCTTAGCCAGACGGGATACCTTACGGGAAGCCGTATTCTTGTGGTAAACGCCCTTGGTCTCAGCCTTGTCAATCTCAGCGGTAGCAGCTACTAAACATGCCTGTGCTGCAGCCTTGTCACCGGCAGCGATAGCAGCGTCAACCTTCTTGATAGCGGTTCTTACCTTGGATCTGATAGCTTTATTTCTGGCAGCCTTCGTCTCGTTTACTAAGATTCTCTTCTTAGCGGATTTAATGTTAGCCAATCTGTACACCTC
>DXEU01000070.1 GCA_019114845.1 Candidatus Lachnoclostridium stercoripullorum | reverse complement strand
CCTACTGGCATTATAGCATATGCAGAATTTCTTTTCAAGATACATTATTTATTCCATAATTTGGAGGTAACGTCATGAATATTGATAAGCAATATTTGACAATCAGCAATTATAATCGCCCTGGCACCCGCCGGGAGCGTACCACCGCGGTGGCCTGCCACTACATTGGAAATCCTGGAACATCAGCTCAAGCGAATCGAAACTATTTTGAAAATTTGCGTACCACCCACGCTACAAAGGCGAGCTGCCACTACATCATCGGACTTGATGGAGAGATTCTCCAGCTCATCCCGGAGGAGGAAATCTCCTGGTGTACCAATCAGGCCAACAGCTACACCATCTCCATCGAGGCGTGTCATCCGGACAGCACGGGCAAGTTCACCGACGCCACCTACTGGTCTTATGTCGCCCTGGCCGCCGATATCTGCAAGCGCTGGGGCCTGGATCCGCAGGCCGGCGGCCTGATCCGCCACCATGACGTGACCGGGAAGATCTGCCCGAAATATTGGGTGGAACATCCGGCTGCTTGGGAGCAGTTTAAGGAAGATGTGGCGGAAACTATGGCGCCGCTGAAGTCCGGCTGGTATCAGGAGGACGGAGGATGGCGATTCTACCTGGGGGACACCGGGCAGTGCGTCCGCAACGCCTGGTATCAAGAGGACGGCAGGTGGTACTGGTTCCGTGGAGACGGCTTGATGATCCATGATGCCTGGTACAGCTACCAGGGATCGTGGTACTATCTGGGGCCGGACGGGGCGATGTGCACCGGCCTCCAGACGGTGGATGGCAAGTGGTACTACCTGGATCAGGAAGGCCGCATGGCCACCGCGCCGGTGACGCTCACGCCGGATCAGGACGGCGCACTCCAGTATCCGGGATTGGTAATATAAATTAAGGAAGCGGCAGGGATAAATCTGCCGCTAAATTCGTGTTGCATTTCGTGTTGCATAATTTCGTAAAATGACCGTTTTTCTTGAAAAATGACCGGCATATCCGAAAAACTATCCTACGAAAAAGCCTGATTCTACAAGGCTTTCTGAGAAAATCCCCATAGAATCAGGCCAAATGAAAAATGCACCTGATAGGAATCGAACCTACGCACGCGGCTCCGGAGGCCACTGCTCTATCCACTGAGCTACAGGTGCATCGGCTATTATATTACTACACTTCTCTGAAATCTTCAAGCACTTTTTTATCTTTCTGCCATTTTTGCCCCTCAAGTTGTCCGGGCGGGCGCTGATTCTATTGCTTTTTATGCGATATTTTGCTAGAATGAACAAAGGTATGCCAATAGGCGCCTTACAGGAGGATACAGCAGGAATGAGAAATCAAAAGAAGAGAAGGAGCGGCTACAGGAGGAGCAGCGATTGGCAGAGATATCTGCGGATTCTGGCGCTTCCCCTGGTCGTGGTCATTTTGATTCTTGTCATTGTCCTGACAGACAGAGGAGCTAATACGGACGGCGGGCCGACGGAGGAAGTGCAGCAGTCTCAGACGAACGCAGGCGATGGGACGGAGATTTCCGCGGAGGGGGCTGAGGAGCAGCCCGGGGCGGAGATGGACGGAACCGGGGAGACTGGGGAAGGCGAGACAGCAGAAATCGAAACTGCGGAAGGTGAGACCGGCTCCGGCGAGGCGGATCCCGCAGCGGCGGACGGATCAGCGGAAGATGCGGCGGAGGACGGGCAGGACGGCCTGAGGCGCAGCGATATTCCGGAGATCACAGCGCTGATGGAGGAGTACTGTGCCGCGAAGGTCAGCTGCGATGCGGAGGCCATGTACCGAATTTACGGCAGGACAGACATGACAGGAGTGGAAGAGCTGGAGCAGAGGATGCAGTGGAGGGCAAGGTACGTGGAGGATATCGAGAATGTGGACTGCTACATTCTTCCGGGTATGGAGGATAACTCTTACGTAACCTATGTGACTGCGGACATCAAGTTCCGAGTGACGGACACCCTGGCGCCGACGATTATGTGGTGCTACGTGCGCCAGGAGGACGACGGAACCTGGCATATTGTGGAGAATGTCACGGCCGAGGAGGCGGAGTACGCGGCCAAGGCTGAGCAGAGCGAGTCGGTTCGCCGGCTGGCGGCGGAGGTCAACGAGAAGCTGGAGGTGGCGGTGGCATCAGATTCCCGCCTGGCCAGCGCCTACGGAATGCTCAGGGACGGCACCACCGTACCGGACAATCTTCAGACCACGGCGGCGGCCACCACAGCGGCGGAAACCGCTGCGGCGGAGACTTCCGCCCAATAGTATAGTGCGCAGATAAAACGCCCTGCAGACAGGTTTCTGGCTGCAGGGCAGTTTGGTAAAAGGAGAAAAATATCATGGATGTGAAAGATTTTTATTTTGATTTGCCCCAGGAGCTGATTGCCCAGGATCCGCTGGAGGACCGCTCTTCCTCCAGACTGCTGGTGCTGGACAAGGAGACGGGGGCTGTGGAGCACCGGGTGTTCCGGGATATTGTGTCCTACCTGAGGAAGGGGGACTGCCTGGTGATCAACGACACCAAGGTGATCCCCGCCAGGCTCTACGGCGTGAAGGAGGGAACCCAGGCAAAGATTGAGGTGCTTCTTCTGAAGCGCCGGGCGGACGACGTGTGGGAGGTGCTGGTGAAGCCGGGCAGGAAGGCCCGCCCCGGCGCCGTGATTCAGTTCGGCGAGGGGCTGCTCACCGGCAAAGTCATCGACGTGGTGGAGGAGGGAAACCGGCTGATTCAGTTTTCCTACCAGGGCATTTTCGAGGAGATCCTGGACCAGCTGGGCCAGATGCCTCTGCCGCCCTACATCACCCATCAGCTGAAGGATAAGAACCGCTATCAGACTGTCTACGCCAAGCACGAGGGGTCGGCGGCGGCTCCCACGGCCGGGCTCCATTTCACAGAAGAGCTGTTAAAGCAGATCGAGGAAAAAGGGGTGAAGATTGCCCATGTGACCCTGCATGTGGGATTGGGAACCTTCCGGCCGGTGAAGGTGGACAACGTGCAGGATCACCATATGCACTCGGAATTCTACATCGTGGAGGAGGAAGAGGCGAAGAAGATCAACGACACCAAGAAGGCCGGCGGCAGGGTCATCTGCGTGGGGACTACCAGCTGCCGCACCCTGGAATCCGCCACTGGGGAGGACGGCGTCCTGAAGGCGGGCAGCGGCTGGACGGATATTTTCATCTATCCCGGCTACCGCTTCAAGATCCTGGACGCCCTGATCACCAATTTCCACCTGCCGGAGTCCACCCTGGTGATGCTGGTCTCGGCGCTGGCGGGCAGGGAGCACGTGCTGGCGGCCTACGAGGAGGCGATCCGGGAGAGATATCGATTTTTCAGCTTCGGGGATGCTATGTTCATCGCCTCCCATCCGGAGCAGGAGTGAGAGCTGAGAGGAGAAGGAGACCGGAATGGAAGAGATTCGACTGAATAAATATCTGAGCGACGCCGGCGTCTGCTCCCGCAGGGAGGCGGACCGTCTGATTGAGTCCGGGCAGGTGCTGGTGAACGGGGTTCCCGCAGTGATGGGGATGAAGATTGACGGCACGGAGGAGGTGGTGTGCCGGGGCGTGGAGGTCAGCGGCAAGAAGAAGGAGAGAAAGATCCTGCTGGCGGTGAATAAGCCCAGGGGGATTGTCTGCACCACCTCCGACAAGGACAGGGCGGAGAATATCGTGGATTTTCTGCATTATCCGGTGCGGATTTACCCCATCGGCCGCCTGGACAAGGACTCCAGCGGGCTGATTCTCATGACCAACGACGGGGAAATCGTGAATAAAATTCTCCGGGGGAGCAATTATCATGAGAAGGAGTATGTGGTTCGGGTCAATCAGCCCCTCACAGGAGAATTCCTGGACCGCATGAGGAGCGGGGTGGAGATTCTGGACACAGTGACCCGCCCCTGCAAGGTGGAGAAGACGGGGGGATATACCTTCCGCATCACACTCACCCAGGGCTTAAACCGCCAGATCCGGCGGATGTGCGACGCCCTGGGATATCGGGTGGTATCCCTGAAGCGGGTGAGAATCATGAACATCCGCCTGGGGGATCTGGCTTCCGGGGCTTACCGGGAGATCACCGGCGAGGAGAAAAAGGAGCTGGAGCGGCTCTTGGGGGATTCGGACAGCAGGCCGGGCGGCCGGGAAAGAAGGCCGCAGAGGTCTGAGGAGCAGGTAGAAACCGGGAAAGGAAAACGCATATGGAGGACAAGATCAAACGGATCAGAGAGCTGATCCGGATCATCAACGAGGCCGGAAAGGCATACTATCAGGAAGACCGGGAAATCATGAGCAACTATGAGTATGACGCCCTCTACGACGAGCTGTCGGCCCTGGAGAAGGAGACGGGGGTGGTGCTGGCGGGAAGCCCCACCCAGAGTGTCGGCTACCAGGTGCTGGGGGAGCTGCCCAAGGAGGCCCACGAGAGCCCCATGCTGTCCTTAAATAAGACCAAGAGCGTGGACGAGCTCAGGGAGTGGCTGGGGGATCAGAGAGGGCTTCTCTCCTGGAAAATGGACGGCCTGACGGTGGTGCTCACCTACGAGGGGGGGACCCTGGTGAAGGCTGTGACCCGGGGAAATGGGGAGATCGGCGAGGTGATCACCAACAATGCCAGAGTGTTCGCCAACGTCCCCCTAAACATCGCCTACAAGGGGCAGCTGGTGCTGCGGGGCGAGGCGGTGATCAAGTATTCGGATTTTGAGAAAATCAACGGGGAGATCGCCGACGCGGATGCCCGCTACAAGAATCCCAGAAATCTCTGCAGCGGCTCCGTGCGCCAGCTGAACAATGAGATCACCGCAAAGAGGAATGTGCATTTCTTCGCCTTTTCGCTGGTGCGGGCGGAGGGAGTGGACTTTGAGAACTCCAGGGAGAAACAGTTTCTCTGGCTGAAGAGCCAGGGGTTTGAGACGGTGGAGTGGAAGAGCGTGACGGCGGCAACCCTCTCGGAGGCGGTTCATCAGTTTGCGGAGGCGGTGAAGGAAAATGACATCCCCTCCGACGGCCTGGTGCTGCTGTACGACGACATCGCCTACGGGGAGTCCCTGGGGCGCACCGCCAAATTCCCGCGGGATTCCATCGCCTTTAAGTGGGCGGACGAGATCCAGGAGACCACCCTCCAGTATATCGAGTGGAGCGCGTCCCGGACGGGGCTGATCAACCCGGTGGCCGTCTTCGACCCGGTGGAGCTGGAGGGCACCACGGTGAGCCGGGCCAGCGTCCACAACATCAGCATCATGGAGAATCTGGAGCTGGGGGCCGGAGACCGGATCACCGTCTACAAGGCCAACATGATCATTCCCCAGATCGCGGACAATCTGACTCGCAGCGGCGTGAGAGACATCCCGGAGACCTGCCCGGTGTGCGGCGGCGCCACGGAGATCCGGGATCTCAACGAGGTGAAGACTCTCTACTGCATCAACCCGGACTGCCAGGCCAAGAAGATCAAGAGCTTCGCCCTCTTCGCCAGCCGGGATGCCTTAAACATCGACGGCCTGTCGGAGGCCACCTTGGAGAAGTTTATCGGCGCGGGATTCATCCACGAGTACAGCGACATGTTCCATCTGGACCGGCACAGGGAGGCCATTGTGGAGATGGAGGGATTCGGGGAGAAATCGTACGAAAATCTCATCGCCGCGGCGAAGAAGGCCTCGGTGACCACCCTTCCCCGGCTGATCTACGGTCTGGGGATCGCCGGCATTGGTCTGGCCAACGCCAAGGTGCTGTGCCGGCATTTTCACTCGGATTTTGACGCCATGCGCCATGCTTCCAGGGAGGAGCTGACGAGGGCTGACGGGATCGGGGACGTGCTGGCGGAGGCCTGGACGGCGTTTTTTGCCAGCGAGAAGAACAATGGGATGGTGGATCGGCTGCTGGCGGAGCTGACCATTGAGACGGAGGAGGAAGAGGAGGGGGAGAAGCCCCTGGCGGGGATGACTTTCGTCATCACCGGGAGCGTGGAGCATTTTGCCAACCGCAAGGAGCTGCAGGCCCTGATCGAAAAAAATGGAGGCAAAGCTGCCGGCAGCGTCACCTCCAAAACTTCCTATTTGATCAACAACGATGTGAACTCCAATTCCTCCAAGAACAAGAAGGCCAGGGAGCTGGGAATTCCCATCCTGTCGGAGGAAGATTTTTTAAAGCTGTTGGGTCAGGCCTGAGCTAAGGCCTGATCGATGTCGGCGATGAGGTCGTCCACATTTTCAATGCCCACGGACATGCGGATCAGACCTGCGGAGATGCCGGCCTCCCGCAGCTGCTCGTCGGTGAGCTGGCGATGGGTGTGGCTGGCGGGATGGAGGACGCAGGTCTTGGCGTCCGCCACATGGGTGGCGATGGAGGCCAGCTTTAAGCTGTCCAGGAAGCGGACAGCGGCCTCCCTGCCGCCCTTCACCTCCACGGAGATGACGCCGCAGGTGCCCTTGGGCATATACTTTTTGGCCAGCTCGTAATATTTGTCGCCTTCCAGTCCCGGATAGTGGACGGAGGCGATTTTTTCGTGGGCCTGGAGATGCCTTGCGATGGCCAGGGCGTTGGAGCAGTGCCGCTCCATCCGCAGGGGAAGGGATTCCAAGTTCACCCCCAGGAGATAGCAGTTCATGGGGCTGGGGATGGCTCCCAAATCCCGCATCAGCTGGGACGTGGCTTTGGTGATGTAGGCCAGCTTGCCGAATTTTTTCGTGTAGGTGATGCCGTGGTAGGACTCGTCCGGGGTGGTGAGGCCGGGGAATTTGTCGGCGTGAGCCTCCCAGTCAAAATTACCGCTGTCCACGATGCAGCCGCCCACCTGCACGGCGTGGCCGTCCATGTACTTGGTGGTGGAGTGGGTGACAATGTCGGCGCCCCAGGCAAAGGGACGGCAGTTTACGGGGGTGGCGAAGGTGTTGTCCACGATCAGGGGCACACCGTGGCGGTGGGCTGCCTTGGCAAACCGCTCAATGTCCAGAACCACCAGGGCTGGGTTGGAGATGGACTCGGCGAAGACCAGCTTGGTGTTGGGGCGGAATGCGGCGTCCAGCTCCTCGTCGTCGGCGTCGGCGCTGACGAAGGTGCAGTCGATGCCCATTTTCTTCAAAGTGACCCCGGCCAGGTTGAAGGTGCCGCCGTAGATCTCCGAGGTGCAGATGATATGTCCGCCGGCTTCACAGATGTTGAAGATGGAGAAGAAGGTGGCCGCCTGTCCGGAAGAGGTGAGGATGGCGCCCACACCCCCCTCCAGGTCGGCGATTCTGGCCGCCACCGCGTCGTTGGTGGGGTTCTGCAGACGGGTATAAAAATAGCCGTTCGCCTCCAGGTCAAAGAGCTTGCCCATCTCGTCGGCAGAGTCGTATTTGAAGGTGGTGGACTGGTAGATGGGGATCTGTCTCGCCTCCCCGTTTCCCGGGTTCCAGCCAGAGTGGATACATTTTGTTTCGATGCTGTAGTGATTGTCCATGAATGTTCCTCCTCGTCAGTATTGAATATTATGTCAAGTATAGCAAAAGTCCAGCTGGGGGACAAGGGAAAATTCCGCGGTTGATTCCTGGCCTTCTGTATGTTATCATCAGAAACATGACGCAGGAGAGATAATCCGTGAAAATGAGAGTAGAAGGAGAAATGCCGATATGCCTATAAAGGTACAGAATGATCTGCCCGCGAAGGCGATCCTGGAGAACGAAAATATATTTGTGATGGACGAACACCGGGCCGTGACCCAGGACATCCGCCCTCTGTATATTGTGATTCTGAATCTGATGCCCACCAAGGAGGAGACGGAGCTTCAGCTGCTGCGCGCCCTCTCCAACACCCCCCTTCAGATCGACGTCACCCTGCTGTGTGTGGAGAGTTACGTGTCCAAGAATACGCCTGTATCCCACCTGAACAAGTATTACAAGCGTTTCCGGGAGATCCGCGGCCGAAAATTTGACGGCATGATCATCACCGGCGCCCCGGTGGAGCAGATGCCCTTCGAGGAGGTGGATTACTGGGAGGAGCTGGCGGACATCATGGAGTGGAGCAAGAGCCATGTGTTCAGCACCTTCCACATCTGCTGGGGGGCACAGGCCGGCCTGTACTATCACTACGGCATCCAGAAGGTGATGCTGGAGAAGAAGCTGAGCGGCGTGTACCGCCACGAGCTCCTTCACCGCAAGGTCCTGCTGGCCAGAGGCATGGACGACGTGTTTTACGTTCCCCAGTCCCGCTACACGGGCCTTGACGAGGAGGCCATCGCCGCCGAGCCCCGGCTGCAGGTGGTGGCCAGCAGCCCGGAGGCCGGCAGCTACATGATCATCGGCGACGGGGGACGCCGGATCTTCATCACCGGCCACTCTGAGTACGACCGGGTGACCTTGGACCAGGAGTACCGGCGGGATGTGGGGAGAAATCTGAACCCGAATGTGCCGGTGAACTACTATCCGGACGACGACCCTGCCAGGCTCCCCCTGCTAACCTGGCGGGCCAACTCCAACTGTGTGTACTCCAACTGGCTGAACTACTACGTGTACCAGACCACCCCCTACGACCTGGAGAAGCTGCGGTACACCCTGGGGGAGGAAGGCCGGTAGGAGGATATCAGCGGAGCGTCCAGTAGTCAGCGGAAACCGCCTGAAAATCGTCGAGAATTGCCTTGGCCTTCTGGGGGTTGATCACGGTGCGGTTTAAGGTGAGTGCCTGGAGAGCCTTTGTGTAGTTCTTTTCCATAAAGGCCTCCACGGTCAATTTTTCGTAGGCGTACTGATTCTCCATCAGCCCCTTGTAAAAGGTTCCGATCTCGCCGAAATAATACCCCTGGGCTCCGCCCTTTCCGATGGTGCCTGCGACCTCAACGATGGCATCCTCTTCAAAATTGGGGATCAACCCATTGTTTTTTACCAGAACGATAAACTCGTTGTGCAGGTCGTAAGCGATGGATTCGGCCACTTCCACCATGAGTTTTCCGAACACCTGATTGCTCAGCATGGGAATTCCGTCCATGGAAGTTTTGCCCTCGGCCAGAGCGCAGGTCTCAAATACTTCCCGTTCCCGGGTATCCCGGGCCTCATCCACGCGGGTGTAGTTGGGATCGCTCTCGGCCACGATCTCATCGGGGAACATGTAGTATTGAAGATATGTGGTAGGCACATATTCATCAAAATACTGCAGGTATTTGTTGACGCGCACATATGTATCCAGCCAGGACTTTGCGCGCTGCTCCGCGTTGAAAGGCTTGAAATTATGATCTCTCAGATAAGACTTTAACTGATCAAAATAATTCTTTCCGCTGATATCAAACAGGTCGGTGAACCAGCCGAAGTGGTTCAGTCCGAAGTAGCGGGCCCTCAGCTGCTCCTGGGGAACATCCAGAATTTTCGCGAAAGATTTCATGAGGGAAAACGGCTGATCGCATAAGTTCAAGATCCGTTTATCGTCGGGGAACATCCTCTCCAGGCCGTAGGCCACAATCGCCGCCGGGTTGGTGTAATTGAGGATCCAAGTGTCTTTGGAATAGGAGCGAACTTTCTCCACCATCTCCTTCATGGCGCCAAGAGATCTCATGCCGTAGGAAAAACCGCCTGGGCCGCAGGTTTCCTGGCCTACCAGCCCGTATTTGAGGGGGAGTTTCTCGTCATAGCTGCGCATCTCTCCCTTCCCCACCCGCATCTGGCAGAACACAAAGTCGGTATGAGAGTAGGCCTCATCCATATCCGTGGTGAAAACCACCTCCACCTCCGGCCAGAATGTCTTTAAAACCAGCCGGTCGTAGGCTTCCATTTTCCCCATGCGTTCATTATCTATGTCAAAAAAGATGATCTTGCTGAGAGGGAATCGCTCCTTCATTTCGATGAGATTTCCCACCAGGGCTGGGACTCTGGCGCTGCCTGCGCCTGCGATAGTGATGATATGCTTTTCTCTGTTCATATGTCTGACCTCCTATCTACTTTCCAGATGTTCGTCCACTGCGTTGCGTACAAATTCCACCATAGGTCCGAATACGATGTGGATGTGCTGAGGAGCCGGGAAGAATACA
>DXEU01000069.1 GCA_019114845.1 Candidatus Lachnoclostridium stercoripullorum | reverse complement strand
GCGGGAGTTCACCGCCAATGTCTCCCACGAGCTGAAGACGCCCCTCACCTCCATCTCCGGGTTCGCGGAGATCATCAAGAACGGATTCGTGAAGCCGGAGGATGTACCGGGCTTTGCGGGGAAGATCTTTGAGGAGTCCCAGCGCCTGATCGTCCTGGTAAACGACATCATCAAGATTTCTCAGCTGGACGAGGGGGGAATCCCCTACGACAAGGAGGAGATCGACCTCTACGAGATGGCCGAGGAGGTGCTGGACCGGCTGGAGGAGCCGGCGAAGAAGAGGAGCATCAACCTCCAGCTGCTGGGGGAGCATGTGAAGATCCGGGGCGTGCGCCTGATCCTGGACGAGGTGATCTACAACCTCTGCGACAACGCGGTGAAATACAACCGGGACAACGGCTCCGTCATCGTCCGTGTCCGGCGGGACCGGAGGGGCATTCAGCTGGTGGTGGCGGACACGGGCATCGGCATCTCCAAGGAGCACCAGGAGCGGGTGTTCGAGCGCTTCTACCGGGTGGACAAGAGCCACTCCAAGGCCATCGGCGGAACGGGCCTGGGCCTCTCCATCGTGAAGCACGGGGCGGCCTTTTTGGGGGCCGCCGTGAACCTGGACAGCCGTCCGGACGAGGGGACGGTGATCACCCTCACCTGGAAAGCGGCTTAGGGACGCCTGGAACCGCAAGAAAATACGCAAAAAACCTTGCATTTCCCGCCTTTGGGTGTTATACTTGACATGATAACATGATAGACTGACGATAGAGAGTGGGTAAACGCCCACTCTTTTGTTTGCGCGATAAGCGGGAAAGTCTGGTCGGAGAGGCGGTGGGGAATTTGGCAAGAAAAGAAGATTATGTGGCAAGGGTAGAGCGGTTTCTGATTCCCATCATGGAAGAGCATCAGTTCGAGCTGGTGGACGTGGAGTGGGTGAAGGAGGCCGGTACCTGGTATCTGCGGGCCTACGTGGATAAGGAGGGCGGTATTTCCGTCGACGACTGTGAGATCGTCAGCCGGCGCTTGAGCGATTGGCTGGACAAAGAGGATTTCATCACAGAGAGCTATATCCTGGAGGTGAGTTCACCGGGGCTGGGAAGACCTCTCAAAAAGGAGAAGGATTTTGCCAGAAGCCTGGGAAAGGACGTGGACGTGAAGCTGTACCGGGCCCGGGACAAGAGAAAGGACTTTACCGGAGTTCTGAAGGCCTACGACGAACAGACAGTCACCATAGAGGAAGAGGGAGAGGAACTGGTGTTTGAGCGCGGGGAGATCGCGCTGATCCGGTTGGCATTCGATTTCTAAGAGGAAATAGGAGGATGAAGAAAGATGAATAAGGAACTGCTGGAAGCGCTGGAACAGGTGGAGAAGGAGAAAAATATCAGCAAGGAGACCCTGCTGGAAGCCATCGAGAATTCTCTTCTGACAGCCTGCAAGAACCACTTTGGCAAGGCGGACAACGTGAAGGTGAATATCAACCCCCAGACGGGAGATTTCTCCGTGTACGCGGAGAAGGAAGTGGTGGAGAAGATGGATCCCCAGGAGAATGATCCGCTGCTGCAGATCAGCCTGGCGGAGGCGAAGATGATGGATCCCAAGTACGAGGTGGGGGACATTGTCCATGTGCCCATCAAGTCCAAGGAGTTCGGGCGCATCGCCACCCAGAATGCCAAGAACGTCATTCTCCAGAAGATCCGCGAGGAGGAGAGAAAAGTCCTCTACAAAGAGTATTTCAGCATGGAAAAAGAAGTGATGACCGGAACGGTGACCCGCTTCTTGGGGCGCAACATCAGCATCAACCTGGGCCGTGTGGACGCCATTTTAAATGAGTCCGAGCAGGTGAAGGGGGAGGTGTTAAGCCCCACGGACCGCATCAAGGTGTATATCCTGGAGGTGAAGGACACCCCCAAGGGCCCCAGAGTGTCGGTCTCCAGAACTCATCCGGATCTGGTGAAGCGCCTCTTTGAGGAGGAAGTGGCCGAGGTGAAGGACGGCATCGTGGAGATCCGCGCCATCGCCAGGGAGGCCGGCTCCCGCACCAAGATCGCCGTCTCCTCCAATGATGCCAACGTGGATCCCGTGGGAGCCTGCGTGGGCGTCAACGGCGCCAGAGTCAACAGCATCGTGAACGAGCTGCGGGGCGAGAAGATCGATATCATCAACTGGGACGACAACCCCGCCTTCCTCATCGAGAACGCCCTGTCTCCCGCCAAGGTGATCTGCGTGGTGGCGGACGAGGATGAGAAGGAGGCGCAGGTGATCGTGCCGGATTACCAGCTCTCCCTGGCCATCGGCAAGGAGGGACAGAACGCCAGGCTGGCGGCGCGGCTCACCGGCTACAAGATCGACATCAAGAGCGAGACCCAGGCCAGAGAGATGGGCCTGTTCGACGAGCTGGGCTTGGACGACAGGGAGGAAGGCGCTTACGAGGGATACCAGGATGTGGATTCCTACGGCGGCGGGGACTCCTACGGGGATGAGGACCCCTACGACGGGCCGGAGGATGACGACTCATACGGCGGAGACTACCGGGAAGATTACGAAGACGACTATCAGGATCAGTAGAATGGGAAGTGAAAATCAGTGAGTGTAAAGAAGATTCCGCTCAGGCAGTGTATCGGCTGTGGAGAGATGAAGAATAAGAGGGAGATGATCCGGATCCTTAAGACGGCGGAGGGCGAGATCGTTCTGGACGCCACCGGCAGGAAGAACGGCCGCGGCGCCTATCTCTGCCCGTCCATGGATTGTTTCCTGAAGGCGAAAAAGAGCCGCGGGCTGGACCGCTCCTTCAAGATGGCGGTGCCGGCGGAGGTGTACGAGAGACTGGAGAAGGAGATGGGCGAGCTTGGAAAATAACAGAAAGCTGCTGAACCTGATCGGTCTGGCGACAAAGGCGGGCAAAACCGTGAGCGGTGAATTTTCCACAGAGAAGGCGGTCAAGACGGGAAAGGCATGGCTGGTGATCGTGTCGGCGGAGGCGTCCGAGAACACGAAGAAGCAGTTTGCCAACATGTGCGCTTACTATAAAGTTCCAATCTACTTTTTCGGAGGAAAGGAAGAGCTGGGCCACGCCATGGGGAAGGAATTTCGCGCCTCCCTGGCGGTGTTGGACGAGGGCCTTTCGAAGGCGATGGTGAAGCAGTTGAATTTGAACGGAGGCAGTGAGTATGAGAGTGAGTGACCTGGCCCGGGAAGTGGGAAAGAGCAGCAAAGAGGTTTTGGATATATTACAGAAGAATAACACGGAGGTGAAGAGCAACTTGTCTAACGTGACGGATGAGCAGATTGCGCTGGTGAAGAAGGCCGTGGGCGGCCAGGAGAAGCCGGCAGATGGAAATAAAGAGGATAAGAAGGCGGATGCGCCGAAGAAGAAGATTGCGGCGGTGTTCCGCCCCCAGAATTCTCAGCAGATGAAGAACCGGCCTGCGCGGCCCCAGGGCCAGCAGACAAGAGCTGCCGGAACAGAGGGAAGCCAGGGCGGGGAGCGCCAGGGAAGAGACGGACGTCCGGCTTCCGGACAGGGTGGCTTTAACCGGGATGGAAGAGACGGGAACCGCGAGGGCCGTCAGGGCGGATTCAACCGCGACGGGAGAGACGGGAACCGCGAGGGCCGTCAGGGCGGATTCAACCGCGACGGGAGAGACGGGAACCGCGAGGGCCGTCAGGGCGGCTTT
>DXEU01000068.1 GCA_019114845.1 Candidatus Lachnoclostridium stercoripullorum | reverse complement strand
ATTCCCATGTATTATTTCATCGTGAATCCTGATTCCGGCCGGGGAAGGGGATTTCGGATCTGGAGAAAACTGGAAAAGATGCTGAGCCGTACCTGTGAGGAGTACGAGGCTTATTTTACCCATGGGCCGGGGGATGCCCGGGCCATCGCCGGAGAGCTGACGGAGGGGAACCGGGATCCGAAGGTGATCGTCGTGGCCGGCGGGGACGGCACCTTGAACGAGGTGGTGGACGGTCTGAGTTTCAACGGGCCGGTGACCCTCGGGTATATACCGGGGGGATCCGGCAATGATTTTGCCAGGAGCCTCAGGCTGCCGAAGAGTCCCAGGCGGGGGATGAGGAAGATCCGCCGCGCCCGGTATCAGAGGCTGGTGGACTACGGGGTGCTCTCCTACGGCGAGGGGGAGGTCTGCCATCGCCGCTTTGTGGTGAGCGCCGGAATCGGCCTGGACGCGGCCATCTGCCACAGTCTGCTCTACGGGGGGCTGGCCCGCATGTTCCGCGGCAAGGTGCGCTACATCGCCGCCGGGCTCTGGCAGATCCTGCGGCTGCGGCCGGTGAAGGGCTACCTGATTCTGGACGGGGTGCAGAAGGTGGAGTTCAACCACATCTGCTTCATCTCCGCCCACATACACCCCTTTGAGGGCGGCGGCTTCCGCTTCGCGCCGGAGGCGGACTGCAGCGACGGCCTGCTGTCCGTCTGCGTGGTGCACACGGCCAGCAGAGTCCGATTGATCCAGATTTTGCTGGACGCCTTTTTGGGGCGGAAGAACAGGCGCTCCGGCGTCCGCCGCTACAGCTGCAGGGAGGCGGCCATCCACCTGGAGCGGCCCATGGCGGTCCATGCGGACGGGGAGAGCTGCCAGATGCAGCAGGACATTCATCTGCACTGTGTTCAGAAGAAGATGCGGGTGATCGTCTGACCCGGGAGGGAAAGAGCGGACCGGGAGAGGCAGCGGATTGACGGGATAAAATGGACAGAACATAGATGGAGGAACGGATATGAGAATTGGACAGGGATATGACGTGCACCGCCTGGTGGAGGGGAGAGAGCTGGTCCTGGGCGGGGTGACCATCCCCTATGAGAAGGGGCTTTTGGGCCACTCCGACGCGGACGTGCTGATCCACGCGGTGATGGACGCCCTCTTGGGGGCGGCGGCTCTGGGGGATATCGGTCAGCATTTCCCGGATACAGATCCCCGGTATGAGGGGATTTCCAGCGTCCGTCTCCTGGAGGAAGTGGGAAAGCTTCTGGAGGAGAACGGGTATGTGATCGAGAATATTGACGCCACGGTGATCGCCCAGCGCCCGAAATTGGCGCCCTACCGGGAGGAGATGCGGGCCAACATGGCGGCGGCGCTCCGAATTGCCCCGGGGCAGGTGGGGGTGAAGGCCACCACCGAGGAGGGCCTGGGATTTACGGGGGCGGGAGAGGGAATTTCCGCCACAGCCATCGCCCTGCTGACCACGGTGGAGGACAACTGTTACTATGACCGGATGGCGCCGTCCGGATGCGGGGGATGCGGAGGCTGTCCCGCGAGGGACGAGTGAGCAGACAAGAACCCCGGACAGAAAACAGAGAGAAAAGGAGAACATTATGAAAATTTATAATACACTGACCAGAAGAAAAGACGAGTTTGTGCCCCTGGAGCCGGGAAAGGTGAAGATGTACGTCTGCGGCCCCACGGTCTACAATCTGATCCACATAGGCAACGCCCGCCCCATGATCGTGTTTGACACGGTGCGCCGGTACTTTGAGTAC
The DNA here is from genome assembly GCA_019114845.1 of Candidatus Lachnoclostridium stercoripullorum. GTDB lineage: Bacteria > Bacillota > Clostridia > Lachnospirales > Lachnospiraceae > Lachnoclostridium_A > Lachnoclostridium_A stercoripullorum. Next base: position 4,800 of record DXEU01000068.1, on the reverse strand, counting down.
AAGGGCTACGAGGTGAATTACGTGTCCAATTTCACCGACGTGGACGACAAGATCATCAAGAAAGCCATCGAGGAGGGGGTGGACGCCGACACGGTTTCCAAGCGCTACATCGCGGAGTGCAAGAAGGACATGGCGGCCATGAATGTGAAGCCCGCCACCACCCATCCCCTGGCCACGGAGGAGATCTGCGGCATGCTGGAGATGATCGAGACCCTGATCGAGAAGGGGTACGCCTACCGGGCGGAGGACGGCACCGTCTACTACCGCGTGAAGAAGTTCAAGGATTACGGCAAGCTGTCCCACAAGAATCTGGACGATCTCCAGTCTGGATTCCGGGAGATCAAGGTGACCGGCGAGGAGGGAAAGGAGGATCCCGCCGACTTCGTGCTCTGGAAGCCGAAGAAGGAGGGGGAGCCTTACTGGGAGTCCCCCTGGTGCCAGGGCCGTCCCGGCTGGCACATCGAGTGCTCTGTGATGTCCAAGAAGTATCTGGGCGACCAGATCGACATCCACGCCGGCGGCGAGGACCTGATCTTCCCTCACCACGAGAATGAGATCGCCCAGAGCGAGGCGGCCAACGGCAAGCCCTTTGCCAACTACTGGATGCACAACGCATTTTTGAACATTGATAATAAGAAGATGTCCAAGTCCCTGGGCAACTTCTTCACCGTGCGGGAGATCGGGGAGAAGTACGATCTGCAGGTGCTCCGCTTTTTCATGCTCAGCGCCCACTACAGAAGCCCTCTGAACTTCAGCGCGGAGCTGATGGAGGCCTCCAAGAATGGCCTGGAGAGAATCCGCAACTGCGTTTCCCGCCTGGATGATTTCCTGAAGACGGCGAAGGCCGGGGAGATGACCGGGGAGGAGAAGGACAGCCTGAAGGAGGCTAAGGGCCTGGTGGAGAAGTTTGAGGCGGCCATGGACGACGACTTCAACACCGCGGATGCCATCTCCGCCATCTTCGAGCTGGTGAAGCTGGCCAACTCCACGGCGGGGGAGAGCACGGCGGCCTACGTGACGGAGATCCGGGACATTATCGTGAAGCTGTGCGACGTCCTGGGCATCATCACGGAGACGAAGGAGGAGATGCTGGACGCCGACATCGAGGAGATGATCGCCAGAAGGCAGCAGGCCCGCAAGGATAAGAATTTTGCCCTGGCGGACCAGATCCGCGGGGAGCTGCTGGAAAAGGGAATTATTCTGGAGGATACGAGAGAGGGAGTCAAATGGAAGAGAGCTTGATCTCCCGCTGCAAGGAACTTCTGATGCTGGAGGAGAGGGACCCCAATGGGTACTCTCCTCTGGTTTTGGCTTATCTGGGGGATGCGGTCTATGAGCTGGTCATCCGGACCCGGGTGGTGAACCGAGGCAACACCCAGGTGAACAAGATGCACCGCATGACTGCCGGGCTGGTGAAGGCGGAGGCCCAGGCGAAGATGTACATGCTGCTGGAGGAGGAGCTGACGGAGGAGGAGCAGGCCGTCTACCGGCGGGGGAGAAATGCCAAATCCGCCACCATGGCCAAGCATGCCACCATGAGGGACTACCGCATGGCCACGGGTTTTGAGGCTCTGATGGGCTGGCTGTATTTGAACGGCCGGCTGGAGCGGCTGACGGAGTTAGTCAGCCTGGGACTAAAGAAGATGGGAGAACTTTAAATGAGATATGAGGAATTGACCATAGAGGGAAGAAACGCGGTTCTGGAGGCATTTCGCTCCGGGAAAACCATCGACCGCCTGTTTGTGCTGGACGGCTGCAAGGACGGCCCGGTGCAGTCCATCCTCAGGGAGGCCAGGAAGCAGGACACGGTGATCCAGTTTGTGCCCAGGGAGCGCCTGGACCAGATTTCCGGGGGCGGCCATCACCAGGGGGTGGTGGCCTACGCCGCCGCCTACAAGTACGCCGAGGTGGAGGACATGCTCCAGGCGGCCAGGGAGAAGGGGGAACCGCCGTTTTTATTTCTCCTGGACGGCATCGAGGATCCCCACAATCTGGGCGCCATCATCCGGACCGCCAACCTGGCGGGGGCTCACGGGGTGATCATCCCCAAGCGCCGCGCGGTGGGACTGACGGCCACGGTGGCAAAGACGTCCGCCGGGGCGCTGAACTACACCCCGGTGGCCAAGGTGACGAACCTTGGCAGCACCATCGAAGAGCTGAAGAAGCAGGGGCTGTGGTTCGTGTGCGCGGACATGGGCGGGGAAGTGATGTACCGCCTGAATCTGAAGGGTCCCATCGGTCTGGTGATCGGAAACGAGGGGGAGGGAGTCAGCCGGCTGGTGCGGGAAAAATGCGATATGACGGCGGCGATTCCCATGAAGGGGGATATCGATTCCCTCAACGCCTCCGTGGCGGCGGGGGTTTTGGCGTATGAAATTGTGCGCCAGCGGTTACAATAGGAAAGGAAAGGGGCGTGCTGCAGGATGCGGCATGCCCTTCGCATATAGAAATCATATAGAAATAGAAAAGGAGGATTTGCCATGAAGGTGGACAACAGGAAGGTGGCGCTGATCGGAACCGGGATGGTGGGGATGAGCTACGCCTACGCCATGCTGAATCAGAGCGCCTGCGACGAGCTGGTGCTCATCGATGTGAACCGGGTGCGGGCGGAGGGGGAGGCCATGGATCTGAACCACGGCCTGGCATTTGCCCCCTCCAACATGAAAATTTACGCCGGGGATTATGAGGACTGCGAGGATGCGGATATCGTGGCCATCTGCGCCGGGGTAGCCCAGAAGGAGGGGGAGACCCGCCTGGACTTGCTGAAGCGGAACGCGGCGGTGTTTCAGTCCATCATCGACCCGGTGACCGCCTCCGGCTTCAACGGGATTTTTCTGGTGGCCACCAACCCGGTGGACATTATGACCAGGATCACCTGCGACCTGTCCGGATTTAACCCCAGGCGGGTGCTGGGGACCGGGACCACCCTGGACACGGCCAGGCTCCGCTATCTCTTGGGGGGATATCTGAAGGCGGACCCCAGGAATGTCCACGCCTACGTCATCGGCGAGCACGGGGACAGTGAATTTGTCCCCTGGAGCCAGGCCATGCTGGCCACCAAGCCGATTTTGAGCCTCTGCGGGGAGAATGGGAGCAGAAAGGTGTGCCAGGAGGATCTGGATCAGATTTCCGAGGAGGTGAGGAGCGCGGCCTACAGGATTATCGAGGCCAAGCACGCCACCTACTACGGGATCGGAATGGCCATGACCAGGATCACCAAGGCCATTCTGGGGGATGAGCACAGCGTACTGACCGTATCCGCCATGCTGAAGGGCGAATACGGCCAGTCTGGGGTGTTCGCAGGGGTTCCCTGCATCATCAACAAAAATGGAATCCAGAGCGTCCTCACCCTGTCCCTGACGGACGAGGAGCTGGAACGCCTGGCCGGCTCCTGCGAGACGCTGCGGGAGAGCTACCGGGGCATTCTGTGAGGCGAGTGGACTGCTCTACGCCTCCAGAGTGACGGCCCTCAGGCTGTACTCGGACCAGCTGTTGCCGATGAGGTAGGTGGTGTAGCTCTTGCCGGACTGGATCTCCACGGAGACGGACAGAAGCGGATTGGGGGAGACCGCGCCGGATCCGGCGGCCGCGGAGGCGATGACGGAGATCTCCCGGGGGCTGGCGCAGCAGGCGACGCCGGTGACGTCAAAGAGGTAGGAGCCGCACATGGCCTGCTTGAAGGAGGTCACGGTGTTGTAGGCGACGCCCCGGAAGATCACGCCGCTCCCCGGGAGAGTCACGTTGTAGACGGAGCCGTCGTAGGACATATTGGCCACCCGGTAGCAGCCGGACCCGGCGGGCAGGCTGCGGCAGCCGGTGTCGCTCACCTGGGTCACATCCATGCCGCCCTGGCCGGAATCGATGACAATCAGGGTGGTCTTCTCCCCCGCCCGGAAGGGGAAGCTCTTCTGGAAGAGGATGGCCCGCAGATCGTCCGCCCGGCGCACAGTGACGGTGTGGAAGCCGTCGGAGACGAAGCCCCGGCCGGTGACGGTCCCAAAGCGGGCGTTGGTGTCGTAGACGGAGGAGTCCACGGACAGCCGGACGGGGAAGGAGTTGGCGGCGGCCACCAGGAAACGGGTCTCGCTGAAGCTGCTGACGCCGGGGACGTTGGGGAACATGGGATAGTCCGGGGACGGGAGGGAGGGCGTGGGCAGCGTCGGCGTGGGAAAGGTGGGGGTGGAGGGAAGCGGAGCCACGGGCGCGCTGTCCGGCGGGGCGATGGGCAGGGCGATGCCGTAATCCCCGCCGCCGGGGGAACCTGCGCCGGCGGACCCGCCGGCAGCCGGGGCGGCCTGCCCGTTTGCAATTTGTCCGTTCATGGTCTGCCCGGTGCCCTGACTCTGGGCAGGAGTTTCCATACCGTTAGCTGTGGAAGCTGTATTGCTGAAAAAGTAATTCATTTCAGCCATAGGTTTTGATACCTCGTGCATTTTTTACTCTATTATATGCCGGCCCGCGTCGGGGAAGACCAGGGAAAATCAAAAGAAAAACCGGGGTCAAAAATTAATTAAAAAAATTTTGAAAAATTTGTTGACAATCTGAAGGTTCCATGATACTATATCTAAGGTTCGCGTGAGGCGAACGACAAGGAGTGCTGCTGTGGCTCAGTCGGTAGAGCGTCGCATTGGTAGTGCGGAGGTCACGGGTCCGATTCCCGTCAGCAGCTCTGAGGAGAGAGCGTGTGAGATCGAAGAGATTTCACACGCTTTTCTTATTTATAGGAAACTTCATTCCCTATTAAATAAAAACGCTCCGCTGTGGATGCGCACTCCGCGCTTAAGGAAATTGGTTGCTGAC